>CADCHG010000089.1 GCA_902801155.1 uncultured Prevotellaceae bacterium | reverse complement strand
CAGCAAGTGCCCCCTTAGGACCTTGAGCGGCCTCTCCGACAGGTTTAAACTGCAAGAAATACAACTCGTGGTTCAGTATCTGTCCCGCATTATTGAATACCGCTCCAGCCGGAGCCTTTCGCACAATTTCCTCCAGAGCCATATTCTCATACTCACTGTCTGGGAGCAGTTTGTTGAGATTATCGACATACGCTTGCAGATGTTTCCCATGATGGAAACCAATTGTCTCTTTACTAATCACCGGTTCCAATGCCTCCGGTGCATACGGCAATGCCATCAATTCAAATTTTTTCATATCAATAGTTTTCGATTATTTTAGTTCCGACCACAATTGCAACCCTTTTTCTGTCAAGTAATATGCCTGGTCTGGTCGATTGTCTGAATCCGGATAGAGTTTCAACACAATACCTTCTTCCATAGAGGGCTCCAAATAATTAACGCGGAAATTGTCTCTGCCCTTTAAAGACAACAGTTCCATTATTTGTTTTCGAGTAAGACTTTTGTCGCCAAGAGCCAGAATCAAGCGCCGTACAGAATCTTTTACTTGACCTGCTACTTGACCTGCTACTTGACCTGCTACTTGACCTGCTACTTGACCTGTATCTTTACCTGTATCTTTACCTGTATCTATATAATCTACAGAGTAAATCACAGTCATAAACTGACTGGGAGACGATTTAAACACAGGCCGTCTGTCATCCTTATACGACTCCAACGCCTTCAAGCCGCTACCACGCTTCTCCATATAGTCCAGTTGCGCCATCACGTCTGCCAGCACAGGGTTTCGCCTCAACGACGAAATATCCTCCAGTGGAACATCTTGCACCTTTAGAGTCCCTCCAGTGAAGGGACGGCTATAATGCAGGGTCATGCACTCACGCTCTTCAGCCAACTCTTAGGTTTCTTCTCCTCCAGAGCTTCCTTATAGTCGTATACCGTACATTCGGCTATTAGAGTCTGAAACTCCGTCGATTTCTGTATCTCCTTTATAGTCATATCGTATTCTCTTTCAATAGGGTATCACAATCTGTAACATCCATTTTTGTCGTATCCATCAGTCCGTAAGTGTTCCTTACCACCTGACTCAATCTCTGATAACGTCAAAATTGTACCTTGAATGGTGAACCATCTATTTCCTGCCTTGGCTTTGCTCAACTATTGATTATTGCAGACTTAGTTTTTCTGTGAAACAAGTATCTGCCCCCGTCCTTTTAATCCTTATGCCATTTCTTAAAACCGATAAGCGGCCATATCACTTTTGGAAGCTGCTGACAACCAATAGTTCCATGACCGACTTGTCTATGTGTCTTCCATCAGACATCTTACATATTACATCTCTTGCGTCCCCTTTGAGGTACAAACAAGTAACTACAGAATTGCCAAATGGCTTTCAGGAACTTCATCCGATAATATTTGCCTTAATTGTGTCAACTATGTACCTTACATCATCATCGCTGACGTATGGACCGGCAGGTAAACACATACCCACTTTGAATAAAGCTTCTGATACGCCATTAACATAAGCAGGGACATCCTTGTAGCAAGGCTGTTTGTGCATTGGTTTCCAGACAGGACGGGCCTCTATCTGCGCTTTATCGAGTGCTACTCGCATAGCCTCTACGTTAGCATTGGGCTCACAATCGGTATGAGCTGATTCTGCAGCATGGATAACACCTGCTGCACCACCAACTGCACCAGTTACGATAGTCTTATAAGCATCCTCCTGTCCCTTAATCTTCACATCTTCATCGATAGTGATAGTGCAAAGCCAGTAGTTAGAATCATAATCGCCATTATTTGGCTGAGAATGAACAGTTATTCCTTTCACGTCCTTCAAAAGTTCTTCGTACATCTTCTGCACGTGCTTATGGTGGGCAAGGTGATCATTCACCACTGTCATCTGGCCACGACCAATACCTGCACATATATTACTCATACGATAGTTATAACCAATCTTCTCATGCTGATAGTACGGATAGCTTTCACGGTACTGAGTAGCGTACATCATGATCTCACGCCAGTGCTCCTCATCCTCTGTAATCAATGCACCACCGCCAGAGGTAGTAATCATCTTGTTACCATTGAACGACAGCACACCATACTTACCGAATGTGCCCAACATCTGTCCTTTGTAGCGAGAGCCAAAACCTTCTGCAGCATCCTCCACCACAGGGATGCCGTATTTGTTGGCAATCTCCATGATGCGATCAGCCTTATAAGGCATTCCATACAGTGCTACAGGCACAATGGCCTTCGGGTACTTACCAGTCTTCGCCTTACGGTCGACAATAGTTTTTTCCAACAGCTCAGGGTCAATATTCCAAGTATCAGGCTCCGAGTCCACCAGCACCGGCGTTGCTCCAAGGTAAGTCACAGGATGCGTCGATGCACATGAGTAATCTAAATGTGATTTTCTCGTTTTGTCGGGAGATAAATGGCGAGAAAAAAATTTTTTTGCTTAGTGACAAATCCGCGTAAGAAGCTGAAATACAGAATGTTTACGGAAGTCGAATCCTAAAATGATAAATGCAGACGTAAATGTCATCCCG
>CADCHG010000088.1 GCA_902801155.1 uncultured Prevotellaceae bacterium | reverse complement strand
CACACAAAAGAAGGAAGATTGTTTTGACCGTGATATTTTTTATAAAACAACGAGGGAGATAATTTCCCCCAAACGGCATCCCACGATTTATGTCAAAATCTCGCGCAATGCCGATAGATAGAGGGATGCACGAGGATGAGAAGAAAAAAATGTAAATTCGGAGATAGCAAAAGGGCACTAACAATTAAAAGTACTCCCTCACCGCAAAGTCAAACTGGTCGATGAAAATCTGCTTGAAGGCATACAAATTGTTCTGCTCATAAAAGATGAGCATTGCCTTCTTGTAGTCGATGGAGTCAACAGAACGGAAACTCAACGGGCAATAGCCATTGGCTATCAGGATGGCATTGCTGGTGATGCGTGCCGTACGCTTGTTACCATCAGAAAAAGCCTGGATATACGACAGAAGTACCAGCGTCAGCAGCGCCTTCTCGAACACATTCTCACGACTGTTAATCAGGTCGCAGGTGTCGTGCCGTTCCACGTGCTATCTCGTCGCGCGATGACAGCGGATGACAGTGCAGAAACTGCAGTATTTCTCTTGATATATCCATACCTTTACGTTTATAATCGGCACAAAGATGCGGATTATTTTTTATTACTGTCCGCTAAAAGTTTTAATAAGAAGAAAGAAAGGGCTGATTCCATAATTGTGGAGTCAGCCCAAATTGTTACCTTTGTTTTTGCGACAAAACTTCAATAACATGAACAAAGGTACACATTTTTTCGGACAGCCGGTATATGGACAGCTAATAAAATGCTTGGACAAGGATAAAATCATTGAAATAAGCCGCAATCATGGCGGTGAGCGGTATGTGAAGTCGTTCGACGGATGGCATCACCTACTTACGATGCTCTATGCTGTCATCCTCCGCTTCGACTCATTGCGTGAAATAGAAGCCTCTATGCTAGCAGAGGTTCGCAAGTTGGGGCACCTCGGTCTTAAAACTATCCCAAGACGCAGTACCCTGTCTGATGCGAACTCCAGACGTTCGGAAAAGTTCTTCGAGGACGTATATCGTGACCTGTACGAAGCAAACAAGGTCACTCTTTCCTCGGACAGCCGACGAAATGGCACAGAAGCATGGATAAAACGCCTGAGAATCATCGATTCCACGACCATATCCCTCTTCTCTAACCTCATTTTCAAAGGTGTCGGCCGTCATCCAAAGACGGGAAAGAAGAAAGGAGGCATCAAGGTGCATACCGTAATCTCTGCAAATGAGAATGTGCCATGCGATGTCAAGTTTACATCTGCAGCCACCAACGATAGTTTTATGCTTGCTCCCAGCATGTATTCAAACGGTGAGATTGTAGCAATGGACAGGGCGTACATCAACTACGAGAAGTTTGAGGAATTGACGGAAAGAAACGTCGTTTATGTCACAAAACTAAAGAGAAACCTTGTGTATGAGCTTCTTGAGGACTGTATGGATATGGATCCGTCAGGCAAGATGCAATACAGGGAACAGGTAGTGGTATTCCGTAAAGGCGAGATTAACCATATTGCAAGGATTGTCACGTATGTGGACATAAAGAAAGGCAAGCAACCGAAACTTATACGGTTGCTCACCAATGACTTTGACATGCCGCTGGAGACCATTATCCTTATTTATCGGCGCAGATGGCAGATAGAGTCGCTTTTCAAGCAGATAAAGCAGAATTTTCCACTCAGATACTTCTATGGCGAGAGCAGCAATGCCATCAAGATCCAGATTTGGGTTACACTGATAGCAAATCTGCTAATGACGCTGCTGCAGCAAAGTTTGAAACGCAGGTGGAGTTTTTCAGGATTGGCTACCATGGTGAGAATTGTGCTCATGTACTATATCAATCTGGACTCATTCCTTGAAAGTCCTGACGAAGACTTGAAAAGAATGCTTGAAGGATGTGCAGAATCACCGCCAGAATTGGGGGATTAATACAAATATGGGGCTTACTGAAAAGGAAAAGTCACTCAACTCCTGGGTTTCAAGGGGTAGAGGAACTTTCTATGATGTTTAGCGGACAGTAATAACTTTTTATACAATTGATAGAAGCTATTCTTCTACCTCCACATACTGAATGATGCTCTCCCGCGTGAATCGCCAGGTCTCA
>CADCHG010000087.1 GCA_902801155.1 uncultured Prevotellaceae bacterium | reverse complement strand
AACTTCTATAGGCATGAAATGTCCAGGATAGAGGGACAAAAGGAGTTTGTAAACACCGACCTCTTCATTTCCAGAAGTTGCCGTATCAATAGCCTCTGTACGAATGGGAGTCAGTTGCAGTTTTTCCACTACATCCAACCCAATGCATGTCTTGGATGCACCTGTATCAATAAGCGCATTAGCAATATCAGCCAATGCCGTTAAATCTTGATTGAACATAAAAGGGTCGAGCACCATCTCAAAAGAGTCGCCCACCTCACGCTTGCGCAAATTCACTTTGAAATTCTGCATATGCCTTTCGTGCTTGTTCTAATAAACGCCTTTCGTCTTCAGGGGAGTGCCAACGGATATACGAGCGCACTCCACGACCGACCACAGATATTGGTGTTCCCACCCTGTTCTTTGTTTTATTCTCCATAATCAATCTGCCTTTATTATGTTTTCGGCGGCAAAGGTACGAATAAGTGAGTAAAAAAACAAATATATTTGAGTTTTTTCGAGCGGGAGTACTTAGAGCGATAGCTCAACGTACAAATATATTTCGAGAATAATCAAATAAAACAACAAATAATTATGGTTCATCCGACAAATGCATAGTTAATCAACAAATAAATGAGCCATAAGAAAGATAGCTAAGATAAAATCACTACCTTTGGTTACCCCTAACTAAAGCATAGTAATATGAATCCCAGCTATCTGTATCACGCCTTTGGTGTCCGCCACCAAGAATGTACCAAAACAGAGTACAAAGGTAATCAAAATATTCATTATATTCAGACACGTAAGGATGAATTGTGCTGTCCGGAATGTAAAAGTCGTAAGATTATCCGTTCTGGCAGCATATACAGGGATATACGGAGTGTTCCCGTTGGCCATAGAGAAACGATTCTGCGAATGAAGGTACAGCGTGTGGAATGCAAGTCATGTGGTTGCATCCGCCAGGAGAAGATCCATTTTGTGACAGGCAAGCGAAGCTACACGAACAAGTTCGCCCGCTACGTCGTTGACTTATCCCGCATAGGCACCATCAAGGATGTTGCACTGTTCCTGAACATCTCGTGGGATACGGTCAAGGACATCCAGAAGCGGTATCTCCAGCGTCATTACGGCAATCCGGACCTGAGCAAGCTTGAGTATATAGGAATAGATGAGTTCGCCGTGCGCAAGGGGCATGTCTATAAGACAATCGTGGCGGATCTTCTGACAGGACAAGTTGTGTACGTAGGAGACGGGAAAGGTGCCGATGCACTTGAGAAGTTCTGGAAGAAGGCACGCAAAGCAAAGTCTGCGATAAAGGCGGTGGCGACAGACTTGTCTGCAGCCTTCATATCATCCGTGAGAGAGAATGTCCAGATGCGACGCTCGTCTTTGACCATTTCCACGTTGTCAAGCTGATGAATGACACGCTGGACAAACTCCGCAGGCTGGCTTATAACCAGGAGGCTGACCTCATGAAGCGTAAGGTCCTCAAAGGTACACGATGGCTGCTACTCTGCAACGGAGCGGATATATATGACTCATGCCATAGGAACAGGCTGGAGAATGCGCTTGAGATGAACGCACCGCTCATGAAGGGATACTATCTCAAGGAGTCACTCAGGGAGATATGGATGCAGGTGACGAAAGAACAGGCGCAGCAAGTACTCATGAACTGGGTAGAGCAGGCACAGGACTCAAAGGTGCCATTGCTGCAGAAATTTGCCATGACATTGATGGCACATCGCAGCGGCATACTTTCCTGGTACGACCATCATATCTCTACAGGGAAACTGGAAGGGATAAACAACAAAATCAAAACAATGAAGAGACAAGCATATGGATACAGAGACGAGAAGTTCTTTGAACTCAAAATCCTTTCTCTACACGATAAGACCTATGCATTTGTCGGATGAACCCATTTTAAATGGTATGCTACCCAGGACTTTACTTATGCTAACGCCATTTTGAGTGCCCTAAAGTGTGAAGTAAAGGATGGAATGAACCAACTACAGTTGTTCATTAGAGAATATATTGTGTATAAGGTACTGAGTATAGCAGAGAAATATCCGTCGTATGCGAAGTACAAGGACTCTGTAGGGAACCATAGTCTTGCCTTTTATGAGGCACAACCACCTAATAAGAGTACAAATATTGAGAACGCAAAAAAAGTGGCGCTCGAGGTACGTGATGATAAATCGCATATCGGGTTGAAGTTGAGGCAGGCTCTGAATTTTATTGATGTGGAGGAGAAATTCACTGGAGACTTGAAGGACTTGTCGTTTAACGAAAAGGAATACGAGAAGATTACTGGCTTGAATTTT
>CADCHG010000086.1 GCA_902801155.1 uncultured Prevotellaceae bacterium | reverse complement strand
TAAGAAGCAGCTCCACACAGCAGAGACCGAGAAGTACGCTCACGTTACATTCTTCTTCAATGGTGGTCGTGAGGCTCCATACGAGGGTGAGGATCGTGTTCTTGTTGCTTCTCCAAAGGTTGCTACATACGACCTCAAGCCAGAGATGTCAGCTTATGAGGTTAAGGATAAGCTCGTTGCTAACATCAAGAAGAATGAGTATGACTTCATCGTTGTAAACTTCGCTAATGGTGATATGGTTGGTCATACTGGTGTTTACAATGCTATTGCAAAGGCCGTTCATGCAGTTGACAACTGTGTTCGTGACGTTATCGAGGCTGCAAAGGAAACTGGCTATGAGGCTATCATCATCGCTGACCACGGTAATGCTGATAACGCTATCAACGAGGACGGTACTCCAAATACAGCACACTCTCTCAACCCAGTTCCATTCATCTATGTTACTGATAACAACTCAGCAACAGTAAAGGATGGTCGTTTGGCTGACGTTGCTCCTTCTATCCTCCACATCATGGGATTGGAGAAACCAGCAGACATGACTGGTGAGAACCTGATTGTTGATTAATAGATTTGATTTTAATTTCCCAGCCCCTCCCATTGAGGGAGGGGATATATAACTATCGCTTATGGAAGTAAAAATAGCTGATAGCTGGAAGGAAATATTGCAGAGTGAGTTTGACAAGGAATACTTTGTCAGACTCACTCAGTTTGTTAAGGCTGAATATGCTGCTGGGAGATGCTATCCTCCCGGACATGAGATTTTCAATGCCTTTTCGCTTTGTCCTCTTGACAAGGTTAAGGTTGTCCTGCTTGGTCAGGATCCTTATCATGAGCCTGGACAGGCTGAAGGCCTCTGTTTCTCGGTAAAGGATGGAATACCTTTGCCTCCTTCTCTTATTAATATATTTAAAGAGGTGAAAGAGGATGTTGGTAGCGTTCCTGAATTATCGGAGGTTGCTGCTCAGAAGGGACAGAGAATGTATAACGGTTCTCTTCGCAGATGGGCAGAGCAGGGAGTTCTTCTTCTCAACGCTACCCTTACGGTACGTGAGCATCAGGCAGGTTCTCATCAGAGACAAGGTTGGGAAACTTTCACGGATGCTGTAATAAAGGCAGTTTCAGATACCCAGGAACACGTTGTGTTTATTCTCTGGGGAGGTTATGCGAGGAGTAAGAAGTATCTTATCGATAAACAGAAGCATTTGATTCTGGAGTCCGTTCACCCATCTCCACTATCTGCCAATAGAGGCGGGTGGTTCGGTAATCATCACTTCTCCAAGTGTAATGCCTATCTTGAGCAACATGGCAAGGAGAAGATAAATTGGTGATTCGTAAATTGTAAATAGTAAATTCGTAAATAGTAAATAGCTTGATGCTTCCAATGGTACAGATAGGTGATGTTATCGTGTCACCTGATATTTTTACGGAATACTTCTGTTGCGACCTTGAGAAATGTAAGGGCGAATGTTGTGTAGAGGGTGATGCTGGTGCTCCTGTAACTCTCGAAGAAGTAGGCGAACTTGAGAACGTCCTTGATATTGTGTGGCCTGATCTAAGTGCTCAGGCTCAAGCTATAATAGATAAACAAGGTGTTGCCTATACAGATGAGGAAGGTGATCTTGTCACGAGTATCGTTGGAGGTAAGGATTGCGTATTCACTTATTACGACGACCTTGACATTGGCACTAAGGAGAAACCTTGTGTGGTGAAGAATTGCTGTCTTTGCGCTACGGAAAAAGCATTTAGGGCAGGAAAGACTAACTGGTGTAAACCTATCAGTTGTGCGCTTTATCCTATTCGTGTGGCAAATCTCAGTAATGGTCTTGTTGGTCTTAACTATAATCAATGGAGCGTATGCAAGTGTGCTCGTGAAAAGGGAAGAGAACTCAAATTGCCTTTATGGAAGTTTCTCAAAGACCCTCTTATCCGCCGTTTTGGAGAGGAATGGTATGGTTGGTTATCTGATTGTGCCAAGGAATTTGAGAAGATGAGGCATGAGTAAGTGCCTTTATATATTTAAGTAGGTAATATTGTATTTGATGACATGTTCTGCTCAGATTTTCCAAACAAGGGGTCTGTTCTTCGGTTTTTGTTGTCAATTTCTCGGAAATTAAACTTTTTTCTGAAAATATTTCCCGAAAAATTTTGTCAGTTCGGGAAAAAGCAGTACCTTTGCACTCGCTTTCGGAAAAACGGTGCCAGACACCACATGGAAGAGAGCGCTAAGAAAGAGTTCTTTGACAAGATTTACATAAACAGAAAGTAGTAGTACAAGAAGCAAGTGAGGAGACTCACTTGGGT
>CADCHG010000085.1 GCA_902801155.1 uncultured Prevotellaceae bacterium | reverse complement strand
TCAGCATTTCCATCACCATTGCGAAGTTCTGCTCTTCTTCGGGAGCTTCATACTTCAGATAGAAGATGAGTGCCAGCAGCAGCATCTGCGCAGCCGTATATAGCGATAGGTAAGGATTTGAGGTTATCTCCACCTTTTCCCCCGCTCCGCACCGTGCATGCGGCTTTCACCGCACACGGCGCTCCATCATGTCCAAGTAGGTTTACAAGTTTTATTCAATAGACTTGAGTTTCCTTGCTTTTCTGAGCAGATTCAGTTTCTCCTTGCTCTCTTCGTTCAGTTTGCATCTGTACAGCGTGGCAGTTAGGAATTGCTTCATTGCTTCACTCACGATTACGATGTTGCTATAGGAATCAGTTCCGCCTTTGTCTTTTGGCTTTATCCTTATCGCCATAGCCTTTGATGGTGTGAGTTCCTCGCCAGTCACATAGCATTTTCCGTATTGCGCTACATACCTTGACAACGCATTACTGCGGAATTCCATGCTTTCATCTTTTGGGAAGTACATCTGTATAGCCATGAGGTCTGCCGTTGTAACAGCCCTTTGCTTGGCGTGTATCTTCTCTCTGCCTTTAGCCGTATAGTTGCATATATCCTGCGAAAAATTCATAGGTGGTCTGTGATGGACATCCGTTAGAGGAATCAGTGTGACGCCCCGAACTTGAAACAGCTTCTTATTCGGGGTCAATCCTTTTCTGCTCTTCCGAAATGCCTCGTCAGTATCTTTGAATCTGACAGTTTTAGTTACTCTGTTAAGTCTGTTGTATTGGGTTCTTAATAAGGAATAGTTAATTCTGTCAAGGTTGTTGTACACATTGGTAGCTATCTGGTAGTAGTTCTGTATTCCTCGGATGACGCTGTTGTAGTGGATTGCCGATTCGGGCGTCGTATACCATTGAACTTTTATGATTGCCTGCCTCACATTGTTCATGACTTTGTGCTTGGCTTTATCACTGAGCTCTGTTTTGGCTATATACCCGTGCCGAGCACTTCCTTTCTTTACGGCTTTTATCTTGAATCCTAAGAAGTCTGACGAATTCTTTTTCAGATTCGTTACTTTGGATTTTTCGGGACTTATCTGCAGTCCGAGCCGTTTGTCCAAGAAGTCTACTGTGGCATGGTAATACCTCTGCGCATCCGTGTAGCTTTGACACATGATCTTGAAGTCATCAGCATATCTGACGATATATCCCGCTTTCATGTTGCAAGATTTATAATTACGGCTGTTTTTCCTGAAGCTGTAATTGTTGGCTCTATGTGGTGTGTAAGTTTCCCATTGGTCGCTCACCCACCAATCGAGTTCATTCAACACTATTGAAGACAACAGCGGTGACAGTATGCCTCCTTGCGGTGTCCCTTTTGTTGGAATGCCTTCTCCTTCAATCTCACTCTTGAGCAATTTGCTTATTATGCTGAGCAGTCGCTTGTCCCTTATGCCAAGGCTCCATATCTGCTTCATCAGTTTCCCATGATTGACATTGTCGAAGAATCCTTTGATGTCCACGTCCACACAGTAGTACGCTTTCCCGAAATTAATGAGCGTCACCATTCTGCTTACAGCGTGATGAGTGCTTCTGTTCGGTCTGAATCCATATGAGTGATTGTGAAACTTCGGCTCGCATATTGGTTCCAAGACCTGCAGTATGCACTGCTGTATTAGTCTGTCCCATATAGTCGGTATTCCGAGTGGTCTCATTTTGTCACTGCCTGGCTTCGGGATATATACTCTTCGTACTGCCTGCGGTCTGTAGTCATCAAGACTATTTCGAACTCTTTCAATCAGTTCATCCTCCGTAAGACTCCCGATGTCCTCAATAGTGAGTCCATCTGTACCTTTAGTCCTACTGCCAGAGTTTCCTCTGAGATTCTTGTACGCTAACCTTATGTTTTGCTTTGAACCTATTATTTCTATTAACTTGTAAAAATTGTTGCCGTTTAGGCTTTGTTGGTACAACTCATCAAACACGCCCTGCATGTTAAAGTATTCGTTGTACCTTAGCTTTGTTTTCTTCAGCATGGTCTGTATCCTCCTTTATACTTGTTCAGAGAAATACATCTCTTAGTCTTACATGAACCCATGCTGAACTTGTATTAGCACCTACTCTTATGACATGACTAGAGGCTGTCGCTCCACTGCCATTACAGCAGCTTCATCGTTTGTGCCTCCGCTCTCACTGATGTTAATGCGAGTTATACGACAGCTAATCTCATTGCCGCTTTCCACGCAACCGCCTCAATGATGGTAAAATCTCAGCGTCATCAGCTTTCCACGTTCCGAATATGCTACCTTTACATATATGCCCTTAGGTTCCTTCTATAGGCCTGTTGCTTTCCGATGCCTGTAACACCGCATGGAATTTCATATTTGGGAATCTTACTCTTCCACAAGCAACGACACTATTTGTGTCCCATAGCCTTTCGACTACGTCCCGTTATAGACCCGTACATTCGAAGATTCGTCAGTGCGTTTCAGCCATGTTATTATTACCGCACATTCTGACCATAGGCATTTTATAGGCCTCCGGCATATTGTACACATCACTTGCCTCCAAGCGACTTTCGTCATCCTACTGTTACGGTGTACTTCTGCCGACTTCACCGAGCTTCTGACAATCTTGCATTTACCTGCCGTTACCCTCTCATTTGACTATTCGCGTATTCAGTTCTCCAGCATTATTAAGTTGTTTGCTGTGCCTGCTCTTTTCAAGCAGGAACGTGTTGCGCCCCAGAATGGATCTGAGCTAGTAGCGCCCTTCGGTGTTGTTGCCTTGAACATATTAGTTACAAGTCTCTGAACATCATTATCGTCTCTTAGATATACGAAAGGATTGTAGCAGTGGCTCCTTTGCATATCTATGAGATCAAGTACTCTGACCTTATAACCTTTCTTCATCAGAAGGTATCCTGTGTCTCTTAGTATCTCCCCCTTCGGATCGAGTATGACCATGCTGCAGTTTGCCTGCATGACATTAGGCTTTACGAAAAATCTTGTTTTACCTGCACCAGATCCTCCGATGACAAGTACATTCAGATTGCGCCTGTGCTTATGTGCATCAAAGCCTATCTTCACGTTCTGTGTCAGGATCTTGTTCATGCTGTCAGGCTTCTGCCGGTATTTTCTGTTCACGGCTCTGGCATCGCCCCATTTAGCTGAGCCGTGTTCCTCACCTCTTCTGTAGTTGCGTCGTGTGGACAGCCATATGCCGATGCCCATTGCGTATAGAAACAGGCAAAGAAAAACAGCCTGAAGGCTGTGCTCCGTCCACTGTATGTCTAAGGGCTCCGCGAAGATCTCATCAAATCTG
>CADCHG010000084.1 GCA_902801155.1 uncultured Prevotellaceae bacterium | reverse complement strand
AAGAATTGCGCATATTCGTCCATCATCGGATAGAGACCACTGACGGCATTCATGTCGATGACGGGAATGGCCCAAATGTTACCAGCCTCTTTCACTGCATTAATATATTCTTCCAGATAAATGCCACACTGGTTCGTGTAGTCTTCCGTACACTGCCAGTTTTTCTCGCTTCTAAAGAACTGTGCACGATGAATAGGCGTGAGCAAGACAATCTGTTTGGTAGGATACATCCGTTTAACCTTGTCGATAGCGGTATTGATACGTCCGCGGTAGGTGTTGCCGTCCATATTCATGTAGCGACGTTTTCGATCTACCAATTTCTTGGGCTGTCCGTGACCGTACATCACTTGCTCTTCTTTCTCATCATACCACTGACCGATGGGAACTCCATTGTTGTAATCATTGGTACCGATAAATATCATGATAGCATCAACAGAGTCGCCGTGTTCTTCTTTCAACTTGTCTGCTTGTCTGGGAATATCGTTCCATTGACGCCCACTGACAGCATAGACATACGGAGTGATGCCTAACCATTCCTGCAGGAAGTTCCAGTATTTCTTCTTCGAACCACTGTTGCGTGGGTCGGTAATTGAATCTCCAAAGTAAGCAACGCGCTTCTGCATCCAAGGATGTACAAAGGTGGCTTGTGCTTGGACAGTGCCGCAAAGCAATGCTGCCCATATCAGCAAAATAATCTTTTTCTTCATAGTTTTTAAGTAATATCTCGGCAAAAGTACGAATAAATATTCTTGTTAACAAGTTTTTTATTCTTTTTTAATAATAACATTTGCACGCACCTAAAATAATGTGTATCTTTGCCCCCGTTAAACAATAAAAAGAAAGGAAATAACATGAATTATAACGATTTTGAATTGAAAAATCTGTCTGTTGACGAGCAGCTGTCTATGTCTTCTGCTTTCCCTGTACTGATGCGTAAGGTTTATGTATGGATGACCCTTGCCCTGGTAATTACTGGCTTTACGGCTTATGGCGTAGCTACAAGTCCTGGCGTACTGCAGCTTATTTTCGGCAATCAGATACTCTTTTGGGGAATGATTATTGCCGAGCTTGCGTTGGTCATCGGTGTCAGCGCTGCCATTAATCGCTTGTCGTTGACTATGGCTACATTGATGTTTATTCTCTATTCTGTCATCAATGGCGCATTGTTCTCTTCTATCTTCTTGATTTATACAGCGTCATCCATTGCTACCGTATTCTTTATTACCGCAGGTACATTTGGAGTAATGGCACTGATTGGATATACGACCAAAACAGACCTTACCTCTATTGGCAAGTATCTATTCATGGCTTTGATAGGCTTGATTATTGCCACACTTGTTAACATGTTCATCAAGAGTGAAGGCTTTACCTATATCCTTAGTTACATTGGTGTGCTCATTTTCGTAGGACTTACCGCTTATGATTCCCAGAAAATCAAGCAGATGCTCCTCCAGGCTCCTGATGCCGGCGAGGGCGCTCAGAAGCTTGCTCTCCTCGCAGCTCTCACGCTCTATCTCGACTTCATCAACCTCTTCATCTACCTCCTCCGCATCTTCGGCCGTAGGGAGTAAGATAAGATGTTGCCGCATTATTGAGGCGACAGGTACGGTGCCTCTGTCAGTCCGCCATAGCTCTTGGCGGACTTTTTCATTGCCTCCTCTGTGGTGTACTGCTTATAGAACGTACAGCGGGTGACAATGGTTTGCGCTGAACAGCGCTCACCAATTACCTGTACTAGTGCCCAGCCTTTCTTGTCGTCGCTGAACTCCTCACCCTTCAGCACAAAGTGTCCGTCCACCAGCGTCATCTTAGTTCGCAAAATCTCGCGCATGCTAAAACGTACTCGCGGAATAGTGTCCTCTCCAGTCTGCTCGGCAGTATAGAGGAATAACTTCTCCTGATAGCAGTGTTTGTCCTTCTCGAGGTCGGTCAGCAGGGCGGGTTCACCGTCCACCTCTCCTAACTCCAGTTTGATAGTCGGCAACGTGCCGTCGCTTATCGGTATGCCGGGCATCAGAAATGATGCCTCAGTCATGTGTATTCGTTCCACAAATACCGTTGGCAACCTGTTTGCCAGCGATGCAAAGTTCTGATAGGCTGTCTTACGTTGGGTAAACATCATTTCCTTACAGCCGTATTTCATCATCTTCCACAACGCAGTGGTGTGACGCATTTTCTGGCGTTGGTTGAACTGGCCCAGCGTATTGCTGCGTTTCTCGTCCGAGTTCGATACGCGCGTAATCACTTGTCCTTGCTTCACGTAGGTTGTAACACCGGCCTTACGCAGGCTGCCTATCATGATCAGCCCCTTAGCTGCATACTTCTGTTTCATAGTCAAAATCTCCTATCTTATTTTAATTATACATTCATTCATTGTTCCTTCGTCATTCTCTCCTCGCTCTTCCTTCGTCATTCTCTCCTCGCTCTTCCTTCGCTCTAGCCTTGTCCTTCCTTCGATACACCTTCTATCTTCCACCTATTGTTGTCCGGTTGTTACTCTGTTGCTATCCACTTTTTCTTCATTTGTTATTCAGTATATTACCGGACATCAACCGGACAACAACCGGACAACAACCGAACAACAAGCGGACAAGAGTTAGCGCAACTCACTTGCAGTATCCTTGCAACTTGGGTGGAACACCGAACTTGAAGTCTTGGCTTTTTCGGGGACAAAGATACAAAAAAAGCCTCGAACCCCCAACAAGTTTCGAGAATTTTTATGGTGTTAGTGTGTGCCCGACAAATTCCGGATTTGTCGGACGATAGATGGCTCTCATTTTGCAACACACGGCTGGTGTTTATAGGTGTTCTTATATAATATAATAAGGTGTAATTTCCGGTATTGTCAAAGAATGCGAAAACTTTTGTATTTTGGATAAAATTCTTCCTGAAAAGTTTTGGTGTTTCGGAAAATAGTCGTACCTTTGCATCCGCTTTCGCCTCAAAAATGAGGTGCGGCATGAAGAAAAAGAGTTCTTTGAGAGTCTTACATAAAACAGAAGAAGTAGTAGTACAAGAAGCGAGAGGCTTTATGTCTCTTGGGTAATAGAACAAACCGTCAGTCCT
>CADCHG010000083.1 GCA_902801155.1 uncultured Prevotellaceae bacterium | reverse complement strand
TATAAAAGCCTAACCAAGCCTTCCCAAAGGGAAGGATGTTTTATAGATACAATAAATGATTATCCGCAATCACCCGATAGCGCCCTGAACGTCGAAGAGGTCGGCGGCCGAAGGGAACGGCCTGAAAGGCCAAAAGCTCATAGCCTAGGGCATCGCCCTAGGTCTGTGGGAGAGGTTCTTTCGCCCTGTAAGGGCAAAAGCATTTATTTTTATTATGGCTTTTGCCCTTCTATGTTGCAAACCAAATAATTGACTGTCATTTTTGCATTATTTAACCATTTTTGTCCTGTTTTTGCCTTATTTTGTACTTATTCAGCCAAGAAATCCCCGCCAGACACGATTTCCTCGCATCTGGAAATTGCATAAGCAACAGGAAGCCGGATCAAACTTCTATTAGATGTAGTGAGCCGTAGCCACTCATCAGATTACTTCTTCAGATCTTGGTGTATAATGCCACAACCTTACAGATAGATGTAGTCTTATCGACTCATCAAGGGCAAATAGTGGTCATTGTAATATGAGAAGTCTGTCCGACTTGTTTTCCTGTTGTTATACATATGTTTTCTATTCCTTTATCGAAGCACATAAGCTTTCTTTGTCTTCATTACGGCATATGCCTTGCTGGCCAGACGCCTTGCCACCTTGATAATGGCTTTCTGAGGCTTCATGCGCTGACAGCAGTTGGTGTGGTACGCTCCCAGATCGTAGTCTCTCTGTATGGCTATCCAGCTTGCCTCCACAATCAGCGGACCAAGGTGCTTGTTGCCTCTGAAGGTCTTTTCGCCGTTGACTTTCTTCTCGCCTGAGTCGTGGCAGGTGGGAATAAGTCCGAGGAAGGACACAAACTTTCGCTCGTTGGGGAAGCGCATCGGATTGTTGTCCAGCTCGGTCAGCAACGACATGGAGGTTATCAGGCCGAAGCCCGGTATCGTGGTCAGCAGGTCGTAGTTCTCCTTGTACTTGTCCGATTGGCTCAGCCGACGGATTTCACGCGTCACTCTCAGAACGGCATCACGGGTGTTGTCCACCTGGTCGCATAGCAGCATGAGCGTCAGCTTCTCTTCAGAAAGCAGCACCACCTCTTCACGAAGCCATTTCATGAAGTTGCGTGACCAATGAGTCCCACTCTTGGCGAAACGCTCCGGATAGGTGACGCCCTGCGTATAGAGCAGGTGCTTCAGACGGTTCTTCTGCCGTGAGAGATCCTTGATGAACCGCTGGCGCAGACGCATCAGGTTCGCGTCGTCCATGAACGATTTGTCCTTGACGTAGATGCCCGTGAGCTGTCCGCGCTTTAATGCCCAGGCTATTTTCTCTGAGTCCACAGCATCTGACTTCATCGTCCTCTCCTTGCCTGTAGTGGGGATGTCAGCCGCATTGACCACGATATTCTCAAAGCCCTGCTCCATCAGCGCATAGTGGGCAGAGAAACCGCAGAAGCCAGCCTCGTAGGCCGATATGAAGTGGGCATCGGGGAATTTCTTGTTCAGTCTGTCAAAGAGCTCCTTTGCATCAGAGTGCTGAGCGAACGAATACTTGCAGCCGGTCTCCGTGAGCGTTGTCACGTGCCAAGTCTTCAGATGTACGTCAATTCCGACGTAAATGTTTTGTCCTTTGAAGGAAATTTTGTACTTTTGCATACTGGTACGGTTTTAATTGTGGATGTATATTGATTGTTTCGCTTACAAAAATACAAACCAATTATCATCGTACCAACTTTTTCCTCTGAAAAACTATGAAAAACACCGAGGGGGTGCCTCACGGCAGGGGGCTCGCAGCCCCCGAGAGTGTCCGCCTACCATGTCGTACTCACCGTTAGCGAATGCAAACATAGTAACTTACAGGGCGTTAGCTATCCCTCTGTTTTTCCCAGGGCGATGCCCTGGGCTATGTGCTTTTGGGCTTTCAGCCCGCCTGTCGTGTAATTGCGTATAATCATTTTACATTACACTTTACCCTTTACTCTTTACCCTTTGGGGATGAATCGACTCACATCTTTCCCAAACATCTCCAAAGTCCTTACCATACTTGACGAGAGTGCGGCCAACTCAGGACGGGAGTAAAAGAGGATAGTATCTAAACCGTTACTGAGCAGTTTGTTGAAATCTGCCTGATCGCGCTCGTACTCATAGTCCTTGATTGAGCGGACACCCTTGACGATAGCCACGGCGTTATGCCTTTCTGCAAGATCAACGGTAAGGTCTGAGTATGCCTCCACAATCACGCGAGGGTCATTCTCATACACCTTCCTAATCTTAGCTACACGCTCCTCAATCTCTGCGCTCATAAATGAGCCTTTATCAGGATTGTAGCCAATGCCGATGACAATCCTATCGAAAATTTTGAGCGCACGCTCCACAATATCAGCATGACCGATAGTGAATGGATTGAACGTGCCGGTGAAAAGTGCTGTCTTCATACCTTAATCAAAGAATGATGGACTGATGATGTTACTGTTAGTGCGATACATATCCCTGCCGAGATGCTTGTATGCAAGTTCCGTTGCCATACGACCTCTTGATGTCCTTTTTAGGAAGCCCTCCATGATGAGGTATGGCTCATATACATCCTCTACAGTTCCTGCATCCTCGCCAATAGCCGTTGCGATAGTTCCGATACCCACAGGACCACCTTGGAACTTGTCGATGATAGTAGTGAGAATCTTGTTGTCGATGTCGTCAAGACCATATTCATCTATGTTGAGGGCGGTAAGTGCAACCTTCGCTATCTTCGTGTCAATCTTACCGTTACCTTTTACCTGAGCAAAGTCACGCACACGACGGAGAAGTCCGTTGGCGATACGAGGCGTACCTCTTGAACGGCGTGAGATCTCATCAGCAGCCTCGTCGGCAATAGGCATTCCGAGCAGTCGGGCAGAGCGCTTTATGATGCGAGAGAGAGTATCAGGATCGTAATATTCAAGGTGCATATTGATGCCGAAACGAGCACGCAGAGGAGCTGTGAGAAGTCCGCTGCGGGTAGTGGCACCAATGAGCGTGAACGGATTGAGATCTATCTGTATTGAACGTGCTGACGGTCCCTTATCTATCATAATGTCAATGCGATAGTCCTCCATTGCCGAGTACAGGTATTCCTCTACCACAGGCGATAGACGATGTATCTCATCAATGAAGAGC
>CADCHG010000082.1 GCA_902801155.1 uncultured Prevotellaceae bacterium | reverse complement strand
GGCATACCGCTGCAAGGATGGCAAGGTACGTGTTTTCCGTATGGAAGAGAATGCCGCCCGTCTGCAGTCAACCTGTCGTGGTATTATGATGCCTGAGGTAAGCACAGAACTGTTCTGCGAAATGGTTAAGAAAGTGGTACGCCTGAATCAGGAGTGGATACCTACTTACGAGAGCGGTGCCACGCTGTATATTCGTCCGTTGCTTATTGGTACTAGCGCACAGGTAGGTGTACATCCTTCTAAGGAGTACTGCTTCCTCATCTTCGTAACGCCCGTAGGTCCGTACTTCAAAGGTGGCTTCTCCAGCAATCCTTATGTTATCGTTCGCGACTACGACCGTTCAGCACCTCTCGGCACAGGTAAGTACAAGGTCGGTGGTAACTATGCTGCTTCTCTCTTCGCCAACAATCTGGCTCATGAGAAGGGTTACGCCTGCGAGTTCTACCTTGACGCAAAGGAGAAGAAGTACATCGACGAGTGTGGTGCCGCCAACTTCTTCGGCATCAAGAACAACACTTACATCACCCCAGAGTCAACTTCTATCCTACCCTCTATCACTAATAAGTCGTTGATGCAGGTGGCTGAAGACCTGGGCATGAAAGTTGAGCGCCGTCCTATTCCTGAGGAGGAACTGGAGACCTTCGAGGAGGCAGGTGCTTGCGGTACAGCTGCTGTGATTTCACCTATTTCTTATATTGACGACCTCGACACTGGCAAGCGCTACTCATTTGGCGAGAAGCCTGGTCCACAGTCGAAGAAGCTGTTCGATACCCTCCGTGGCATCCAGTACGGTGAGATTGAGGACAAGCACGGTTGGACAACCGTTGTCATCGAGTAATCAGTAAACATCACAAATACAATAATAGGGCGCTCGCAAATCGAACGCCCTATTTTTATATCAGTAAGTTTGTTGTTCTTATTATTCTGCATTAGGATGCAGGTACCAATCCTTATTTTTCGCACCATTTGACGTAGACCAACCAATAAACTTGAGGAAGAACTCGTCAATGCGCTTTCTCTCGTTTTCACGCTTAAGAATAGTATTCTTGAAAACATCAATACTAACACCTGCAAGTTTGAAAGCAAATGGATAATTAGTATTACCTACATAATACAACTTCTTTGAAGGATCAGACTTATCGTCCTCGGTGCCGAAGTACGACATATTCATCTTTGCCGTAGGAGCCTCTTTCGCGATATGTACTTCCCAGCGCATGTCATCTGCTTCGTTACGGTAGATAAAAGGCTTAACCTTTCCAGCCTTATCATCCTGGATACCTCCTTCATAGGTCAATTCCAGAATATATGTTGTACCGAGCTCCTTCTTAATGTCATCTGTCAGCAGATAGACATTGCCATCCTTAGTAAAGTTAGCCTGTACGGGTTCCTCGCTTCCTTTCTTAATTTTCTTCATCTCGACGCTAGTAGGAAGAGCATCATTTCTAGACTCCAACGTAACAGCCAATCCACTCTTTTCCTCCACATAATTCTGATCTGTCGTGAACTTGAAAATCTGCTTGGTTAGGAAAGTCTTGTTATCAATCGTATACATCGTCAACACACGGTCTTCCTTGACATCAACCACAGCATCGTTCATATCGTAGTCACCTGCTGATGGCCAGAGATCCTCATAAGCAAATACATCATTCGTAGTCGTGGTTTTAGATATAGGCACTGGCAATTTCTGGAATACGCCAACAGGCTTAAGAGCCAGAATAACATCACCAAAGTCTTGGTCATTGGCAGCATCCTCGAAAGCAACGATAGCATACTGCTGACCATCTTTCTCATAGGCAAACTTAGCGGTACGAGACTCTCCATTGGGGTTAGGATTTAACAAGCAACCTTCATCATAAGCACTTTGTGCCTCATTTTCTGGGCAATAAGATAGACCATCGGTAGATGCTGACCAGCAATTGTACTGGCGGGCAAGATTACCCTTTCCTGCTTTATAGGCGTTATAATACTTAACGTTGTCCCTAGGTTTCTGCATTCCCCATCCGTTCGACTTCAGCAGGAAACCAATCTTTGTACCAGCAGGGAAAGTAAGAGTAGCTCCGTCTTTTTTACCCTCTGCGATTTGAGGATAGTAAATCAATTTTACGGCATCGCCACGTTCGAGGGCAATATTGCCATTATAGTTGCTCTTGTACTTCTCAGTGTTAATGAACTGTGAGTGTCCGTCCTGTGTATTGGGGAATAGCATGACAACATGAATGTTCTTCAAGTCTGTGGGAGCATCGCCCTGATAGTAATAATAGCCAAGGCAGTTGTTCCAGCAGGTATTCGAGCCCACCAAAGTCACTGATACAACAGCATCCTCTTGCAAGGTCAGGTCAGCCTCTTGACGGAACTCCATCGGACATTCCTGCTTTCTAACGACAGCAGCTGCAATACTCTGACGAATACCTAACATTTCTTCTTCGGTAAATGTAAGCGCAGCATAGGAAGGATCGTCAGAATTTAGCAAATAATCAGGACGGCCAGTTCTGGAATCCCATTTACCCAACCATGTCTTCCAATCGTTATAAATCTGGTTACCAGTATTATCACCTGTCGTGAAGTCCACTTCATAAGAAGTCTGATAGAGGTACGTCATTTCGTCGGTCAATACGCCAGAACCTTGTGAGACTCTTCTGCGCGCTGCCGCTGCCTGACTGCTATTGGCCTTAGCGATAGCCCTATTGTCAGTAACCTTTGCATTCATTAGTTGCTCATCTATGAAGAAGTCACCTGTGAAGATGTACAAATCTTCGGCATAGCTTGGCAATTCTATTGTCTGCGAGAAACGTCCATTAGCGTCTGTAAAGTTAGAATAAATCGGCTTGATATTCTTGTTCAGTTCATCGCCTTCAAAGGGATTCTCATTATAGACTCTAAAGAACACTGGAGTAACGGGGTCGCAAGCAGAGTAGTCAACAGTCAATGCGACATTGTTGACTGTAGAGAAATCAAACTCATTGACTTGTGCTGCATCATTAGCAGGATTCTCGGCACGGTAATCATCCATGTCATGGCTCACACAGCCCAATAACAAAAGGGCTACGGTTGATAAACTAATAATCTTTCTCATCGTTAATATATATAAATTAGTATCTTTTCGGCGGCAAAGTTAGTTATTTTTTCTGAATTAATGGCAATTATCGCAGTTTTTTTTTGAAAATTTGTGTGTCTCAAAAGAAAACCGTACCTTTGCATTCTATTACAATAATATATGGGAAAAGGGAAATTAGCAAAATTCGCCGACATGGAAACCTA
>CADCHG010000081.1 GCA_902801155.1 uncultured Prevotellaceae bacterium | reverse complement strand
CCCTAACGGACTGCCCTATTAGGTATCGCTCCTTCAGAGCTCTTTCAACCACATGATAGTCAACAATATACAACTGAATAAATTCGTCGAACTCACGTTGCTTTAGCTTGATGAGTCTAAGCGAATAAATTCGTATAGGGTGTCTCTAAAAATTATTGTACTATTGTACCATTGTACCTAAAAATATCATTAACGTCATTATTGGATTACCCTAAAGTTAACATCAAAAAATACCAACCTTGTGAGAGGCACATTTCTGTTTCTCTGAAAAAATAAGGGAATCGGCATAAATGGAAAATGTTGAACCTTTATTCTTTTGATTTTTCCTACAGACTTTGACTTAAATTACTACCTATCAACACTTTACGTCACAGAGTCATTTTCTTGCTTGGTACAATGGTACAATAGTACAACATTTTTTACACACACCCTTACTTTGAGAACAAACGAACTATTTCTCCTGCTATCAATACAACAGAGGTCCCGACGATTATCAATAGCCAGTCCACTATACCGATAGGCTCTACGTTGAAGAAATCGGGTAAAAGGTTCATGATGGCTATCTGACCAAAGAATATAATTGCCGCAATACCAAGGAATCCCTTGCAACCTTTTAGTCGGAAAGCAGAATGTCCAGTAGAAAAAGCACGTGCATTAAAGAGATTCCAGAACTGGAAGAGAACGAAGGTGGTGAAGATAAGGCCTCTGCCCCCGCCTTCTCCCATAGAGATGGAGCCAGAAGAAAATAACAAATCTGCCAAAGAAGGAGTTCCCATTCTAAGATAGCAGAATAGTATGGCAAACATAAAACCGCCTGTGAGCAAGATAGATGCCATCATCTTCTTGGTTATGATAAACGAGCGGCGATTACGTGGTCTTTCTTGCATCACGCTCCTTGACGGAGGAAGAGAGGCGAGTGCCATAGCCGCAAAAGTATCCATGATAAGATTCACCCACAGCATCTGAGTAACGGTAAGAGGTGATTCTGTGCCCATAAACGCACCTGCAAGTACGATAAGACAAGCTACCACATTGACCGTAAGCTGGAAAAGGATGAATCGCTGAATATTCTGATACAACGAGCGGCCCCACATCACAGCCCTTCCAATAGATGAGAAAGAGTTATCAATAATGGTAATATCGGAAGCCTCTTTTGCCACAGAAGTACCATCGCCCATAGATAGTCCCACATGGGCAGCCTTGAGTGCCGGAGCATCATTAGTTCCATCGCCAGTAACAGCCACAACATCACCAAGACTCTGGAGAGTTTCTACAAGACGTTTCTTGTCCATAGGACGGGCACGTGAGATGATGAGGCCCCCCTCTCCGCTCCCCCGAGGGGGAGTACCGGAACGTGCACAAAAAGTCCTCACTTCTTCATCAGAAAAAGCGGCAAATTCCGGACCTGTAATGACAGTAGGATTCTCCAAGCCTATCTGACGGGCAATTTCCTTGGCAGTAGCAGGAGTATCGCCCGTAACGATATTGATACGGATTCCTGCATGTACACATTCCTCGATAGCTGCAGGAACATCTTCGCGTACAGGATCTGAAATCGCAACTACACCTAAGAATTTCTTTCCAACGGCGAAACCGAGAGTTCGCATACCTTTCGATTGATACTCAAGGAGTTTCGTTTCTATCTCAGCACGAGGTACAGAGAACGAATCGCACATATCCATGACAATCTCAGGAGCACCCTTGATTAAGACGAGGCCTCTCCCCCCGCCCTCCCCCGTAGGGAGGGAGCCGCTAACGCCCGATGGACCAAATATTGTGGTTGCCATATATTTCCTCTCCGTAGAGAATGGCACTTCATCTATCACTTTTGCATCAGAACGAAGTTGGGCATAATCCACGCCCTTGTCACGCAGATACAATAGGAGAGCCCCCTCTGTAGGATTGCCGAGAATGGTTTCATTGCCTTCTGAATCCACACCTATGATAGCTGTAGAATTAATAGCCATCACCATATCCAGTTCTGGAGTTGGCTCAGGGAAAACTTCTGCCACCTGCATCTTGTTCTGGGTAAGAGTGCCTGTCTTGTCGGTACATATCACGGTAGCAGCCCCCATAGTAACACAAGCATGCATCTTACGGACAAGATTATTGGTCTTGAGCATCCTACGCATAGAAAGTGCAAGAGAAAGGCTAACCGCCATTGGCAATCCTTCAGGCACAGCACATACTACAAGCGTAACGGCAATCATAAGCGATTGCAAGGCGTATGGAAGGAACTGAGGATCAGAGAATGTTGTGTCGTGAATATGGAAGAATGCGATGATACGACCTATAAACACGAGGAAGCCAACCACATAACTTGCCACGGAAATCACGATACCAAGACGGTCAAACTGCTCGTCGAGCGGTGTTTTTACGTTATCAGTTATCTGAGCAGCCGTAAAGACCTTTCCGTTCTCTGTCCTATCTCCAACAGCAAAGACACGACATACACAATGGCCTTCCATTACCTTCGTGCCACGCATCACATGATTGGAAGGGAAGGTCGCATTTGTATCAAACTCAGCCTCATTCACGGTCTTATGGCATATAGGTTCGCCTGTTAGTGTTGATTCGTCAATACTTAGCGAAGTAGCCTCAAGGAGCTCACAATCAGCAGGAACTTCCTCACCAGTTGAGAGCATAAGTACATCGCCAACTACAATATCACGGCGAGGTATTGCCACAACCCTCTCCACACCTCCAATCAAGCGGACAGCCTTGACCGGCTCATCATCGTTCACCTGATTCAGGATATCAAACTCACGGTTTGCCTTGACCTCGAAATAAAAGGAAATGCCGGTAGCGAGAATAATCGCCATAATGATACCAGCAGGCTCAAAGAACACCTTTGCATCATACGAAGCCTCAAGTCCGAGCCAACCATAGTATTCAGAAAACGAGATGAAAGTAGAGAGAAGGGCGGCTATCTCAAGGATGAAGACAAGGCTATCGCCATTCTCCCACCCTGGGATGAGATGACCAAAAGGACCTGTAAGAGTCTGGACAAATTGTTTCCAGAGCGATTCCTTCTCTGGAGGTGTAAGTATATTGACGCCATGCTCCTTGCGAGACTCGGCGACCTGTGATTCATTAAGAACAGAACATTTCATTTCGCCTGCAAAATTACAACTTATTATAATAAGGAGAAAAATAAAAACCTTAAAAAAGATGAAACCAAGGAAAATAATGGGTAAAAAGGAAGTTTTTGCGCGTTTTTCTTTGTCAATTCGGGAATTATTAGTACCTTTGCAGCCAAATGTTCAATTTAGAAACCCTTAAGATTGACTTAAAGTCACTCAACGACAGCTCGTTAGAGCTCAATTGGGAACTTTGCGACGACTATTTCGAAGCACTTGAAGATGCAGAGATAAGGAGTGGCAAGGTTGCTGTTTGTGTGTCCTTACAGAAGACAGCCGACAGTTATGCACTTAGCATCAAGACCGAGGGTTTCGTCATTGTGACCTGCGACAGATGCCTTGAAGATATGGAGCAACCCATTTCTCAGGAGTTGAAGTTCATAGTGAAACTTGGCATTGAAGATAGCGAAGACGATGTAGTCATTGTGGTGGACGAGAACGAAGGAATACTTGACCTCGCATGGCTTATCTATGAATCAATAGCACTGGCGGTACCCATTAAGCACGTACATGCACCTGGTAAATGCAATGCTGCGATGACAGAAAAGCTCAATGAGCTGTCAGCCACCCGAAGTGGTGATGAGACCGAAAGTAAAGC
>CADCHG010000080.1 GCA_902801155.1 uncultured Prevotellaceae bacterium | reverse complement strand
CTTACTCATCTTACGGCCAAGCTTGTCACGAACAATACCTGTGAAATATACATTCTTGAAAGGTATCTGCTTCTGATACTCACAACCAGCCATGATCATACGGGCTACCCAGAAGAAGATGATGTCCGGACCAGTTACGAGGTCGGATGTTGGGTAGTAGTAGTTGATTTCCTCATTGCCAGGGTTGTTGATACCATCAAAGAGGGAGATAGGCCACAGCCAAGAAGAGAACCATGTATCAAGAGCGTCCTCATCACGCTTGAGATCGGCTGCTGTTACAGAAGGATCAATAGCCTGTGCCTTCTTCAGAGCCTCTTCCTCTGTGAGAGCAACTACGAAGCGCTCCTCACCATCGGCTGTCTCAGGAAGGAAATATGCAGGAATACGATGTCCCCACCAAAGCTGACGGGAGATACACCAGTCCTGAATATTCTCAAGCCAGTTCTTATATGTTGTAACATACTTGCTTGGATAGAACTTCAGCTCACCAGAGAGTACTGGTGGAAGAGCGATATCTGCCATGTGCTTCATAGCAAGGAACCATTGCTTGCAGAGACGAGGCTCAACGGCTGTGTCCTGATTACGCTCAGAATAGCCCACCTTATTGTCATAGTCCTCAATGTGATCCATGAGACCTGCAGTCTCAAGGTCGATGGCAATCTGCTTGCGGACATCCATACGATCCTGACCAACATACATACCAGCAGCCTCAGAGATTGTGCCGTCCGGATTGAAGATGTCGATAATCTCAAGGTTATGTGTCTTACCGAGGTTATAGTCGTTCACGTCATGTGCAGGAGTTACCTTCAGACAGCCAGTACCGAACTCGATATCAACATATCTGTCCTCGATTACAGGAATCACACGGTTTACCAACGGAACAATTACCTTATGACCACGCAACCAATGGTTCTTTGGATCCTTAGGGTTGATACACATAGCAGTATCACCCATGATTGTCTCAGGACGTGTAGTAGCAACTACCGCATAGTAGCCCTTCTCATCCTTATGGAAGACCTCACCTTCCTCGCCTGTGAGAACAACAGGATTCTGGTCAGCATCAGCAACATAATACTTGAGGTGATAGAGCTTTGATTTCTCCTCACGATATATAACCTCCTCGGTTGAAAGTACGGTCTGAGCCTTTGGATCCCAGTTCACCATACGGAGACCACGATAGATATAGCCCTTCTCGTAGAGGTCAACGAACACCTTGAGCACAGACTCAGAACGAAGCTCGTCCATTGTGAATGCTGTACGATCCCAATCACAAGAAGCACCAAGCTTGCGAAGCTGCTTAAGGATGATGCCTCCGTGCTCTTCTGTCCATGCCCAAGCATGCTTCAGAAATTCCTCGCGTGTAAGATCACGTTTCTTGATACCCTGCTGAGCGAGTTTGTTTACAACCTTTGCCTCTGTTGCAATAGAAGCATGGTCAGTTCCAGGAACCCAGCACGCATTCTTGCCGTCAAGACGTGCCTTACGGATAAGGATATCCTGAATAGTATTGTTGAGCATGTGTCCCATGTGAAGCACACCAGTCACGTTTGGTGGTGGGATTACGATCGTATAAGGTTCACGACCATCCGGTTTGCTACTGAATAGTTTGTTGTCCAGCCAATACTGGTACCATCGAGCCTCCACTTCATTTGGGGCATACTTACTTGCTAATTCCATTTATCTTGAATATTGTTTATTTTGTTTATCAATTTCATTAAAGGAAGCATCCGTACGGGCGCGTTCCTTATAATCGAGGTGCAAAGATACACATTTTTTCTCAAAAATTTGGGTATCTCACATTATTTTTCTACTTTTGCAATGAAAATCTTAAAACTATAAACAAAAATTGCATACAAGAGAAGAAAAACTTGAGGCATTTGGCAGATTAATCGATGTTCTCGACAATCTGCGTGAAAAATGCCCTTGGGATCGTAAGCAGACAAACGAAAGCCTGCGTCCTCATACCATTGAAGAGGCATACGAGCTTTGCGACGCCATCATGCAGAACGAGCCTAAGGAGATTCAGAAAGAACTTGGTGACGTGCTTGAGCATGTCATCTTCTACTCCATCATAGGCAGGGAGAAAGGCGAATTTGATATTGCCGATGTCTGCAACAAGGAAGCTGACAAACTCATATTCCGTCACCCTCACATCTATGGCGAAGTTAAGGCTGAGACGAGCGATGACGTGAGTGCTGTTTGGGAACAGATTAAACAGAAAGAGAAAGACGGAAACAAGACCGTACTCTCAGGCGTTCCAAGTTCCCTGCCAAGCCTAATCAAAGCCTATCGCATTCAGGACAAGGCCACTAACGTGGGCTTCGACTGGGAGAAGAAGGAAGATGTTTGGGCAAAGGTTCACGAAGAACTGGAAGAGCTTGAGACTGAGCTCCGCAAGGAAGACAAGGAGCGCTCTCTTGAAGAATTAGGCGATTTCTTGTTCTCTCTCGTCAATGCTGCAAGATTGTATCACCTTAATCCTGATACAGCACTTGAAAAGACGAATCAGAAATTCACCCGTCGCTTCAACTATATTGAGCAGAAATCAAAGGAACTCGGCAAACCTATGACCGAGATGACTCTCGAAGAGATGGATGCGCTATGGAATGAAGCGAAAGCAAACGAAAATAAAAAGTGAAGAAATGATGAAGAAATCAATAATACTCACAGTCGTTTTCGGCTGTCTGGCATTACTCTCAAGCTGTAACGGCGGCAAGACAGACAACGCTGAGACACAAAGAGATACACTCAATGCCGGAATCGCAGACTCCACGATTTATGGCAAATGCGGAGAGGGCACGATGATGAACACTCTCGAACTCGTAACCGATGATGGCAAAGCCCTCACATTCACTATTGACGAGGAAAGAGGCAGTGACATACAAGGCGGCTTGATGAGCGGCGACAGAATGGCTGTTACCTACTACAAGACCGCAGAGGAAAACATTGCACATAAGGTCATCAACCTCACGACTTTGCTCGGCCGCTGGACTTCCCTTGACAAGAACTTCACCATCAACGAAGACGGCAGTATTGAGAGTAGCATACAGGCTGAGAGCAAGCCTTACACCGCATGGACCACCTGCAATGGCAAACTCATCCTTAATACCGACACATTCGAAGTCCTTGCTCTCGGTGCCGATAGTCTCTCTTTGGAGAACTCAAAGGGAATATTCGTTTATAAAAGACAATAACATTTACTATTTTACTATTTACTATTTATGTACCATTTAGGTTATGTACTATTTTCGCAAGTCCATGACCAAGTTTAAAATAGTAAATATCAGGAAATAGTAAATAAATAGTAAACTGTAAATAGCTAAATAGTAAATAATTAATCGGTGCAGCCATTCAAAGTACATATCCTAGGATGCGGCTCTGCCTTGCCGACAGCCCGCCATACCCCTTCCTCACAGATAGTAGAGATAAGGGGAAAACTCTTCATGGTTGACTGTGGCGAGGGTACCCAACAGCAGGTAAGGAAATCGCGCCTAAACTTCACTAAGATATATGCCGTGTTCATCTCACATCTTCACGGTGATCATGTGCTTGGTCTGATAGGAATGATAAGCACATTCGGTCTGAATGGCCGCACCGCCCCACTCCACATCTATGCCCCTGGCGAATACGAGGAGCTCCTAAACCTTGAAATCAAGACCTTCTGTGGCGGACTCGGTTATGAGGTTGTCTTCCATGCCGTTGATACAAACAAACAGCAGGTAATCTACGAAGACCGCTCTC
>CADCHG010000079.1 GCA_902801155.1 uncultured Prevotellaceae bacterium | reverse complement strand
GCACTATGCGTAACCGTAGGCATACTCGACGAAGGAGAGGATGCCCACGGATAGCAAACAACAACTACATTCCCAGCCTGGAAGGCTGTACCTGATTATCTATGTACTGCCCTCCAGGCAGTTAGGCGGGATTGGCACTATATCCCCGCACATCCTCGTTTCACTCGTATGTACGGGGTTACTCATAGTACTGTCTTCCAGACAGTTCTCAACTTGCGAAACTTGAGTCATTTATAATTTATACTTCGTATGAAGAAGATTCTGAAAGTTGACAACCCTAACGACTATGCACGCTTTGTTGATGCTCCCGTGCTGCATCCGTTGTTAAGCATCATCCATTATGACGAGCTTGCCCCATTCCGCCACAGCCTAAACAACTATGGCGTGTATGGGCTCTTCATCCAGCGTCAGTTCCCCTGCATCCTTTCCTATGGCATGAAGACGCTACAGGTGAGCGATGCCTCTATCATAGCTGTAGAACCAGGGCAGATAGGCGGACTGGAAGATAATGGCGAGCGTATATCGCTGAGCGGATGGGTGCTTCTTTGGTCGCCCGAACTCATGCACGGCTCAGAACTGGAACGGCAGATAGACCGCTACCAGTTCTTCTCCTATTTCTTTACCGACTCCCTGCGTATGCAGCCAAACGAATGGCTCTGCATAACGCAGTTGGTCACACAGATGCGACAGGAACTTATATCGCACGACGATTCTCCCTCACTAAGAAACATCCTGCTGGGCTATCTGCATCTCGTATTGGAATACTGCAACCGCATCTATCAGCGTCAGATCTCGGAAGAAGACAAGGATGGCAACGACATACTGAAACGCTTTCACAATCTGCTGCAACAGTATTTCCGTGAGAACCGCCAGCTCTCTCTCGGTCTGCCCACCGTAACCTATTGTGCCTCTGAACTGGCTTATTCCCCACGTTATTTTGGCGATATGGTGCATAGGGAGACAGGCGGTACTGCCATAGGCTACATACACACATACGTAATCAACCAAGCCAAGAGTCTGCTGATGAACGGTCACAACATAAGCGAGACATCTCGCCTTCTCGGTTTCGACTTCCCACATCATTTCACCCGTCTCTTCAAACTCATAACAGGCATAACGCCAAGCGAGTTCTTAGGGAAATAATCAGCCGTAGTTCTCAATTAGGTATTTCACAAACTGCGGGTCGTTGAAATTGATGGTGCCTGAGTCGTGCTGGTTCATTTTGCCTATCTGAGCCATATCATCGTCAGTCAGAGTAAAATCGAAAATGTCGATATTCTGTGCCATACGCTCCTTGTGGGTGGACTTTGGTATAGCGACTATGCCACGCTGGGTGAGCCAGCGTAAAGCCACTTGTGCGGCACTCTTATTGTATTTCGTACCAATGGCAGTTAGTTCTTCGCTCTTCACTATGCCCTCTACGCCTTGTCCGCCGAGAGGTCCCCACGCCATAATCTTCGTGTCGGTCTCTGCAAGGATAGGTTCTATGCCAACCTGCTGGATTAGCGTGTTACATTGTAGCTGATTCACCATCGGCTTCACATCTACATAGTGTGCAAAGTCGAAGAATCTTCCTGCCTGGAAATTACTCACACCTATGGCACGAACCTTGCCTGCACGATAAGCTTTCTCCATAGCTCGCCATGTGCCGAACACATCGCCGTAGGCCTGATGGATGAGTAGCAAGTCGATATACTCGGTTTGCAACTTTCGCAGACTCTCGTCAATGCTCTTAGTGGCCTTTTCTTCTCCATTGTTTGAAATCCATACCTTTGTTACAAGGAATAGATCCTCGCGCTTGATACCACTCTTTCGCCAGGCATTACCCACGCCTTCCTCATTCTGATAAGCCTGTGCCGTATCAATCAGTCGATAGCCTACCTCTAAGGCATCACTCACGCAACGCTCACAATCGTTAGGACTAACCAAAAACACACCGTAGCCTAATGTCGGCATCTCAACGCCGTTATATAATTTTATGTGTTCCATAGTTTTCTGTTCTTAATATCCAAGTCCTTTTATCCACTTCTCTACTTTGGCTTTTCCCGTGCGCACCTCATGACCGTAGATGCTGAACCCCTTCTGTACGTTTGCGCCAGGGAAGGCTTTCTTCACGTCCTCTACGCAATTGGCAAGTCCGCTACCTTCGTGTGTGGTGAATGGAATGACGGTCTTACCCTTCAAATCGTTGGTATGCTTCTTGAAGAAAGAGAACATCACCTGCGGATAGGTACCCCACCAAACGGGACCGCCAATGAACACGATATCATACTTTGACAGGTCGATGTCGCCCTCATACTCAGGCAATTCGCCCCTCGCTGTCTCTTCCTTTGCAAGTTTTATGAGCGGATTGTATGCCATACCATCGTACTTATGGGTGACAATCTCAAATTGCTTTGCCCCTGTCAACTCTGTGATATAGTCGGCAACAATCTTAGTGTTGCCCACCTTGATATTTCCTACTGAGTAATTATCTCCTGCATGTGAGAAGAAAACTACCAATGCTTTTCCTTCTTTATTCATAACTTTTTCCTGTTTTGCATCGCCGCTGCAAGCCGTTGAAACAAGCAATGCCATAGCGGCTGTGATGATACTTTTGATATTCATAATGACTGTTTTTATCCTAATTTATATTCTCCTGTACGTATGCTCGCAATAACACCTCCATCAATGAGCAGGTCGGTACCTGTAATGAATTTTGCATGTTCACCGAGAAGAAAGGCTGAAGCTTCGGCAATCTCTTTGATGGCCTCTGCATACTCTGGCTTTGCCATATCGACATCAGCACCAGAACTTAACTGCTTGAAAATATCCATAATTGTTTTCTTTTTTAGGTTTCTGGGTGCAAAGGTACGAAGAATTTTTTATAGCCTTGTTTCACAAAATGCACCATGTTTTTCACTTTTTGCCTAAATCGTGCTTTTTTATTGAAAAAATATTGTATTTTTGCACTGTTTATAAAGAAATTATGAATATAGATTTCAAATATTCCACGGATTTCTACGAGATGAACTCCCAAGAGTTGGAGCATACTTGTATGCACTTGCTATGCCTTGCAGGTGAGGGGAGCTTTGTGTTTAATGAGCGTTGTTATCACATAGTGAAGAACGACCTTGTGGTAATACCTATACCCAATCGTGTAAGTAATCTTGCTGCACATCACGATATGCAAGTGGAGTGGTTGGCTGCCGACTATAAGTTTCTGCAGAACCTTCTGCCATCCAACAATTACAGTATCGGGGGCAGTATATCGCTGAATCAGGACCCTGTAATAAAACTGACTGATGAACAGGCAAGGCATCTGCTTGACGATTTCCATCGCTTGCGCGACCGTATGGCTGACCATCATTTGCAGTTCTACCGAGAACTGATGGGAAGTCTCTGCCTTACAATGATATACGACATCTTCGAAGCTCATGCCCAACGTGAAACAACCGATAGCCATACCGACCGTACGGCATATATCGTGAAACAGCTTATGGCTATTCTCTCTACTGGTATCTGCCGCAAGGAGCGCGATGTGAGCTACTATGCAGAGCGGCTGAACGTATCGCCCAAGTACCTTTCTGCCACTATCAAGCGCATGACGGGACATAGCGTAACCTCTTATATCGACCGCCACACTATACCAATACTGAAAGACTATCTGAATGATGAACGCCTGTCACTCACCCAGATAGCCGAACTGATGAATTTCACCTCCCTATCGTATTTCAGCCGTTACTGCACCAAGCATCTGGGACAGTCACCAAGTGAATATCGGTTGAGCCTTCAGCCGAGGTATGAGTAGTATGATGTTAAAATAACGTGAGTTCGACGAATTTATTCAGTTGTATATTATTGACTATCATGTGGTTGAAAGAGCTCTGAAGGAGCGATACCTAATAGGGCAGTCCGTTAGGGCTGTTATATTTGTCGATATAGGGGGTATGAGGTCTG
>CADCHG010000078.1 GCA_902801155.1 uncultured Prevotellaceae bacterium | reverse complement strand
TCATCAAGGTCCTTATCCAGACCGTAGATAAAGCCCTTGGCCGAGTGAAACTTGAAACTTCTGAAACCGGTGAAACCATTGAAACCTATCCTGACATGGGCCTCATCACCTATGTCACGGACCGTGCCGGTCACGACCTGCGCTACGCCATCGACAGCCGCAAGCTGCAGCGCGAGCTGGGCTGGGAACCCAGCCTCCAGTTCGAGGAAGGCATCGAAAAAACGGTAAAGTGGTACCTGGACAACCAGGAATGGCTTGATAATATCACCTCAGGAGACTATCAAACCTACTATGAGACAATGTACGCCAATCGCTCTACGAGCGCAGTGTAAAGTTTATAGTGTAAAGTTTAAAGTTTATAGTCAGTGACGCTCTCCGAGCGCAGTGTAAAGTTTATAGTGTGGGTTAACAAATCCACAAAGCAAACAACGTATGCTTTGGAAAGATAATCATGGTACTGAAGGTGGTGAGCGGTTGAAGTCACTCACCATTCTCAGGTCTATAATTATCTTCACACGATGTACTATGCACTAATCCGTGTAATCTGTGCTATCTGTGTGACCATAACGAAATAAATAATAACGACAAGTATGAAGAAAGTAATGTTAGTTTTCGGGACACGTCCCGAGGCTATCAAGATGTGCCCGCTGGTGAAGGAGTTCCAGAAGCACCCTGAGGATTTTGAGACGATAGTATGCGTTACGGGCCAGCACCGTGAGATGTTGGACCAGGTACTCACCATCTTCGATGTGAAGCCCGACTACGACCTGAACATCATGAAGCAGGGGCAGGATCTCTATGATGTTACTGCACGTGTGCTCACGGGTATGCGTGACGTGTTCAAGGAGTGCAAGCCTGATGTGGTGCTGGTACATGGTGACACCACCACTTCCACTGCTGCTGCCCTTGCTGCCTTCTACCAGCAGATTCCCGTTGGTCACGTGGAGGCTGGCCTAAGAACCCACAATATCTACAGCCCCTGGCCCGAGGAGATGAACCGCCAGATTACTGGGCGCATCGCCACGTATAATTTTGCCCCTACGCCTCTCAGTGAGAAAAACCTGCAGGAAGAAAAGGCCCACGGCCAGATCTTTGTGACTGGTAACACCGTCATTGATGCCCTCCACATGGTGGTGGATAAGCTCAAGAACGACCCCGCACTGGCCACAGAACAAGAGAAGATCCTCCGTGCCGCCGGCTACGACATCAGCCGCCTTGAACCTGAAACTTTGAACCTGGAACCTGGAACTAGAAATCGATGGAATGCGAATTTCAAACTTTTCAAGCAGCTTGATGGCTGCTTAACTATCTGAAAACGAGGTTGTAAAACAGAATAAGGGGGAAACGATTCAAGTAACGAAATCACAAAATAGATACAGATTTTGCGGTATGTTACTCTTCCAGACTGCTATTAGAGGACACTAATGGGTTGTATTGTCTCCAGGAGTGATTTTTTAGCACCTCTCTGAGCCACGAAAAGGAGAATATAGGGATGCCGAACCAAGAAAATCGTGCTGAAATCCGCGATTTCTGGACTTCTGAATATTCGTATTCAAAAATTTCTTGTTTTTTAACATTCATATTTTATTTCGAGCATTTTTGCTATTATTGCCACTAATACGCTGAAAAGGTAATAAAACATTTCGATAACACATTAAGCGTAATAGAAATAATTTATTTCGAAGGTGACTTATTGAGGTTTTTCAAAAATATATTAATGTTTCGCGAACGATAACGGTTGAGTAAGGTACTTGTTTTTACAGGAAGCTGAATGGTAGTAGTAGAGAGGTATATCCTTATTTGTATCATGCATCATTGGGCTATTTTATTTATGACCCAATAACAAGAAATATGAAATCTTTGAAAGATTTCTCTAAAAATAGAAGAAAATGATCCAACTCAATCCACGTTACGAAGCGATATTTAATCCCGACAACATTGATCAGGACTGCGATGGAATTGCAAGCCTGATGAGTGCCGAGGCAGATTTAATCAAGGAAGCACTTGATGCAGGGCTTTATAAGCATGCAGTAACGATGTACCTCCAGTTGCTTAAGTCGATGTGCGAGCATTTTGTAAAGGATGAGCACTATTGTTACTTCGATGACATGTATAGTCCTGAGTATACGATGCAAGGGATATACGAGGCTATACAGGAACATAATATAGATTCTGAATCACAACGATTGTTGGAAGAGGGACATAAGGAAATCCTGCAGAGCGAGTGCTGTGAGGATTACGGGATGCCATCATACATTGATAGAACAAGATGAATAACATTTTTGAGCAGTTTGATGAGGCCTATTCTCGCTGGTCTATATTAGATAAGGTGGGGAAGGAGATGCAGCTTGCAGGGCTGTGGCAACAGACGAGTGCTGCGTACAATTATCTCTTTCAGGTGTATCAGAATAGAGGCTATCTCACTCCTGGCGAAGCAAACTATGCCAATCAGATAAGCCAGATGCTGACGGCTCTCCAGAATCAAAAGATGAAGGTTGACCAAGATTTGGCTAATGAGATGCTGAAACATCTTGTGAAGATGATAGTAAAACAATAATAATCATTGCGGCTTAGGCAGAGATATATGATAGGACTGAAAGATAAAGAAATACATCTTACATCTTCCTTCTTACATCATACATCTTACGGTCTTTACGCGCAGTCTGGTGGCAGCCCTTCGCCTTTCGCCGCCACATCGTGGCTCTTATCATATAGAAAAATTCATTAATAAATATATTATGTCAGTATTTAAAGACAAAGTCCTCCTTATCACTGGAGGCACAGGTAGTTTTGGTAATGCAGTGTTGAATCGCTTTCTCCGTACGGACATAGGAGAAATTCGTGTTTTCTCACGCGACGAGAAAAAACAGGACGACATGCGCCACGATTTCCAGGCGCGTATGCCGGAGGTCGCCAACAAGATTAAATTCTACATTGGTGATGTGCGCAACAAGAGCACTTTGAAGTATGCTATGAAGGGCGTGGACTACGTGTTCCATGCCGCTGCACTGAAGCAGGTGCCCAGCTGTGAGTTCTTCCCCATGGAGGCAGTAAAAACAAACGTGATAGGTACTGATAATGTTCTAGATTCTGCCATAGATGCGGGGGTTAAGTGCATTATCTGCCTCTCGACCGACAAGGCTGCCTACCCTATCAATGCTATGGGTATCACCAAGGCGATTGAAGAAAAAGTTGCAGTAGCAAAGAGTCGTTATTCAGGAGACACCAAGATTTGCTGCACGCGTTACGGTAACGTCATGTGCAGCCGTGGCTCTGTGATTCCTTTGTGGATTGACCAGATTCGAAAGGGAAACCCTATCACGTTAACAGAACCGACGATGACCCGTTTTATCATGTCTCTTGAAGAAGCTGTGGATTTGGTCCTCTTTGCTTTTGAGCATGGACATAATGGAGACATCCTGGTTCAGAAAGCTCCCGCTTGCACTATTCAGACCCAGGCTGAGGCTGTCGTTGAACTCTTTAAACATCAAGCACCTGCTGAGCCAGAGATTAAGGTTATTGGAATACGCCATGGCGAGAAGATGTACGAAACCCTGTTGACCAATGAAGAATGCTCGAAGGCCGAGGATATGGGTGATTTCTATAGGGTCCCAGCTGATAACCGCGATTTGAACTATGATAAATACTTCAAAGATGGCGATACTCATCGTGTACAATTAACCGAGTTTAATTCGCATAATACGAAACTCTTAACAGTAGAAGAAACAAAAGCAAAGATAGCTAGCCTTGAGTACATACAGAACGAGCTCAATGGTATTCCAAACATTGTAAAATAAGCGCTATGGCAGCATTTAAAAATAACGGGAAGCTGAAACTTCTCATCATAGTAGGCACAAGGCCGGAAATCATCCGCCTTGCCTCAGTGATTAACAAGTGTCGTCAGTACTTCGACTGTCTGTTGGCCCATACTGGTCAGAACTATGACTATAACCTGAACGGGGTCTTCTTCAAGGACCTCAAGCTGAAAGACCCCGATGTCTATATGGATGCCGTAGGTGATGACCTCGGTGCCACGATGGGCAACATCATCGACAAGAGCTACAAACTGATGGTGGAAACAAAACCTGATGCCGTTCTGGTGCTTGGTGATACCAACAGCTGCTTGAGTGTGATAGGTGCCAAGCGCCTACATATCCCCATCTTCCACATGGAGGCTGGCAACCGCTGTAAGGACGAATGTCTGCCCGAGGAGACCAACCGCAGAATTGTGGACATCATTAGCGATGTGAACATGGCCTATAGCGAGCACGCAAGACGCTATCTTGCCGACACTGGACTTCCTAAGGAGCGTACCTACGTTACAGGTAGCCCTATGGCAGAAGTTCTACATAACAACCTTGCGGAAATTGAGGCCAGTGATATTCATAAGAAGTTGGGACTGGAAAAGGGTAAGTATATCCTTCTTTCTGCCCATAGAGAAGAGAATATTGATACCGAGAAGAACTTCATGAGCCTCTTCACAGCCATTAATAAGATGGCGGAGAAGTATGATATGCCAATCCTCTATAGTTGCCACCCAAGAAGCCGCAAACGTCTTGAAGCAAGTGGTTTCCAGTTGGACAAACGCGTCATTCAGCATGAGCCTCTGGGATTCCACGATTACAATTGCCTTCAGATGAATGCTTTCTGCGTTGTGTCTGACTCTGGCACACTTCCCGAAGAGAGCAGTTTCTTTACCAGTGTAGGCCATCCGTTCCCTGCTGTCTGCATTCGTACATCAACGGAGCGTCCAGAAGCATTGGACAAGGGTTGCTTTGTATTGAGCGGTATTGATACTGTTGGCTTGCTCCAGAGCGTTGATGTGGCTGTAAGCCTTATCAAGGACGGCAATCATGGTATTCCCGTGCCTGACTATGTAGATGAAAATGTAAGCACTAAGGTGGTGCGTATCATTCAGAGCTATGTCGGGGTAGTGAATAAAATGGTTTGGCGCAAGTTTTAACGAACACGAATTGCTCGAATCTAACGAATATGATTGTTTATAAGGAAGAGGCGTACAAGATTACGGGGGCGGCATTCAAGGTATATAATG
>CADCHG010000077.1 GCA_902801155.1 uncultured Prevotellaceae bacterium | reverse complement strand
GAGAATATGATGACGCGCTTCAGATTGCCAGCCTTGAATATTGACTTCAGAATGGCATTTTTCTGTGGCTGATAGCAAACGAATGCTGACTGTTGAATCTTTTCGGCAGGCTTGCTTACAGCAATCTTAACCTGAACAGGATTCTTGAGAAGAGTCTTTGCAAGATTCTCAATCTTCTCAGGCATTGTTGCGGAGAACATGATGGTCTGTACCGTAGGCGGAAGTTCCTTGGCGATACTTATGATATCGTCAGAGAAACCCATATCAAGCATTCTGTCTGCTTCGTCAAGGATGAAGAATGAAACGCGTGAGAGATCCACATTCCCCATCTGCATGTGGGATATGAATCGGCCTGGTGTTGCAATAACAACAGGTGCTCCCTGCTTGAGCGACTTCAGTTCCTGGTCGTATCTGTTACCATCGTTTCCTCCATAGACGGCCACACTTGAAATACCGTCGAGGTAATAACTGAATCCTTCCATTGCCTGATCTATCTGCTGAGCCAGTTCACGAGTAGGACTCATGATTAGACAATTGATTGAATCCTCAGGGAATGGATGGTCGTGTGGATCAAGTCCGTCATCAAGAAGGGATAGGACGGGCAACAGATATGCAGCCGTCTTTCCTGTGCCAGTCTGAGCCACACCGAGGATGTCGCGTCCTTGGAGTATAGGAGAGATGGTTTGTGCCTGAATGGGCGTACACTCGTCAAAGTGCATGTCGTACAGGGCATCAAGAATGTTGTCGTTTAATTCTGTTTCGTCGAAATACATAGTCTTAATTCGGAGCCTTGCGATAGCAGAAGTATGCAACGAAGGCAAATATTATATTTGGTGCCCAGGCAGCCAACGGCGCTGGCGTGCCGGCATTTATTGCGAATGTTGATGATATGGTCTGGAGCATGATGTATATAAAGCTGAGAGCTAGACCGATACCTAAATACATGCCCATACCTCCCTTGCGCTTACGTGAGGAAAGACTTAGGCCTATTATCGTGAGAATGAACGATGCAAAGGAAGAGGCTATACGTTTATGATACTCAACCTGATAGCGTACCACATTTGCCGAACCTCTGTCTATCTGCTTTGAGATGTGTTCTTTCAGTTCAGGTGAGGTGAATGTCTCTTGCTGTCCCTTGCTGTAAACGAGGTCTGTTGGCTCCATCGTTATGAGCGTGTCAAGATTCAGTCCACTCGTTATCTTTTCCTTCATGCTTCGCATCTCGCGAATCTTCCAGTTGTAAGCCTTCCAGTGATATTTCTCATCGGCTATGGTGTCGTACTGAATTTCTATAGCCGTCATGTGTGAGATGAGTTTCTTGTTTTCAAACTTATCCAGACAAAAGCCATAGCCGCGCTTCATCTTATTGTCGTAATGCTGTATGTAGGCAATCACTCCCGGACTTACCTGCAACTGAACATTATCTGCAGATGTGTTCTTCTTGTTGTTCTTATAGAGCGACTCGAAGTTCTGCCTTATGACCGTTCCGTGTGGAATGACATACGCGCTTAGATAGTATGACATTATGGATATCAGAACACATGAAAGCATATATGGGCGCATCAATCGCTTGAAACTGACTCCAGCTGCCATTATCGCGATAATCTCCGAGTTTCCCGCCATCTTTGAGGTAAAGAATATAACGGCAATGAAGACGAACAGAGGAGAGAAGAGGTTTGCAAAATATGGCACGAAGTTCATGTAGTAGTCAAAGACTATTGCCTTCAAAGGAGCGTGATATTCCGTGAACTTCGATAGGTTCTCGTTTACATCAAATACAATAGATATTGATATGATGAGCAATATGGCAAAGAAGTATGTGCCGATGAACTTGCCAATGATGTATCGGTCAAGTCGCCCGGGAAGCATCCTCGTAAAGCCGTACCATATCTTCGGATGCTTTACGGTCGCAAATTCCTTGAGCCAGGCAAAAGGCCAGCAGACATAGTGCCATAATTGCTTTATCCAAAGGACAAGCATCTTTAGGCAACGGAATATCCATGAGCCTTTTATCTTTCGCTTTATTCTTCTTAAATTCATCTTCTTTTGCGGCCCCTCACCTGTCCTGCGGACATCCTCTCCCCAAGGGGCGAGGAAAAGTTACATTTGTAGGATTGTTGGGGGGCGATTTTTAATTGCCCTTATAGTTAAAAGTACTAATTTCTTCCTCGTCCCTTGGGGAGAGGGTACCCCGTAGGGGTGGGTGAGGGGCTATTATCTTCTTCTCATCATATTCTCAACCACAGAGTTCTTCCACTTCGTGAAATCGCCCTGTTCGATATGCTTCCTCGCATCTGTTACGAGACGTAGGTAGAATGCCAGATTATGTATACTGGCAATCTGAAGCGCGAGATACTCCTGTGCCTTGAACAAATGGTGGAGATATGCCTTTGTTGTCACGACATCAATATCGCAACCCTCTGTGTCGATCGGCGTGAAATCGTCTTCCCATTTCTTGTTGCGCATATTCATCGTGCCTTCGTATGTGAAGAGAAGGGCATTTCGACCATTACGAGTTGGCATAACGCAATCGAACATATCCACGCCACGCTCAATAGCCTCAAGGATATTCCAAGGAGTACCCACGCCCATAAGGTATCGGGGCTTGTCCTTTGGAAGAATCTCGTTCACAACCTCAATCATCTCGTACATCACCTCCGTAGGCTCGCCAACAGCAAGACCGCCTATTGCATTTGCATCTGCTCCCTTGTCTGAGATGTATTTTGCTGATTCCCTGCGAAGCTCAGGATATTTGCATCCCTGAACAATTGGCATCAAGGTCTGATTATATCCATAGAGGGGTTCTGTCTCGTTGAAACGTTTCCAACAGCGATCCAGCCACCTGTGAGTCATCTGCATAGATTTCTTGGCATAGTTGAAATCTGCCTCGCCCGGAGCACATTCGTCGAATGCCATCATTATATCAGCGCCGATCACGCGCTCTGTGTCCATCACGTTCTCTGGGGTGAAGAAATGCTTGCTTCCGTCAATATGTGAACGGAACTCGCAACCTTCCTCCTTGAGCTTTCGGATGCCTGTAAGAGAGAATACCTGAAAACCGCCGCTATCTGTAAGAATTGGGCGCTCCCATCCTATGAACTTATGCAGACCGCCTGCTTTCTTGAGGATGTCAAGTCCCGGACGAAGATATAAATGATATGTGTTGCCGAGAATTATCTGGGCAAGAACCTGCTTGCGAAGTTCCTCAAAATGAACTGCCTTTACAGATCCTACAGTTCCCACAGGCATAAAGATAGGGGTCTTTATCTGTCCGTGGTCGGTTGTGATGATACCTGCTCGGGCATCTGAATATGGATCTGTATGTTGTAATTCGAATGTCATTATTCTTTCTTCGGTTCTTTTTCTTCTGTGATAGTCAGGTCTATGGCATCTTTTACTTTCTCATCGGTCAAGGCGTATGCCCAAACGTCCTGAACATCCTTGACATAATGGAAATTCACACCCTTGCGATAAATCTCAGGAATCTCATTGATATCCTTCTCGTTGGCCTCGCAGAGCATGATGTCGGTAATGCCTGCACGCTTTGCGGCAAGAATCTTCTCCTTGATGCCGCCTACTGGCAAAACCTTTCCGCGAAGTGTTATCTCGCCTGTCATAGCTATGTTCTTGCGAACCTTGCGCTGGGTAAGGGCTGAAGCTATGGATGTTGCGATTGTGATACCCGCAGAAGGACCGTCCTTTGGCGTTGCGCCCTCTGGAACGTGGATATGGATATTCCAATTGTCGAATATTCTGTAGTCGATATTCAGGGTATCGGCATGAGACTTCACATATTCAAGTGCGATAGTGGCACTCTCCTTCATCACGTCTCCAAGATTACCCGTCAAGGTCAGTTTGCCTGCCTTGCCTTTTGAGAGCGATGTCTCGATGAAGAGAATCTCACCACCTACACTTGTCCAAGCCAATCCTGTAACTACACCTGCATAGTCATTTCCCTGATAGATATCACGATAGAAAGGCGGATTGCCAAGCAATTCCACAACCTTCTCTTCGTCAATCTGTCCCATAGGATATTCCTCGTCCTTGGCATATTTATAGGCAATCTTACGCATGAGCTTGCCAATCTGCTTTTCCAATTGACGCACGCCACTTTCGCGTGTGTAGCGCTCAATAATCATCTCGATAGCCGATTTCTTGAACTTCAGCGCACCCTTTGGCAGACCGTTAGCCTCAATCTCCTTCTTTACAAGGTGACGTTTTGCTATCTCTATCTTTTCCTCGGTGATATATCCGCTGACCTCAATCATCTCCATACGGTCACGCAAAGGTCCCGGTATGTTACTGATATCGTTGGCTGTTGCTATGAACATCACGTTTGAGAGGTCATAGTCCATATCAAGATAGTTGTCGTGGAAAGCGTTGTTCTGCTCCGGGTCGAGAACCTCAAGCAAGGCTGATGCCGGATCTCCCTGATGGGTGTTCTGCGTTACCTTGTCTATCTCGTCGAGAATAAACACCGGATTTGAACTTCCAGCTTTCTGGATGCCTTTGATGATACGGCCAGGCATAGCTCCGATGTATGTCTTACGATGGCCGCGAATCTCTGACTCGTCATGAAGACCGCCAAGCGAAATCCTGACATACTTACGCTGAAGAGAATCAGCAATACTCTTTCCGAGACTCGTCTTACCCACTCCCGGAGGGCCGTAGAGACAGAGAATCGGCGATTTCAGATTGCCTCTGAGCTTCAAAACTGATATGTATTCAAGTATGCGCTCTTTGACCTTCTCCATACCATAATGGTCTTGGTCGAGTTTCTTCTCTGCACGTGCGAGATTGAGATTGTCCTCTGTACGGTAATCCCAAGGCAAGGCGAGAATCTGCTGAAGATAAGTGAGCTGTATGTTGTAGTCAGGACTCTGCGGCTGAATGGCGTCAAGTTTGTTGAGCTCTTCCTCAAAAGCCGTTTTTGTCTCGTTGCTCCATATCTTTTCTGCTGCCTGACGCATCAGTTTCTTGCGCTCTGCGCTCTGACCGTCTCCTCCAAGTTCCTTGCGTATGTTCTTTATCTGCTGTCGCAGGAAGTATTCCTTCTGCTCCTCGTTGATCTTCTCCTCTGTGCGATGGCGTATGCTGTTCTTCAGCTCAAGCAGTTGCAGTTCGCGATTGAGTAAGCCAAGCAACTGGAATGCACGTAGCTTCATGGAAGGCATACCAAGAAGCTTTGCCTTTTCGTCGATGGAGAAAGGCAGGTTTGTGCACATGAAGTTGATGCACAGAATCTCGTTTGATATGTTTGTCACGGCAAACTGAGCCTCGTTTGGCAGGTCCTCGTTGTTCTGAACGTATTCCAAGGCCTTCTTCTTCACGTCGTCAATAGCCATCTTGTACTCGGTGTCGTTCTTCTCCGGCATCTGCTCCTTTGCTGTTGTGAGCTCGCCCATGAGGAAAGGAGTCTTCTTCGTGATGCTTTCAAGATGACATCTTGAGAGTGCCTGAATAACGATGGTCACGTTGCTGCCCATTCCCGGAATGTCGAATATCTTGACGAGCTTGCCGAATACTCCATACTCGTACAAGTCCTCCAGTTCAGGTTCGTCAACATTCGGGTCTTTCTGGCAAATGACAGCAAATGCCAGATCGGGCTTCTTCTTGAGCCTTTTAACCAATGCCAGAGTTGATTCCCTTGTGACCATTATCGGGGTCAGTACGCCCGGATGCAATACAATATTGCGGGTAGCAATGATTGGCATCTCGCCATCATGGCTTACCTCAAAGAGTGAATCAATATCCCCATCAAAATCGGCAACCATCTGAAATCCTGTTCCCTGGTTGCCTCCAGTCATAAATATCTCGTTGTTCATTTATAGTCTTGAAAAATCGGGTGCAACGTGCGAAGCATCCTCGCGCGATGACTTGCGCAGCTTGATGAGCCACACGGCGAATAAAATAGTGCGTGTCAGCCTTAGCTGGCGCACGTTTCAAATTTTCGAGCGCAAAGGTAGCAAAAAAAAATGACATTTCATCATTTTCCACATTATTTAATGTAAAGAAGTGTGAAAAACACGCGATGTCTTTAGAAAAATCAAGTCTTATACCAGTCGTAACAGCAGGTAACTCCGTTGTGGTTCCGTTGTAAGTCCGTAGTAACTCCCTTGTTCCTTCTAACCTTGTCATAACGAAGTAAGAGCCTTGTTGAAACGTCGTCAATGGTTAACTACTGTTAATTCTTTCGCGGAAATTTGGTGCTTTCAAACAAAATAAATACCTTTGCAAAGTGATATCAAAGTGATATCATTATACAACTATAAAAATTTAGATTACTATATGGAAGAAAACAAGACAAAAGAGTTTGAGTTCTTTGGTGGCTCGCTCAACGGATTTTTGATGTGT
>CADCHG010000076.1 GCA_902801155.1 uncultured Prevotellaceae bacterium | reverse complement strand
TATCGTGACCGATATCCCTAATACTCCTGAAATGCCCGATACTCCTGCAAATGCAGAATCCCAGGAGCCTACGGAAGCTGCAGAGCAGCCAACTCAGCAGCGCAAGCGTCCGCAGAGAAGACGTCCGCAACGCAAGCGTCCGCAACAGGCACAGCAGGAAAGTTAATAGATTAAGGGCTCTTTGAGCACAACCTGATAAAAAAGGGAAGGGCGGCAGTAAGAATACTGTCGCCCTTTTTAATGTTGTTTTAAACTGATTTCTAAGCTTTGTGTTTTTCCTCTATGCGGTTGGGAGGATTAACCTCTCATACCGTTAAGAGTCTTAACAACCATGTAAATGCTGAACAATGCTGCTACATAAACTGCGCTTGTCATTACCATAAATGTTGTCATAATGTGTTTCCTTTCTTTAATTTTAAAATGTTATCCTTTATATAAATACTATCTTGTCTTCAGTAAATTTGCACTTGTTTTAGTGCTTGTTTCTGATTTCTGATGCAAAGGTACAACAAATTGTGTGGGCACACAAATAATTTTTGAAATTTATGGTAAAAATGGGCAAATAACAAATCTATGTCAAGAAAACCGTATTTTTGGCCTTTTCTTGCTCTAAATCAGTTAAAATGCCCGAAAATAGGCGGTTTTTGCTTACAAATTGACATATATCATCCTTAAATGCGGTCTAAGACTGTTTTTAGGATATTTTCCATCGTGTTTTTATATGTCGTGTTCATTTCCTTGTCATATCGGTTGGCAATAACCATACAACAGGTTGTAGCCCTGTGTCCGAGCATTGCCGACATACCTGCTACGGCTGATGATTCCATCTCGAAGTTGCATATCTTCAAAGTCTCGCCATTTTCAGGAGAGGTATATGAGAATGACTCTACCTTCTGGTTCTGATCCGGGTCTTGTATCTTCAGGCGTATCTGTCTGCCCTGAGGACCATAGAAACCGCCACATGATGCTGTTATGCCTCTGTGCATATCTGTACCGCCGATTCGTCTGCTCAGTTCGTCATCAGCTACGGCAACGTATGGGGCACCTTTCTTCTCCGACCAGTTCATGTGCTTGCGGAAAGCCTCTTCCAGTTTGAGGTCACAAACCTTGTCGCGATCTGCGTAATAGTTCAGCAGACCGTCGAAACCGATGCTCTTTACAGATATAATAGGTGTGCCGATAGGTGTGTCTGGTTGCAGACCTCCGCATGTTCCTATGCGCACGATATCGAGAGTGCGATGCTTAGGGTTATCCTCGCGCGTGTCGTAGTTGATGTTTGCAAGAGAATCGAGTTCGGTAAGCACGATATCTATATTATCACAACCGATACCAGTTGACTGCACCGTTATTCTCTTACCTTGGTAAGTTCCTGTAATGGTATGAAACTCGCGGTTTGAAACCTCTATTTCAATGGAATCAAACAATTTTCCAATCGTAGAAACCCTCTCAGGGTCGCCAACGAGTATTACTTTGTCAGCCAGATTCTCCGGCTTCAGATGAAGATGGAAACAACTGCCGTCTTCATTGATGATAAGTTCTGAAGGTGGGTACATAATAGTAGAATAAAAGATAAAAGAAGCCCCTCACCCGTCCTGCGGACACCCTCTCCCCAAGGGGCGAGGTGGAAATTACTTTTGTACGTTCAAGGAGCGTGATTGAAAAAACTAACTTTAACCTCGCCCCTTGGGGAGAGGATGCCCGTAGGGCAGGTGAGGGGCAGGTAGGGCTTTTATTTCCCTATCGCCTCAATCTCAGTATTCCTTATCTGCTTCTCAGTAAGGATGAGTTTCTGGCGCTCGTTGAAGACCTCGATTTCCATATCGGCGATGGCGCTGGCAAGATTCTTGCTGCCGTTGTGATATCTGGTACGCATCTCTTCCAGCTGCTTCTCCCTTGTCTCTAAGCTACTCTTCATATTGAGATAGGTAGGGAACTGGCTCTTGTTCACGCTACTGCGGAAATCCGAGATTTCATGATATACAAATTTCTCGTTGATGACGAACTCAAAGCTGTGTTCTTTCTTCGCAACCTTATTCTGACGGGCTGCAGAAAGACGTGATTGTGCTGATGCCAGAACCTCTTTGTCCTTCTGAGAGTCTTTGATATCTTTCAGACGTGCCAGACGGTCAAGCTCTATCTCCGGCATATCCTCGTCGTATGTCTCACGTGTCTCTGTTGGCTGGAAGACATACACGCATGTCTTGCCCTCAGGCTGACGGCGGTTTGAAACGAGATAGCCGAGGTCGTTGAAGTCATCTATTATATAATATGTCTCATCTCCGAATGAGTTGAACGGCAAACCGAGGCTCTGTGGCTTGTAGAAAGAGTGGCTGTCGCTATCATATATCGTGTAATAGATGTCATACTTGCCCATGGAATCCTCACCTCCCTTTGCTGCGAAGTAGAGGGTAACGCCATCAGGCATCATATATGGGCAGATAATATCCTCCACGCCCTCAAGCGTAATACCCTTTGCGGCATCCCATTTCTTGCCAAGTCGTTCCTCAACCAAAAGCACGTGAACGGAATCCTGCAGTATGGATGAGAACCTCTTGTCCTCAAACTCGTTTGTGTAGAAATAGTCGTTCCCTTTTCCTTTCTTGCTCTTCTTGATGCTTATTTTTCCGCATGAAGAGGATAGGGGGATATGCTGTAGGAAGTCATCCTCGTTTGTAACCAAAGAATCGATGAACATCACCTTTGCCGTTGAAGGCAGGAGTTTTGCAAAGTTCAGATCCTCTGCCGTAGGAACCACAGGTGCTGGCTTAGCAACCTTTGGAGCCGCTTTTACAGGAACCTTAGGGCGTTGTGCCTGAGACGTTAATACCCCAAGGAAGAGAGAAATAATAACTATATAGAGTCTTGAATATTTCATCGTTTTTGTATCTTGATGAAAGATTAAGGATGAGGGATTAAGGATGAAAGTTTATTACTATCAAACCTTATTCTTTATTCCCTATTCCTTATCCCTTATTCTATTTTTCTAAAATCTGGGTGCAAAAATACAAAAAAGAAATGATATTATCAAGTTTTTGAGCGTTTTTTTCTCACAGCGAGTATCGTTCCTGTTATTAGAATCACCGCTCCGGCTATTGCCATGAATGTGATGCGTTCTCTCAAAATCACATATCCTGCCAACATTGAAATAAGAGGTTGGAGGTATATGTAATTAGTTGATTTCATGGCTCCTAAGTTTCGCATCACCCAGTTCCAGAGCAGATAGCCGCCTGTGGAAGCCACGAATCCGAGGAATAGCAGAATACCCCATACCGTCATGTTTCCTGATGTCAAGAGGTCGATGTCAAGCGGATGCACGAAGGCAAAATACGGCATTATCGTCACCAAACCGTAGAAGAACACCTTCCTCGTGATGAAATCGGCTGAGTATCTGCCCATTATCCTACGCATGAAGAGCGAGTAGAAACCCCATGTGAAGGATGCTCCGAGTGCGAGGGCATCGCCAAGAGGATTGAGATGCAGGATAAATTGACCGTTGAGCACCACCAATACAACGCCGATAAATGCTATTACAGAGCCGAAAATCTGCCTTGCGCTCATTCGCTCGCTCTTGTAGAAAATAGCAAGAAGCATAGCCGTTACCAAGGGTGTGGTACTAACGAGAATGCTCACGTTAGAGGAAGTAGAGTGGAGTAGGGCCATGTTCTCCACAAGGAAATAGATAGAGCCGCCCATCATGCCAAGTCCCATGAGAGTAAGCTCGTCGGCTAAGGAATTGGCAAACAGCCTCTTGTGCGAAATGCATAGCATACAGCAATATGCTATTACAAAGCGCACGAAGAATATATCAGCAGGCAATAACCCGCTGTTCAACAGTATCTTGCTACTAACGAATGTTGTGCCCCATATCAGGACTACGAATAAAGCTACGAAGTGTGGCATTCCTTAAGATATTCTGCAAAAATTCTCGCTGCACTCTCAACCTTCTTCACACATGGACGCTTCTTATAATATTCGGCATTACGCTCATCTGGTATATTGGTGTCTGTCACCACCTTGCAGCCGTTCATGCCGAGCAGTTCCGCGCAGATAAGACTACCGTTCTTTTCCTTGAACTTAGCCATCAGTTCCTGCACAAGCTTATAGCATTCTGCCTTACCCTCGCGGTCGTTACCTTCTGTCTGACCTTTCTCCAAGCCTGCAAGGGTAACGAGGGCGGAAGCTGCGCCGCACATCATGCGCATCCTGCCTACGCCACCTCCGAACCCCGCGCTGATACGCTTGGCCATAGTATCGTCAAGGCCGTACATATCTGCAAATGCAGCCACTACAGCCTGTGAACAGCCGTAGCCTTGCATAAAGCATTCTACGGCTCCTTGTACTCTATCCTTTTCCATAAAATGAATGTATTGTGTGAATAATTATCCTCGCATATCTTTATTATGTCTGCAAATATATACATTTTTTTCGAGACTTCATGCCTTTATATATAGAAATGTGGATAATTCTCTCGGAAAAAATGATTAAAGACAAGGCTGACGTGCGTTTATTATCATTTTTGTTCAGGTTTATTATTGTTCGCATTAACACGATAGGCGGGCTGAAAGCCCAACAAGCTCATAGCCCAGGGTAACACCCTGGGGAAATTAGGGTGGGGGAGCTAACGCCCTGTAAGGGCAAAAGCTCTAATATGATTAATTCTTTTGCCCCTACAGGGCGAAATTACCTACTACCATTTTCCTAGGGCGATGCCCTAGGCTATTAGCTTATTGCCCCTTCGGGGCGCTATCGGATATGCTGATGATTATTTGTAGTAATTTGAGCGCCGAAGGTGCGACACCTAAAAGGGCGGTTCGTAAGAGCCGTTATATTATGGGCATTATAGTAATCTGAGGTCTGAAGGACCGACACCTATAGTCTTAGTTTTCAGGTGTCGCACTTACAGCGCTCCGTTCCCCACATCCATTCACATTGACAGCCCTATCGGACTGCCCTTTTAGGTATCGCACCTTCGGCGCTCGCAGTCTTGTTGCTTTCGCCATTTTGAAAAACCAATTAAAACAAAGGAAAACAAAAGAAAACATTTTTTTGTTGTTTTGTTTATTGAATTTGTTTTTATATGTTTTTATTGGTTTTGTTCTGTTTTTTTAGATGGCGAAAGCAACTCCCCATAAAAAAACGTGCAAATCATTACGATCTGCACGTTTATCTAAATTATCTATTATTTGAAAATCAGTTGGGCAAATTGATAGAGGCTGCGACGCCATGTCTGCCACTCGTGAGCTGTTCCCGGAGAAACATAGCTGTGAGCGTTGATGCCGATTGCCTTGAGGCTTTCAGCAGCCTTGCCTACGCTGTTGTCACCCTCAGCCATTCTTGTCTCCTTACCACCGGCACTCATGAAGAGCACCTTGTTGGTCTTCTTGAAGTCGTTGGCATCCTTCAGTTCATCTACGTTGAAAGAACCGCTACTGAACATACCTACATAAGCGAATGTTGTTGGGTTAGCAAGTGTGATGGCGTGAGTCTGCATACCACCCATTGAAAGACCAGCCATAGCGCGATGCTCTGTGTCAGCAATAACGCGGTAGTTCTTCTCTACCATAGGGATGATATCCTTGATAAGAACTTCCTGGAAAGCGTTGAACATACCGCCGAATGCAGCGAAGTTTGGACGAGGACCACCCTGTCCAGGAGCACCCTGTGGACGAGGACCCTGTGGGAACTGACCAGGAGCACCCTGAGGAGCACCCTGAGGACGTGGACCGCCGAAACCGCCAAATCCGCCTTGACCAGGAGCAGGATCGCCTGGACGACGAACGTCAAGACCGTTATCCATGTAGATGACGAAAGGCACAGCCTTACCCTCGGCAATCAGATTATCCATGATGATACCTGTCTTACCCTGAGCGCTCCAGCCTGTCTCGTTCTCACCCATACCATGCTGAAGATACAGCACAGGGTACTTCTTGTTGGGATTCTTGTAATACTCATTAGGCAGGTAGATATATCCGTGACGCATGCTCTGAGTCACAGATGACCAGTAGTAAACCTCATTAACTGAACCCTGAGGCACGTTCTTCAATGTGTAGAAGTCCTGATCGCCAGCAGGAACGTCGATACCGCTTCCCCAACGGCTTGCGCCATAGAAATACTTGCTGCCTGGATCAGGCACAGAAGCGCCGTCTATGTTAAGCTGATAGTAGTGGAAACCCTCATCCTGAGGAGCTGATGTTCCAGTCCATACACCCTTGTCGTCCTTAGTCATCTCATAGATCTTGCCGTCGATGTCAAGACCTACGAAAGTAGCCTTAGGAGCTGAGATCTGTGCGCGAACCATACGCTGTGAGTTCACCATAGGGTACTTCTTGTCGCCCTGGTTAGTAGTTGCAGGCTTGAAGTCCTCAACCACATCTTTTACTACAGAAGGAACAACTGGGTTCTCTCTTGGAGCACCAAACTGAGCCGACACCGTCAGACTCGAGAGGGCCATCAATGAAAGAAAGATTTTTTTCATACGTTAATGTTTATTTTTTTGAATAATTGATACGGTTTTTGTGTCTTTTGACGAAACTGCTATCAAAAAGTTCAATCCCCTCCGCGATAGTTATAAAAGATTAACATATCGCCCATTAATCCTCTCCCTTTCTCCCCTTTTGTATAGATATAACCGCCATTTGTCTATGATTTCCCAAACGCAGTAACGAGTTGCTTTCGCCATTTAGAAAAACCAATTAAAACCACGTAAAACAAAGTAAAACATTTTTTTCTGTTGTTATGTTTATTGTTATGTGTTTTTGTTTT
>CADCHG010000075.1 GCA_902801155.1 uncultured Prevotellaceae bacterium | reverse complement strand
AACCGAACAATCTTTAACACTTGAAAATAAGCGATTTACAGCGGTATATTTGCAGATTTTATAATTTTCTTTGCAGTGGGTTCACTTTCCCACGCAGAAATGACTGAAGATATTTCCGAGAACTTCTTCCGTGTCAATGGCACCGCCTGTGATTTGTGCGAGATGATGAAGACATTGGCGGAGGTCTTCGGCAATTATGTCGCCGGGGAGATTCTGCTCAAGGGCATCAAGGGTGCGCTGGATATCGAGGAGGGAAATATCCAAGGCTTGCTTATGACGGATGTTGGTGATAAGAACTTCATCATCATTGGCGGTGGGTACGCTGTTGAGGAGTTGCTGCTCTAGCCAATCCATGCCTTTTCCCGTGAGTGCCTGAAAATCCTCAGATTTGTTGTGCACCTTGATAACAGTCTGGTCTTCACGAAGGTCGAGGGTAGGGTAGTCAGTATCATTATCACGCATGAGGATGATGATCTGCGCACGTTCTGCAGCCTTACGGGAGCGTTCTATGCCCATCTTCTCAATAGTATCTTCCGTATGACGGATGCCAGCGGTATCAATGATGCGGAAGAGAATGCCTGAGATATTGATACAATCCTCGATTGTGTCGCGTGTAGTGCCTTGAATATCAGAGACAATAGCTTTATCCTCGTGCAATAGGGCATTAAGAAGGGTGGATTTACCTACGTTTGGCGCACCGATAATGGCGACTGGTATGCCGTTCTTAATAGCATTTCCTGTGGAGAATGAAGATGATAAACGCGTGATTTCATCGCGTACCTCTTGCGCTATATTGATGAGAGCTACACGTGATGCAAATTCTACATCTTCTTCGGAGAAATCGAGTTCAAGTTCGAGAAGGGAGGTGAGTTTTAGCAATTGGGCACGAAGGTCTGAGAGTTTTTGGGAGATTCCACCTCGCATCTGCTGCATAGCCACACGATGCTGAGAGGCATTCTGAGAGGCGATAAGGTCGGCTACAGCCTCTGCCTGCGTGAGGTCGAGTTTTCCATTTAGGAAGGCGCGCTGAGTGTATTCTCCCGGTGCTGCCGGCTGACATCCTTGTTGAATAAGGAGAGAGCAGATTGTCTGGAGAATATACGAAGAGCCGTGGGCGCTGATCTCCACGCTATCCTCGCCTGTATATGAATGAGGGGCGCGGAAAAGTGATAGGAGGACCTGATCGACAATGACATCCGAGTTTACTATCGTACCGTAATGGAGAGAGTAAGCTGGGGCATCAATAAGAGAACGACGACCACGAAAAATGGAATCTACAATAGATATGGAATCAGGACCAGAAACGCGGATAATACCGATGGCACCACCCTGTGCTGTTGCTATGGCGCAAATGGTTGTTTGATTAATCATATATTATACGAATGCTATGCTTGCCCCTTCTTGCCGAATGACGGGTCTATCTTGAGAAGGGAAGTAACGACAAATGTGACGCTACAGAATGCTATGACTATAAGGAAGAACATTTGATAGCCTACAGCTTCCTGCAATGCACCGGCAAAGAGGCCAGGAATCATCATAGACAAAGCCATGAAAGCCGTACAGAGAGCATAATGCGATGTCTTGTAGTTGCCACGACTATAATAAATGAGATACAGCATATATGCGGTAAAGCCGAAGCCATAGCCAAACTGTTCAACAAATACACAGATGTTTACAATGATGAAGTTTGCAGGAAGGTCGAAGGCAAGGTATACATACACAAGGTCGGGCAATGTAATGGCGCATACCATTGGCCACAGCCATTTTTTGAGTCCATCTTTACCTGCACACATTCCACCAAGAATACCACCGAGAGTAAGACCAATAACACCCACGGTGCCTTGTACCAGACCTATTTCCTGCGGTGACAAACCAAGTCCTCCATTATGCACATTGTCAATAAGGAATAGCGATGAAACCTTTGCCAACAGTCCCTCTGGCATACGATAGAATAGCATGAAGAGAATGCCTGCAACTACCTGTTCCTTCTTGAAGAATGTCTTGATTGTTAACAGTAGGTCGCGTAAAATGCTGTTTGAAGATACCGTTTTAACCTCACCTTCTACATGAGTGTTCTCCTCATCCTCCGATGGATGCGGCAAAACATATGAATGCCATAGCCAAATAGCAATGAATAGTCCGGCCACTCCATAGAACATAAGGCTCCATGAGAATGCGATGGAATTACGGAAAACCACTTGAAGATTTCCGGCTATCATTACCAGCACACCTTGTCCGAAGATTGTAGCAAAGCGATAGAAAGTGCTTCTGATGCCCACGAACCAAGCCTGATCGTGTTGGTCAAGTCCAAGCATATAGAATCCATCGGCAGCAATATCGTGCGTGGCACTTGCAAAAGCCATAAGCCAGAAGAAGCATAACGTGCCTTGCAACCAGAAGTCGGATGGAATGGTGAAAGCAATACCTCCGAAAGCAGCACCTATAAGCAACTGCATAGTCGTAATCCACCAACGTTTTGTCTTAACGATGTCGATAAAAGGACTCCAAAGCGGTTTTATAACCCATGGGAGATAAAGCCATGAGGTATAGAAAGTTATATCGGCATTTGAAAGACCGAGTTGCTTGTAGAGGATGAGCGATATTGTCATCACTGCTACGTATGGCAGTCCCTCAGCAAAATAGAGGGAAGGAATCCATGACCAAGGAGATTTCATATTGCTAAAGAGGAATTAAAAATTAGAAATATTCATTTAGTATGCTTTCTTTATCTCAGCATTCTGATAGTAGTGCAAGAGTATGTCATTATACATAAAGCCTTGCTCGCCCATAACGGCTGCACCAATCTGACAGAGACCTACACCATGTCCCCAACCACGTCCGTCAAGTATAAAGCGCGATGGAATGGTGGTACTATCGATATCCGGAATCTGATTACCTTCAGCATCAAGCCGCATAAGTGTGAAGGCAGAACTATATAGATGAGACTTAGATAAGGTCTTACGGATTTCAAGTTCCTTACCAATGGTAAACGTGCGCTCCGTACCTACGATCTTCAGCAAGGATATTCTACCGCTCGGACCACGCTCAATAGCCTTTAAATTGACGATTTCACCGAAATCCATCTTTGTCTTATCTGCGATGAGTTCGCTGATTTCCCTCTGTGAGTATTCCACTCTCCATGTGTAGAAATCGTGCGTCTCCTGATCGTAGTCGTTGAGCACCTGAGAAATAATGTGCGCATCCTGAGTGTTGCAATATGGATCCTTAACCGACTTGAGGTAGGGCAGAGGCGTATCTTCCCAACAATACTGATATTCCTCCGTAATACCGCCACAGCACTTTGAGAAACGTGTATCACATATCTCACCACCATATGTTAGAATCTGTCCGCGAGTGGCCTTTACAGCCTCTATAACATGCGGATTTGCCGCGTGTGTAATGCCCTGATAGCGTTGGCAATGGTCATCGGCACAAACATCGAATATCGTGTGATCCTCTCGGTCATACCAGCGAATAAGCATATCATCCTTCTTTGTGAAAGAGAAGAAAGAGTTGGCTGACTTCTGAAGCCTGTTACGCTTTTCTATTTGAGCAAGAAGCCAAGAGCGTGAGATTACCGCATGTGCCTTGAGAAGTTCCAGACTTGAAGTAGCCGACATCTCGCTTGAAATGACGCTTTCAAGGTATCGCTCAACAGGCAACACGTTGATAGCACATATCTTATCCTCTTCAACAACCAGTCGCAGAGTACCGACAAAAGTCTGTGTCTGCTTACGTTCCCAATGGAAGTTCACACCGATGATTACGTCGGAAATCGAGAAATTCGGTGCTTGGTGTTGGGTGTTAGGTGTTGGGCGGAAGGTAAGATGCTGATACTGATTCCCATTCCATAGTATGCCGCCCTCTGAGAATTCCACAACCTGCGAACCTGTTATTTCCTTGCCTTTGGCAGTATATGGGGTATTGAGCGTGAACTCTATCTTCGTAGCACTTATAATGCCAACCTTAACCTCTGGCTGCTTGGAATTGACAATTGACAATTGAGAATTGACAGTTGAAGGAGATGCGATTTCATCGGCAAGTTTCTTTGCGAAATCAGCCGTTACACCCACTTCCTGAAGAATACCGTAGGCAATATCCTGCGTCATACGGTCAAAGTCCTCCTGTCGTGGAGTTATGATAAGTCCAGCCATATCCAATGCCCCGGGAGAAACGATGAATTGGGCATTTCCCTCTGCTGTATAGCAATCAGGACGATGCTTTGCACGAGGAATGATGACTGATACGAAATCCTTGTCCTCACGCCAAGCAAGTATATTCATCATCGGCTCTTCACTATCTTGATTCTGAGAAAGATAAGCAAATGCCTTATAGAATCTCTTGAATAATTTCTTGTCGCCATCCACACTCTGGCTTCTTATCACGAAAACCGGACATACATAGTCGCTCACAAGGCTTATGCTCTCTGTTTCCGACAATGAGAACAGCGTGGTGATGTTATGCGATATGCGCTTCCATTGCGTCTGCAAAGGCACTATGCCTGATGTTCCTGCCTGAAGATGAAGATGGTCAGGAGCCGATGCTCCACACTTAGGACCATTATAGAATACCATCAACTCCGGGTATTTGGTCAATACACGATGTATCTCGCCATAGCGTGCCATTATTGCCTGTGGCTCGTGCTCCGTACTTGGGAGCGTGAAATGCTGCGGAAGGATAGGGAACGGATTTACGAGAAGCTCAAGTACAGGTGCGCCCTGAGAGTTCCTTATCGTATGTACCATCTGCTGCTTTGGACGATTCTCACGACAAAGGAAGCAAGGGCGTTTCTCAAGCGAAGCCTTGTCAATCTTTGCGCCCGTTGAAACCATTCTCGCAGGGTTAAACTGCACCTTCTCATCACCTAACGCCTTCACCTTAACGTTTCTCAGGTCGTTATAGCGTTTCTCTGCATCGCTCCATACTATAAGTTGTCGCTCGAAGAAACGGTTTAATGCGCTGTCCGCATCCGTCACCTTGCCTTGATTCATGGCCTGACGCGCTATAATCTCCATCGTGCGCAATCTATCCTTATATAAGTTGTTCGCGTTGATTCTGTCGATGGAAAGGGCAGCATCTGAGTTTCCTCCCCAGCGACGGCAAAGGTACAACTCGTCATAGATACGGCCTATGCGATATTTACGTGAAAAAGCAAGTCCGAGGGCATAGTCCTCGCCATAGCTCGTGTTAGGGAATCCTATGTGGCGAAGTATTGGAGTAAAGAATGCACGAGGCGCACCTAATCCGTTGATACGTAACGCATTGTTAGGCCCGTTCTCATCGGTCCATTCCTTGTGGTCAATAATGCCTGGAGGTAAGGTGTTAAGGTCGAAATCACACATACGATATGCGCCTATAACCATAGCCGCCTGCTGCTGATAGAAGGCATCAACAACCTTCTGAAGCGTGTTTGGACTTGAATACAAATCGTCAGAATCAAGCTGTACGGCAAATCGTCCACAACGTGAATCGTTCACGGCAAGGTTCCAGCAACCGCCTATTCCGAGGTCTGTACGCTCAGGAATGATATGCACAAGCTGCGGATTTGAAGATAATTCGCTAAGAATCTCCGTGGTTCCATCGGTTGAATGGTTGTCAACAACGATTACATTATATTTGAACTTTGCTGTCTGTGACAAAGCACTCTTCACGGCATCTGCCACCGTCTTTGCGCGATTGAATACTGGGATGATGACCGAAGCCTCTACATCAAACTCCTGTTCGTCAAAATCAGGTATAATGCGCTTTGAGGTATCCACCTTTGCACCTATAGCCTCAAGATGCTCGGTAGCAGCACGTTCCATTTCTATCTGCACCTCACGATTGCGTGGGTTTACATAGTCAAACTGCTTCTCACCACTCTTTCGGGTGTCTAGTTCCTCCTCACGATACAGATACTCGTTCAGGTGGAATATCTCGCCTTTACGCGACAGGAAAAGACGGAGGGCATATAGAGCTGCAAACTTATATTCCGTCTTGGCTGCAGCAACAAACTCATGGAGTAGGGAAGTGCGGATGAGAAGAAGCTGTCCGAAGTCGAAATCATCGCGAATGGAACCGGCGAAATAGTCTATTGCCGGATGCTTCTCCGTTTTTCCATCCGTAACGGTATAATGGTCGGCATAAACCATAGCCGCCCCTGTACTATCAGCAGCAGAAACGAGTCTTCGCAAGGCATCTGGCTCGATGGATACGGGCGTTTCCTTTTGTGAAAGGAGCACATAGTCGGCAGTAGCAAGTGAAGCTATCTTGGATATAGTCTCAGAAGATGCCAATCCACCGATCAGGGGCAAAACGGCAACCGCATCTTCAGAAGAAAAGAACTTGTCTATTCTATTTTGCATAATTGTCTTTGTTCAAATTATAAAATAATATCAGGCAAAGGTACGAAATAAATGTTGAAAACGAGATTATTTTACATATTTTAGCATTTCGCCGAACACATATCTCTATTTCTAGTGAATCTAAGGTGTCACATTTCGTGACTCCATCCTCATCCACATGTTCTATAGTCCTTCGCTATTGGCAGGTAGTAATTACCATTAAAATACCATTAATTTACCATTAAATTACCATTAAAATACCATTCGCAATGGTAATATTATGGTATTATTATGGTAATATAATGGTATTATAATGGTATTATCATCGAGTTTGGTTGGGAGGAACAACGGAGGAACATCGGAGGAAAGGCGGACTTGCAACACGGAATCAACGAAAGAAACGAAAACTTCGTCTATTCCGTGTTTTCCGTGTTCAGCAGACTATTTTTCCCCCATTTATTTGCCCATATCATTTTTTTTGTATATTTTTGCATCCGTGTGGGGATGTATCATCCGTCTTCTGCACAATAATCCCCTAATAATTAGTAAAATAGCTAAAACAAAA
>CADCHG010000074.1 GCA_902801155.1 uncultured Prevotellaceae bacterium | reverse complement strand
GCTTACTGATTAATAACGAATATTTCAAATTGTTTAACGCAAAAGAAACAGGCAAAAATTTTGTATAGAAGAAAAAGCGTTGTAACTTTGCAGTCAGAAGCAAGTCCCAACGACCCACCCAGTCCCTCCCCAATGGGTAGTCCAATGTTGATAAAATTGGAGTATGTGACAAGTTCCTCCCCCCTCACCCCCTCAAGGGGGAGTAGATACACTAACTTGCGCAAGGCAAGGTTCGTTCCACCTCCGTTCACCTCAGTTTCAAATCCGTTCCCCGCCGCCCCCTCCAACTGACACATACTCCGATGTTATCAACATCGGACTTCCCCCGAGCGAGGGGGAGGGATTTAAGATAGTACTGCAGGCTATCAGAGAGCATGTAGATGAGGAAGATAAAGGGGGGTCGATAATAACGACCCCCCTGTAACTAAGCAATCAACAACCATCATGCAGGGTAACATCAGAAATGCTTCCGCAGATAAGGAAGACGGGCGGTTACATTCCGATAAATGGCGGCGATTTGGTTCTATGGTTCTATAGTTCTATAATTTTCAAAGACACCCCGATACGAATTATTCGCTTAGGCTCATCAAGCTAAAGCAAGTGATAATTGATAATTGAAAAATGACTTGCTTTAGCTTGACGAAAAAAATCAATTGCCTGAAAGGCAACACTATGAGTAACCGAGGATTATAGGCTTAATCCCCGCACATTCTCGTTCCACTCGTATGTACGGGGGTACTGATAGTGCTGTCTTCCAGACAGTTCTCCAGTTTATGACTACGTGGAAGATGATGACAAAATGGAGGGGGCGCGATTCACGCCCCCCATGTCAAAAGAATAGAAGATGATGAGAAACAGGGACAGAACGAATCGTTCTGTCAGGGTATGGCGCATTGGGGTATATGCAAAAGCAAAAAAGGTTCAGTATATTGTGAACCAAAAAAGAGAGCCCCACCCTAAATATAGAATTCTGAGGAATCAACGAGACCGGCTCTGAGGGCGTATTTTATGACCTCGTGGGCGGTGTTGACTCCGAGTTTGCGGAAGATGTTCTTACGGTGCGTGGTGATGGTGTGTATGCTTGAATAGCGCTCGTTGGCAATCTCTTTCGTGGTCTTGCCCTGAGCGATGGCTCTAACAATCTCCGTCTCGGTTTCTGTCAGTATGCTTGGCTGTTCCTCCTGCTCCTGTTGCTGCTGGTTGAGGATAGTCTCAAGCACACGCTGGCTGATGTGACGATTGTGATGGCTTACGGCTTCGAGGGCGTCGCGTATGTCTCTTAGTGTGCCGTCCTTGAATACGATGCTGAACTGATTTGACAGATATACGATACTGCGCAGGAACTGAGGGGTAAGGTCTTCGCTGATGAGAATCCATTGTGCCAATGCGAAACGCTCTGCGATGATGAGAAGCTGGTTTTCGTCGGCAAAGTCGAATAGCGTGTAATCGAGTACGACAACGGCGTTCTCGTGCTCCTTCAGTAATTGCACAAGTCCTGCCTTGTCGTTGGCCTTGAATATCTCAGCATCGTCTTTCTGACGGATAAGGCTCTCCAAGGCGAAGCGCGTAAGCTCCTGATTATCTGCGATTATAAATTTGTTCATGTTTCGTTTTTGTATAAAGTTTGAGTCTGCGGTCTAAAGCTTAAAGTCTAAGTTTCAAAATGTTTAAGGTCAAAGGGTTTAGCTCATAGCTTTAGTCCTTTGACCTTAGTCTTTTGTCCTTATACTAACAATATCAAATCTTATCGAGTGCCTGGCTGAGGTCTTCGATGATATCGTCGATATGCTCTGTACCGATGCTCAGGCGAACTGTAGAAGGTGTGATGTGCTGCTCTGCCAATTCCTCTGGTGAGAGCTGTGAGTGAGTTGTTGTGTAAGGATGAATTACAAGACTCTTCACGTCGGCTACGTTTGCAAGCAATGAGAATATCTGCAAAGCATCGATGAACTTCCAAGCCTCTTCCTGACCACCCTTGATCTCGAATGTGAAGATGCTACCGCCACCGTTAGGGAAGTATTTCTGATAGAGCTTGTGGTCATGATGACTCTCAAGAGCTGGGTGGTTGACCTTGCTTACCTTTGGATGCTTAGCGAGGAAATCCACCACTTTCAGAGCATTCTCTGTGTGACGCTCTACGCGAAGGCTCAATGTCTCTACGCCCTGCAAGAGAATGAATGCGTTGAAAGGAGAGATAGCTGCACCTGTGTCGCGAAGAATGACGGCACGGATACGTGTAACGTATGCAGCAGCACCTACAGCATCAGCGAATACTATGCCGTGGTATGATGGATCTGGCTTTGCGAGGGTAGGGAACTTGTCAGGATTAGCCTTCCAGTCGAACTTACCACCATCAACGATAACACCGCCGAGTGATGTTCCGTGACCGCCGAGGAACTTTGTTGCTGAATGTACAACGATATCTGCTCCATGCTCAAGAGGACGGATGAGATAAGGAGTGCCGAAGGTGTTGTCGACGATGAATGGGATGCCGTGCTTATGAGCAACAGCTGCAACGCCTTCAAGGTCGAGAACGTCAGAGTTAGGGTTGCCGAATGTCTCGGCATATACTACTTTAGTATTAGGCTTGATTGCTGCCTCGAGAGCGTCAAGGTCGTTTACGTTGATGATGGTGTTGCTGATACCCTGAGTAGAGAGGGTGTGGGTGATGAGGTTGTAGCTACCGCCATAGAGGTTGTCGGCTGCTACGATGTGGTCACCAGCCTGCACGATGTTCTGGAGAGCGTAGGTGATGGCAGCTGCACCAGAGGCAACAGCGAGACCTGCTACACCACCTTCAAGGGCAGCAACACGGTCTTCGAATACACCCTGTGTAGAGTTGGTCAGACGACCATATATATTACCTGCATCGCGAAGTCCGAAACGGTCGGCTGCATGCTGAGAATTATGGAAAACGTAACTTGTAGTCTGATAAATAGGCACTGCGCGTGAATCGGTTGCTGGATCTGCCTGTTCCTGGCCTACGTGAAGCTGTAATGTCTCAAAACGATAATTCTTCTTGCTCATAATTTTTTTCCTTTCTTTAGCCTCTCCACCCGTGTCCTCCCTTAGAGAGGATGCCTGAGTGAGAAAGGGGTATGTTAATATTCTTGTTATCTTGAAATTATCCGAGTGAAACTTCGGAGGTTTTGATTTCGAGTGCAAAATTAATATTTTTAGAAATATCTTCCAAATGTCTTGCAATAATCAGAAAATATCACTATTTTTGCATCTGAAATAGAAAATCCTTCTGATTGGGAGGCGAAAAAGCCTCTCAAACAGAATAAAACTCTAAGAAAACATGGAAAAGCTTGATGAAACTGATATTCAGATACTGAAAACGCTACAAAAAAATGCGAAATTGACCACAAAAGAGTTGGCTGATGCCGTTCATCTGACCCCGACACCTGTTTTTGAGCGTCAGAAACGCCTGGAGAAGAATGGCTATATCATTAAGTATGTTGCCGTACTTGATCCTGAGAAATTGGATCAGGGACTTCTTGTGTTCTGCAAGGTAAAGTTGAAGCAGATTAACCATGAGATTGCGGATGCGTTTGTGCGTCGCATCATGCGAATTCCGGAGGTGACGGAATGTTACAACACCTCTGGTGCGTACGACTATCTATTGAAAGTTCGCGCGCGTGATATGAAGCAGTATCAGGAGTTCGTGCTCAATAAACTTGGTGAGATAGAGAGTCTTGCCTCTATCGAGAGTACGTTTGTGATGAGTGAGGTGAAGCAGAGCTATGGTATAAATATATAGACCCCTAACCCCAGCCCTTCCCCCGTGGAGGGGGAAGGGGGAGAGGTCAATCTATCGGGAACAGATAATGCTTCCTTTTTTTATTAAAATCAATCATCCATTGGTCGAGGATGATGTTATCGTCGAGGGCGCGTATGGAGAGAGTATGCTCGCCCCTTGTAAGATTGATGTCGATGCTCTTAACTGACTGACCGCGAAGAACATTCTTCTTCCATAGTTCGGAGTTGTATGCTTCCTTTATGGAAATGACTGTCTCGTTACCCCCGTCAATACTTACGGCATATCTGACGTCGCCTTTGTCGTGGGGATGAGTAGGAATGAGGGCAATACGCAGAATGGCAGGGGCTTCTTGATCAGATACGAAGGAGTAGGTGAGGGAAGAGCCCTTGGGAAGTGATACAGCCTTCATGCTATGGCCGAGCATGGAGATGAAGTGGAGACCCTCTAAATCTCCCTTAAAGGAAGACTTCTTTGCATTCTGGCTCTCACCCTTTAAAGGGGAGCGGGGAGAGGATCGGTCGTAATCATTACAGTTGCGGGCAATGAAACCTTCTTTTCTTGCAATCCAACTGTATGGTACGTTATCGCCATGAGCCTCATGCACCTTGCCGAGTTCCTCTTCCATGCTCTCTCCGGACAAAAGCATGGGAAGTACCGGAGCCCCGAAGACTGGAAGGTCGCGCGGGTGCATATCCATTATGTTCTCCCATTTGCCATTGGCTATTGAGATGTTGTAACAATTTGTGAGGCCCACGATATCATGATATGCTTTCTGAGCCTTGGCACAGGCAATACGCATTCCCTCCTCTTGTTCTTCCTTGTTTCTTCCCGGACGCCCGTTAGCCAGTTGTCGTGCCTTTTGCGCCTCAAGAATCTTTACCGCATGAGCCCTCGCAGCACATACAGGATATTCAATCATGGCAAAATAGGCATCGTTTAGTTCGGGCGAAACGGAATCCTCTGCCTCATAGACAGTCTTTACTATTGCCTCGTAGTCATCGAGATAGCGTTGCATCTCATCGCCGAATGCGTGGGTAAACTCCGTATTTCTGATAGGAGATACTCCACGGTCGTATTTGTCCCTGTCGGACAGTTCGGTTTCTGACCAAGCCATGAATTCTGGCTTGCGCTCTCCGCAAAGGCGATAGAACTTGCTCATGGCTGGAAAGAGGAAGTTACCGGCACTCTCGCCAAACTGGGTGATAAGCCATTTCCTGTAGTGGTCGCCAACGGTCTCGCTTGTCGTGCAGTTGATATTCCATGCGAGGTCGAGGAACAGTTCAAGGTCATAGCCGGCAACCTTAGGGTCGTGAACGTTTGCGATCCATATCTTGCGCATGTTATGGTCGTATGCCTGTCGCATCTGGTTATAGATAAGACCAGGCTGAGTGGTGGTAAGCCACAGATAGTCGTGAGGCCTTCCCCAATAGCTTAGATGATAGTAAACGCCACCTCCGCCTATTCGTTTCTGTTCCTGGGCGTTGCTTAGGCGAGTGATATAGCCGTAGTTGTCGTCACACCACATAAGTGTAACGTAATCAGGCACTTTTAGTCCGTTCTCATACACCTTGAGCACCTCTTTGTAAGGGATGAATACCTGCATCTGCTTGCTCGGGTCGCCAACGTGCTTGCGGATAAGTTCCTGTTGGTCGTTGATGACATTCTGAAGTCCCTCAAGCTGCTCTTTCTCGGTCTTTGCACCATTCATACGACCGTCATGAATGCCTCGCATACCGATGGTGAACATATTGTTTCGGCTATCCTTCACCTCGTCAAGACGCTCCGCCCAGTATTTCTGTATGTTCTCCTTATTGGTAAAGTAATTGAACTGCCCTTGCCTGAACGTGTTCCATTCGCTTACGTTGTTTCGGAGAAGAGGCTCACAATGTGATGTCCCGACAAAAATCCCGAAGGAATCAGCCTCTTCCTTTGCCCCTTTCACCTTGAAGAAAGGAGTGGTTTTCTCGTGCATAGCCGGCCAGATAGTGTTGGCGCGAAGACGAAGCAGAAGTTCGAAGATGCGCTTGTAAGTCCTCCTTCCGATTTGTCCGAAGTTGCCTTTCTCATAGTTAGAGTAGCTCCAATGGCGTAACGACCAGTCCTCATCGTTGAGGAATATTCCGCGATATTCCACGCTTGCAGATTGTGTAGTGGTAAATCGGCTGTCGATGGTGAGGCGCTCTTTCATCTCGGGAACAACATCTCCCCACCATATCCAGGGAGAGACGCCTGCTATGCGTGAGAGTTCGAGAATACCGTATGCTGCGCCACGGCCGTTAGCTCCGACCACTATTATGTTTTTCTTATGGCAACGTATTGAGAACGCATCATGCCCTTTCGTTATCTTGCTGATGTCAAAGCCCATCTTCGCTAAATCCTGTCTTTCCTTGTCGGTAGCCTTGTCGAGCTGATAGATATGAATCGTTGCCTTTGAAGGAGCCTCAGGGATAGCGTATGCCTCTGTAACCTCCAGCATGTCGTTAGAGAACATATTCAGGGCAGTCTCAACCACGAGGTCCCTATCCGTCAGAACGCTATAGGTCACAGGATTAGTTCCGTCAAACCACACAATATCCTTTGCATGGATTGGCAGAATCAATATGGTTAATAGCAATGATATTATCGTTCTTTTCATTCTGATTAAGGTTCGTCGGGCATTATTGTCATTATCAGATTTAGGTTGATTAGGAATGACAGGGCAAAGATACAAATAAAATCCGAAAACTCACACTTTTCTGCAATTTTTTTTCTTTTTCCAAACAATTCTCCTGTTTTTTCAATCCTTATGCTCTTCCCAAGCAGGCCCTATGTAAGTCCGTAGTAACTCCTAACCAAACTCGATGAACCTCCCATTCTGGAAGGGACATAGAGCGGACCTTCATCGAGTTTGGTTAGGAAGAAGAGCGAAGGATTAGCGAAGGAATAGCGATTATTCAAGAGAGTTTGTGCCTGACCGGGAAAAACTGATTTGCATTTTGTTTCTTGGTTTGTCATCTGGGATGCCGGATGGGTGATTTTATCGTTTGCGAGCAATCGATTGAGAATAAAGAATATTGCAAAAAGTCGCCTTTGTCTGACTTTTTCCTTTGTTTATAGATTTTGTTTCGTTAATTTTCTCAAATTACTTCTTGTTTCCAACCTTTTTTTGTATCTTTGTACCATTCTGTTGTTAAGTTACACCGTCTCGGTAAATAAAAAGAATAAATTCTTTTGTTATGTTCCCGATTTTTCGTAACTTTGCAAGTAAATAAAATCTTTTTCAAATATTTAATAACAAAACATTGCGATGAAACTCTACTCTAAACTTTTTGTCTCAGCCGTAGCGCTATGTATGTCTGTCGCTGTTTCGGCACAGCAGGCACGTGAGGATTTCCGTAAGGATATCACTCTTTCTGGTTCTAACTACAAGGCTTATCCTGGTCCTCAGAAGGCTCTTACTCCTGCTCCTGCGGGCTATACCCCATATTATATCAGCCACTATGGCCGTCATGGTTCTCGCTATCTCATTGGGCCTATGGATTATGACATGCCATACAATATAATGAAGAAGGCAGCTGATGCTGGTTTGCTTACTGAAAAGGGACAGGAGGTTTTTGATAAGATTGGCCAGATTCGCGAGGAGGCAAGAGGTCGTGACGGAGAACTTACTCAGCTTGGTGCAGAGCAGCATCGCGGTATTGCAAAGCGTATGTATGAGAGATTCCCGGAGGTGTTCAAGGGAAAGACAAACGTTGATGCAAAGTCAACAACCGTTATCCGTTGTATCATTTCTATGGAAAATGCGCTTATTCAGTTGGCTTCTATGAATCCGGAACTGAATATCACTCATGATGCAAGTCGTCATGATATGTATTATATGAATCAGCATGACTCAGTTCTTACAGCCTTGAAGAGACAGGGCGAGAAGAGTCAGGAGTATATAGACTTCAGAATGAAGCACAGAACAGGAGACCGTATCCTGAATCTTCTTTTCAAGGACAAGAGCTTCCTCAACGACTACAAGGTTCGTGGCCGTCAGATTGATGCATATATGTTTGTCGAGAAGCTGTTTGAACTTGCTTCTAACATACAGAGCACAGAGATACGCCATAAGTTCCAGATGTATGACCTCTTCAACGAGGATGAGGTTTATGACCTCTGGTGTCGCAGCAATGCTTTCTGGTATGTGAACTATGGCAGCTCTCCTTTGAGCGGTGGCGTTCAGGGCTATTCACAGCGTAACCTTCTCAGGAAGATCATCTCAGAGGCAGATTCTTGTCTTGCCTTCCCACATCCGGGAGCAACTCTCCGCTATGGTCATGACACAATGGTTATGCCTCTTGTCTGCCTTCTTAACCTTAACGGATATGATAAGAAATTGAGCCTTGAGGATCTTGACAAGAACAACTGGCTCAATTACCGCATATTCCCAATGGCATGTAATGTTCAGTTCATTTTCTATCACAAGAATGATCAGGACAAGGATGTCATTTTCAAGATACTCCAT
>CADCHG010000073.1 GCA_902801155.1 uncultured Prevotellaceae bacterium | reverse complement strand
GGTGAGTTTGCGCACTATACAATGTGCAGGCTGTTCGGTCACTCTGTACAGAAGAACATTGAAAGCGCATGCGAGCTTATCAAGCGTAGCGCGGACGGAAGAAAGACTGCACAGCCGATCCTAAATTTCTTGCCAAGCACCTTTACCTTGAAGCAATTCAAGGAAATGAGGTTAAAGAATGGACAAGCAGCAAACGTAAAGCAGTTGCTTGCGCATTACGTAAAACGTGGCATTTTGGAAAGAGTAGGGAAAGGGCAATATAGAAAGACCCTGTAGGGGGCTTTCTAATTGATAATTGATAATTAATAATTGATAATTAATAATTGATAATTAATAATGGAAATACAAACTAAAAAACTCCCCCTTGGGGGGCAGGGGGGCTTGAATATAATAATAACACGTAGATACTTCCTTCCAAACTGCACAATAGGCAGTTTGGAGGTAGTAAGAAACGATAACCCGACAAAATGTGTTCGCTTTTGCGAGACATTAGAACCTCATTCCATCAACTGGAACAGGGAAAGTAAGGTGAAAGGAAAGACCGCGATTCCATGCGGTCAGTATAAGGTGAGATATCAGTTCAGCAAGAAGTTCGGGCAGAAAATGCCTTTCCTCCAGAACGTTCCGCATTTCAATGGTATCATGTTCCATGCAGGAAACTATCCGAAAGATACTGAGGGATGCATATTAGTTGGTGAACATCCAACGGCAAAGAACGGTGTCGTTCTTCCGTTCCTGAACAATTCACGCAGATGCTTCACTGCGTTGAATAATCTGATATACGAGGCAGACAAGAACGGGGAAGAAATCACCGTGACGATAAGGGATATTCACGAGTTTAGTTAAACATACATATACCCGATTTGTGTAGTTTTTCTTTGGAAAGGCTTTCGTTGTGAAACGAGAGCCTTTCTTTTTGGTTCTATGGTTCTATAGTTCTATATTTTTTAAAGACACCCTATATGTGAATTTTTCGCAAAGGCTCAACAAGCTAAAGCAAGTGTTCGCTAAGGCTCACCAAGCTAAAGCAGGTCGTCGAACTGACGTTAATCAATAATGCCGCTCAGAATTGCGTCTGAACGGCATTTTTGTTTCTATAGAATATTTATTGAAGATTTTATTGAAGATTAACTGCATCGAGCACCTTGTCGGTTGCTCCTGAGGCACTCTTGACATATTCGCCTGCCTTCTGACTCGAGGTGGCGAGCGAGGCCTTGTCGGCAATGAAGCTGTCCATTATCTTGGCAAAGTCGTCAGATCCGTTGATAGGATAGCCGCCACCGGCAGCAATGAGTTCCTTGGCCTCCTGGAACTTGTCGTGGTTAGGACCGAATACTACCGGCATATTCCATACAGCAGCCTCAAGCACGTTGTGTATGCCTACTCCGAATCCTCCGCCTACGTAGGCTACATCACCATATTTATATATAGAGGAGAGGAGTCCGAAGCAGTTGATGATTAGCACCTCTGCATTCTTCAGTCGCTCTACGAGTTCTTCATCGAGTGGGTGATTGCCTCGTGTCTGCATCGCCATCATCTCGGTGTATCGCTCCACTTTTCTGCCTTTAAGCAGGGCATCTATCTGCTGAAGATGGTCCTCGCCTATGACGTGAGGCGCGATGATCAGCTTCCAGTCCTTATGCTTCTCGAAGTAAGGAATGAATATTTCCTCGTCGGGCTGCCATGAACTGCCGGCAATGAATGTAGGCTTGCCGTCCTTGAATGCCTTTACAAGTTCGAGTGTGCGTGACTGGTCGGCTATCTGCATAACGCGGTCGAAGCGTGTATCGCCTGTTACCTTCACGTTCTTGATGCCTATGTTCTCAAGCAGTTGCTTTGACTCCTCGTTCTGCACGAAGAAGGCTGTGAAGCACTTGAGTACGTGGGCGTATTCCTTGCCATACCAGCGGAAGAACACCTGATTAGGACGGAAGATGCTGCTCACGCTATATACCGGCACCTTGCGATGATTGAGGATGTGCAGGTAGTTGTACCAGAACTCGTACTTTATGAAGAAGGCTATCTCCGGACGTATGGTTCTGAGGAATCGACGGGCATTGGTGACAGTATCGATAGGGAGATAGCAGATGATATCCGCACCCTCATAGTTCTTTCTCACTTCATATCCCGAGGGAGAGAAGAAAGTGAGCAGAATCTTGTATTCCGGACGATGCTCACGCAGATACTCGATGATGGGGCGACCTTGCTCAAACTCGCCCAGAGATGCTGCATGCACCCAGATATATCGTGCATTTGGGTCAACCTTCTCGCGAAGCACACGAAACGAATCGCGTTCTCCACGCCACATCTTCTTCAGCTTGCCGTTGAAGAGACTTGCGATTGCAACTCCCAGTTGCACTATGTACATTATGATGTTATACATAGAAAGCCTAACCAAGCCTTCCCAAAGGGAAGGATGTTTTATAGTAATTATCCCTATTGGTGTGGCAGGTTAATTATTTATGTAATTTTGTTGATAATCTCTTTTATTGGAAATACTAACCACTCCCCCTTGAGGGGGTAAGGGGGGAGGAACCCTCCCTTTGGGAGGGACTGGGTGGGCTAGCCTAGTTTCTCCACCGCTCTCTTCAGTCTTGCCAATGTTTCTTCCTTGCCGAGGAATGCGGAGATATCGAACATGCCAGGACCCTTGCCTTCGCCAACGAGTGCGAGACGGAAGGCGTTCATCACATCACCGAGCTTATAGCCCTTGCTCTCAACCCATGCCATAACGACAGGCTCCTGACCTTCAACAGAGAAGTCGCTAATACCTTCGAGGACAGTAGCAAGTTCGGTCATTACTTCGGCAGAGTTCTCCTTCCAGCGCTTCTTCACGGTCTTCTCGTCATATACATCAGGAGCAATGAAGAAGAATGAACAGAGATTCCAGAGTTCGCTTACGAAGTTCACGCGATCCTTCATCATCTCAACAACCTTGACGATGCGATCCATAGACTCCTCAACGCCATTGTTTGCAACGATTGGGGCGAAGAGACCGGCAATCTCCTCTGCACTCTTGCGCAGGATATATTCGTGGTTGAACCACTGGCACTTCTTATAGTCGAACTTTGCACCAGCCTTAGAGCAGCGTGAGATATCGAATGCCTTTTCAAGTTCCTCGAGAGAGAATACCTCCTGCTCTGTACCCGGATTCCATCCGAGAAGTGCAAGGAAGTTTACGATAGCCTCTGGGAAATATCCGCTCTCGCGATAGCCTGAGCTTATCTCGCCAGTCTTTGGGTCGTGCCATTCAAGTGGGAATACAGGGAAACCGAGTCGGTCGCCGTCACGCTTTGAGAGCTTACCCTTGCCCTCTGGCTTCAGCAAAAGAGGAAGGTGAGCAAACTGAGGCATGGTGTCTTCCCATCCGAAAGCCTTGTAGAGAAGTACGTGAAGCGGAGCACTTGGCAGCCACTCCTCACCACGGATGACGTGTGAAACTTCCATCAAATGGTCGTCAACGATATTTGCAAGGTGATAGGTTGGCAGTTCGTCGGCACTCTTATAGAGCACCTTGTCGTCGAGAATGTCGCTCTTGATACGAACCTCACCACGGATAAGGTCGTTTACGAGAACCTCCTCACCCGGCTCTATCTTGAAGCGGACAACATACTGCTTACCATCGGCGATAAGCTGGTCCACCTCCTCGCGAGGCATACTCAGGGAGTTACGCATCTGCATGCGGGTATGGGCATCGTACTGGAAGTTCTGTATCTCAGCACGCTTTGCCTCAAGTTCCTCGGGTGTATCGAATGCTATATATGCCTTGCCATTTGCAAGGAGTTCCTTTACGTATGTCTTGTAGATGTCGCGGCGCTCGCTCTGACGGTATGGGCCGTGATTTCCGCCGAAGCTTACTCCTTCGTCGAATTTAATGCCCAACCAACGGAAAGACTCGATGATATATTCTTCTGCTCCTGGAACGAAGCGCTGAGAGTCGGTATCCTCAATACGGAAAATGAGATCGCCGCCATGCTGACGGGCAAAAAGGTAGTTGTATAACGCAGTACGAACGCCGCCGATATGTAGCGGACCAGTAGGACTCGGTGCAAAGCGCACTCTTACTTTTCTATCCATTGTATGTCTTAATTTTCTAAATTTCCATGCAAAATTAGCATTTTAATCGCACTTTAGCGAACTTTTTTTCATATTTTCGCCATTATCCTATTTTTTTTTATTATTTTCGCACTCAAAATAGGAAAAATAGCCCCTAATGGCCCCTCACCCTTCCTACGGACACCCTCTGGCACATACTCGGAGATACTCAATCTCCGACTTCCCCTAAGGGCGAGGGAAATGTTACACCATATCGCTTGTGTGGAGTCCTTTGACGGGAATAATACTAACTTCTCCCTCGCCCTTAGGGGAGAGGGTGTCCGCAGGACGGGTGAGGGGCTGTAGGATAGGGCTTTTAATATTACATTTATGTCAACACTCCAATCACGCGACGAACTGTCTTGGCAGCGCGTTCTAATGCGCATAGGAATCATAGCCATCTGTACCATCGTAATTGTTATTGCGATGCCGCAAAGCTCGGCACCGCAGTATAATGCGAAGGCGGGGTCTCCATGGACTCAGACAGCCGTTACCGCTACTTTTGATTTTGATATTCCGAAGGATTCTGCAACCTACAAGGCGGAATGCGACTCGGTAAGAAGGAGGTTTGCCCCTTACTATATCAACAACCTGTCCACTTCGCAGATTCAGATTAAGCGCTTCATTGCACGCAATCAGGACGGAATAGAGGGACTGCCCAACAGCTACATATCACTTGTGGCTAAGAAACTCGCTGAGCTCTATTCGCTGGGTATCATCTCGCAGAACGACTATGCCCGTTTGAACAGAGACACAGCAGCATATATCCGTATCGTGACGGGGAAAATGTCGCAAAGCCATCGTGTGCGTACTCTGCTCACTCCTATGATGGCATACGAGCGATTCTTCAAAGACAGTCAGATAAGCGCGGTGAGGGCTCAGTTACAGAAATGCAATATCAACGAATATATTGTCTCAAACCTGAAATATGACAGCATACGCAGTAATGACGAACTGAGCAGTCAGATTGCCCTTATTGCAGCTAAGTGCGGTCAGGTGAAGAAGGGTGAGCGAATTATTGACCGTGGAGAAATTATAAAGGACGAGACCCTGCGCAAGCTCAATGCCTATTCTTCGGAGATGGAGAAGCATCTCAGCGACAGGAGTAAGCAGACGACGATGTGGGGACGCGTTATGTTCATCTTCATAATACTCAGCATCTTCACTATATATCTCCACCTGTTCCGTGCCGACTATTTCGAGAAGCCACGCTCGCTGGCAATGGTATATTGTCTTATTGCGATATTCCCGGTTCTGGTATCGCTGATGGTTCAGTATAACATCTTCTCTGTGTATGTGCTGCCTTTGGCTATGCTTCCTATGTTCGTTCGTGTGTTCCTTGACTCTCGCACCGCCTTCATTGCGCATATCACAATGATTCTTATCTGCTCGTTGGTGCTCACCATGCCATACGAGTTCCTGCTCATACAGATAACGTCAGGTCTTGTGGCTATCTATTCGCTTCGCGAACTGTCAAAGAGGGCACAGATATTTACTGCGGCTGTATATACTTCAGCTGCGGCACTTGCAGCCCACTATGCCTTGCAGCTTATGCAGCCGGGAGAGGATATAGCCCTTAACCATTCGATGGCTGTGCATTTTGTCTTCTCGGGAATTCTGCTGCTGCTTGCATATCCGCTCATGTTCCTTGTGGAGAAAGTGTTCGGCTTTACATCTTCCGTGACGTTGTTCGAGCTTTCAGATACCAACAAAAACCTATTACGCCGTCTGTCTGAGGTCGCACCGGGCACTCTTCAGCATAGCATTACGGTTGGTAACATAGGTTCGGAGATAGCATCGAAGATCGGTGCGAAGTCGTTGCTCGTGCGCGTAGGTGCCCTTTATCATGACATTGGCAAGATATCGGCTCCTGCCTTCTTCACGGAAAATCAGCGTGGCAGTAATCCGCACGACCGCCTTACGCCTATCGAGAGTGCGGAGATCATTGTCAATCACGTGCAGGAAGGTCTCAGAATAGCCGAGCGCGAGGGACTTCCTGATGTCATCTGCGATTTCATACGCACGCATCACGGTGAGGGAATGGCGAAATATTTCTATATCACAGAGCAGAATGCACATCCGGATGCGGAAGTGGACAAGGCTCCGTTCACATATCCGGGACCTAATCCGTTTACCCGTGAGCAGGCTATCCTCATGATGGCCGACGGCGTTGAGGCTGCCTCACGCTCGTTGAAGGAATATTCAGAGGAAGGCATCACCGAACTTGTGAACCGTATCATCGACGGTATGGTGGCTGACGGATATTTCCGTGAGTGTCCTATCACCTTCCGTGACATCGCCACCTCCAAGCGTGTGCTCATCGACAAGCTCAAGAGCATGTATCACACGAGGATTACGTATCCGGAGTTAAACAAGTAACGCCCCCTAACTCCAACCTTTCCTCCGTGATGGGGAAGGGAGGAGAGCAACCTAAACCTATTTAAATGCCTATGAACGATAATACTAACATTTCCCTCGCCCCAAGGGGAAGTCGGAGATTGAGTATCTCCGAGTATGTGCCAGAGGGCGTCCGCAGGACGGGTGAGGGGCCGCTGGGCTTTTTCTTTCGTTTTTTTACTTTCCTCAAACGCATTCGCCATTGTGCGGGCTTCGGGGTACAGTCGCCTACCGATTATGCCTTTGTGCGTGAGGTTATCTATGAAAGATGGCCGTATGCGTTGTATGCCGAATTGGAAGCGCAGTTCTATGGAACAGACAAGTTCCTGTTGAAACTCTCACAACTCCTTCTTCGTGTCTCTAACTATGCACAGGCATCGCAGATAGGTGTTATCGGCAATCTTCCTCCTGTTATGGAAGCGCACCTGAAGGCTGGGTGTAGGAAGAGTGAGATAATGAAAATACCAATCCAGCCCCCCTCCTTACTCCCCCGAGGGGGAGAGACTTTAGATAGTATTGGTGTCTCAAAAAACTCCCTTCCTCGTGAGGGGAGAGACCGTTATCCACTCCTCATAGCTACTGAACTAAACGACCAATGGCAAGAATATATTAGTCAAGAACATATAATATCATACGACCTCTACTATCTCGGCATCGCCTTCTATGACGAGAAGAGATATACAGAGGGGCATGTGATTAATTTTTATTAGGTGATGGGTGTTAGGTGTTAGCGTATAGTACAAACCACCATCACCCAACACCTATCACCCAACAACAAGGAAAATGAAAATAACCAAAGTTTATACTCGTACAGGCGACAAGGGAATGACATCCCTTGTGGGAGGCATACGAATTGACAAGTCTGCCACCCGCCTTGATGCCTATGGCACTATCGATGAACTGTCGTCACACATAGGACTCCTCATTGCCTATATAGAGCAGGATATTAACGATGAGCATATACTCGAAGTGCTTGGGCGTGTTCACAATACCCTGTTCAACGTTGGCTCATACCTTGCCACCGATGCCTCTTTGTTTGAAGAAAAACCGGAATGGCTCGACGGCCACATAAACGGCATATTGTCGCAGCTTCCTGCTGAAACAGAGCTACTTGAAAAGGAGATTGACGAGATACAGCCAACCCTTCCTGTGCTCCATAGTTTTGTACTGCCGGGAGGTACTATTGCGGCATCGCAATGTCATGTCTGTAGAACCGTTTGCCGACGCACGGAAAGGCGCATTATTGCCTTGTCAAGAGAGTCGGAAATTGCAGACGAACCAGTCATGTTTATCAACCGATTAAGTGATTATTTATTCGTTTTAGCAAGAAAACTCAATTTTCTTGCACGAAAAGATGAAAAAATATGGAAAAAAACTTGCAATTCAGAAAAAAAGTAGTACTTTTGCGCGCGAATTGACTTGCTTTAGCATGTTTAGTCTTTTGAAAAATAAGTAAAACGAATAAATCTATAAACAATGTATTGGACACTTGAATTAGCATCAAAACTTGAAGACGCTCCATGGCCTGCAACCAAAGAGGAGTTGCTCGACTACGCCACACGTTCAGGCGTGCCTATGGAGGTAATTGAAAACCTCGAAGAGATAGAAGACGAAGGCGATGTATATGAATCCATAGAAGATATATGGCCAGATTATCCGTCAAAGGAAGACTTCCTTTTCGATGAAGAGGAGTATTAATTTGTCATAAAATTACCAAAAGCGTCTAACGATCAGCAATTGTCTTGCAAAAAAAGAGAGACAGTTGCTGATTGTTTGTTGTGGGGGTAGGGCTTAGGCTTCTCCTATGTACCTCCTATGATCCTCCGCTCTTCCTCCTATGATCCTATAGTTAA
>CADCHG010000072.1 GCA_902801155.1 uncultured Prevotellaceae bacterium | reverse complement strand
GCGGGGGGAGAGGCCGATTCTTAATATGAATAAAATAAATCAATTATTTGCTTCGGCAAAAGACCGTAAGCTCCTTTCCCTCTATTTCTGTGCAGGATGCCCTACACTTGAGGGGACAGGGGATGTGATAAAGTCAATGGAGCGTCACGGCATAGATATGATAGAGGTGGGAATACCTTTCAGCGACCCTATGGCTGACGGTCCTGTTATTCAGGATGCTGCTACGAAGGCATTGCGCAACGGAATGTCGCTGCGTCTTCTCTTCTCACAGTTGAAGGCTGTCAAGGATGAGGTGAAGATTCCGCTCGTGCTCATGGGCTACTTGAACGTGGTGTTGCAGTATGGCATTGAGGAGTTCTGCAAGAGCTGCGTGGAGTGTGGCGTTAGCGGAGCTATCATTCCAGACCTTCCTTTCAAGGACTATATGGAGCAGGTGAAGCCAGTAGCAGACAAATATGATATCCGCATCATCATGCTCATCACTCCTGAGACATCAGAGGAGCGCATCCGCTTCATCGACGAGCATACCGACGGATTCGTGTATATGGTATCATCAGCAAGCACCACGGGTGCGCAGAAGTCATTCGACGAGGCGAAGCAGGAATATTTCCAGCGCATCAACGCCATGAACCTCCGCAACCCTCGTATGATAGGCTTCGGCATAAGCAACAAGCAGACGCTTGAATCGTCACAGGCAAATGCCGCAGGAGCAATCATCGGAAGTAAGTTCGTGCAGCTTCTTGAGCAGGCAAACGGAGATGCTGACAAGGCATTGGATGAGTTGTTTGAGGCACTAAGTAAATAGAAGAGGCAACAATTAACAATTAATAATTAACATGCCTTTAGCCTTCCGGCTCCCTCCCTACGGGGGAGGGCGGGGGGAGAGGCCGAATTATTATTATGAGCAAATACACAGTAAACGATCTGGGATTCTACGGCAACTATGGTGGTGCCTATATCCCTGAGATATTATACAAGACGGTGGAGGACCTGAAGAATGCGTACCTCCCTATCATCGAGAGCGAGGAGTTCAAGAAGGAATATCATGCCCTTCTGCGTGACTATGTTGGTCGCCCTTCACCTCTCTACTTCGCAAAGCGCATGAGCGAGAAGTACGGATGTCAGCTCTATCTGAAGCGCGAGGACTTGAACCACACGGGAGCGCATAAGATAAACAACGCGCTCGGTCAGATTCTCGTGGCAAAGAAGATGGGTAAGACACGTATCATAGCTGAGACAGGCGCCGGACAGCATGGCGTGGCAACTGCTACTGCATGTGCCCTTATGGATATGCCTTGCACGGTTTATATGGGTGCTCTTGATGTGGAGCGACAGCATGTGAACGTGGAGCGAATGAAGATGCTCGGTGCTACCGTTGTGCCTGTTCAGAGCGGTAACAAGACCTTGAAGGACGGAACAAACGAGGCTATCCGCGACTGGTGCTGCCATCCTGCCGATACCTTCTATATCATCGGTTCTACCGTAGGTCCGCATCCTTATCCTGAGATGGTGGCAAAGCTCCAGAGCGTTATCTCTGAGGAGATAAAATGGCCGTTGGAGGAGAAGATAGGCCGCAACTATCCTGACTATCTCATGGCTTGCGTGGGAGGCGGTTCAAATGCAGCCGGCACTATCTACCACTATCTTGACGATGAGCGCGTGAAGATTATCCTTGGTGAGGCTGGCGGTCTCGGAGTAGATACCGACAAGACGGCTGCAAGTATGCAGGTAGGCACTATCGGTATTCTCCACGGTTCAAAGATTCGTCTTATGCAGACAGAGGACGGACAGATAATAGAGCCTTACTCAATCTCTGCCGGTCTTGACTATCCAGGCACAGGTCCTATGCATTGTAACCTCTATGAGACAGGTCGTGCTCAGGTTCTTCCTGCCAATGACGATGAGGCGCTTCGTGCAGCCTTCGAGCTTACCCGTATGGAAGGTATCATTCCTGCTCTTGAGTCAGCCCATGCCCTTGCCCTTCTTCCAAAGGTGGCAGGTCAGTTCAAAAAGGACGATGTGGTGGTTCTCACCGTATCAGGTAGAGGAGACAAGGATCTGGATACGTATTTGAAAGCGAAGATATAACAAGCGGCCCCTCACCCGTCACTATGTGACACCCTCTCCCCAAGGGGCGAGGGGAAAGTTACAATAGAGCGTTTATGTGAGGAGCATGTGATTAGAAATACTAATATTCCCCTCGCCCCTTGGGGAGAGGATGCCCGTAGGGCAGGTGAGGGGCCAATCTTTTTTTATTATGTACAAATACAAAACAGCTTCAAAGAAGATACTCGGCGATTTGAATACCCCGGTATCTGCATATATGAAAATTCGTGACGACTACCCAATGTCGGCTCTCATGGAGTGTTCTGACTATCACGGTGGCGAGAACTCACGTTCGTTCATCGGTGTTCATCCTATCGGTAGCGTCTCTATCGAGCATGGTATGGGCGTGTGTAAATATCCCGACGGCACACAGACACAGCACGAGATAACAAAGGAGTACGGCTCAGCCCAGCTCATCAACGAGTTCCTCTCTTCCTTCCAGGTGGAGGGCGAGAATAGCGAGAACTGCGGACTCTTCGGCTATACCTCTTTCAATGCCGTGCGCTATTTCGAGAATATCAACGTGAAGGATGAGACACAGCCTCAGAATGATGCCCCAGACCTTCTGTATATCCTCTATAAGGATGTGGTGGTGTTCGACCATTTCCGTAATGAGATGATCATTATTGAGCTGCTTAGCGAAGGTGAGCCAGACGATCTCGATGTTCTTGAGAAGGATATCAATAACCGTCAGATCCGTCCTTACGACTTCCATCCTGTAGGCGACTATACTTCAACCCTTACCGATGAGGAGCATAAGGCAAATATCCGTCAAGGCATTAAGCATTGCCTTCGTGGTGATGTATTCCAGATTGTGCTCTCCCGCCGTTTCAAGCAGAAGTATGAGGGTGATGATTTCAAGCTCTATCGCGCTCTTCGCAGCATCAACCCTTCACCATACCTCTTCTATTTCGATTTCGGAGGCTTCCGCATCTTCGGTTCTTCACCAGAGACACATTGTCGCATAGAGAAGAAGGGCGATTCATATCATGCCTATATCGACCCTATTGCCGGCACAACAAAGCGTACAGGCAATACGGAGCAGGATCGTCAGAATGCAGAGTATCTGCGTACCGACCCTAAGGAGAATGCCGAGCACGTCATGCTTGTTGACCTTGCTCGCAATGACCTTTCACGCAACTGTCACGGCGTTAAGGTGGATTTCTACAAGGATATGCAGTTCTATTCACACGTAATACATCTCGTAAGTCGTGTGAGTGGCACTCTCGACAAGAATGCCGACCCTATAAAGGCATTTATTGATACCTTCCCAGCAGGAACTCTCTCTGGTGCTCCAAAGGTTCGTGCCATGCAGATTATCTCAGAGCTTGAGCCTCACAATCGTGGCGCATACGGTGGCTGTATCGGTTTTATAGGCTTCGACCGCTCTCTTAATCAGGCTATTACCATCCGCACCTTCGTTAGCCGTAATGGTGAACTCTGGTTCCAGGCAGGAGGCGGCATCGTGGCAAAGAGCGATGAGGAGTATGAGCTTCAGGAAGTTAACAACAAGCTTGGCGCTTTGCGTAAGGCGATAATGATGGCGGAGGATATGTAATATGAAAATAGTAATCATAGATAACTACGACTCGTTCACATATAACCTTGCCCATCTTATCAAGGAACTTGGAGCAGAGGTTGTCGTATATCGTAATGACCAGTCGGAAGTGCAGTCTCTTATCGACAATGCCAATAACATTGAGTTTGACAAGATTGTGCTTTCTCCTGGTCCAGGCATACCATCGGAGGCAGGATTGCTTCTCGATGTAATCCGTACCTTTGCCGGCAAGAAGCCTATGTTGGGTGTATGTCTTGGTCATCAGGCTATCGGTGAGGTGTTTGGTGCAAAGCTCACCAATCTTTCTAACGTGTTCCACGGTGTTGCAACGATTGGCACACAGTTCGGTAATGATCCAATCTTTGCCGGTCTCCCAATGAATATTGTGATAGGCCGTTATCACTCATGGGTAGTAAGCAGGGAGAACTTCCCTGAATGCCTCGAGATAACAGCAGAGAGCGAGGGAGGTCAGATTATGGCACTTCGCCATAAGGAATATGACATTCACGGTATACAGTTCCATCCAGAGAGTGTACTTACTCCAGATGGAAAGAAGATGATAAACAACTGGCTGAAGTCGTAGCCTAATTGAAAAAGGAAAATTGAGAATAGAAGAAAAAACGGATGTGTCTGGGTTATCTGACGCATCCGTTTCTTTTTTCTCGATTTAGCAGTTGATAATCTGGCCATCGTAGGCGAACTCGAATCCTTCTGGAAGTCGGCTGTTAGCAATATCGTGAGTGCCTATGTCGTGTGTGAGGTGTATTAGATATGTACGTTTTGCACCTATCCGTCGGCTTACGGCTATGGCATCATCTACAAGCTGATGGCTGTGGTGCGGCTTTTCAAAACGGAGGGCATTGATGACGAGCGTGTCGATATCGTGCAAGTATTCGTACTCGCTATCGTCGATACTCTTCATATCGGTTATGTAGGCGAGGCTTTTGGTCTTTTCTCTGAAAATAAACCCTAATATCGGCATCTTGCCATGCATAACTTGGATAGGTGTTATTTCGAGAGTATCAGTTGCTGGGGGCACTAAAATGGTGCGCCCTTCTTTGTTTATGACACCTGCGAGATTTGAGCCACTTGGAGGGAAGTTGGCTATGACTTCTTTGTCTCTTCTCACTGTGAATGACTCATGTGGATTGATGGCGTGAAGGTTCAGGTGTGGCACACCCGGGTATAGGTTCTCCTTGAAACAGTAGGGCATAGTCTGGTGCAGGGCTTTCACAACGTCGTCCTGACAATAGATGTCAACATCGCCGAACATACAATAAGGACGGAGGTCGTCAATACCAGCCACATGATCGAAATGAATATGGCTGATTACTACGGCATCAATCTTGGTGAACGGGAAGCGGGTGGTCTGCTGACGGAAGTCAGGTCCACAGTCTATTAATACACGGATTCCTCCGTCTGTCTCAAGAAATGCAGACTGACGCAGACGCTTGTCGCGAGCTTCCGTGCTGCGACATACCTCACATTGGCATCCTATCGCCGGTACGCCGATTGAGGTTCCTGTTCCGAGGAAAGTTAGTTTCATAAATAGAGGCCTCTCCCCCCGCCCTCCCCCATAGGGAGGGAGCCGATTCGGCTATGAGGGTTTGCGAATTATAAAAATAGGCTTCTCCCCATTATCTTCCGGCTCCCTCCCTACGGGGAGGGCGGGGGGAGAGGCCTTTTTAGAACTCACTCGTAAAGTGGAACTTGATATGCTCGAAGTCCTGCTGTGCCATTGATAGCACGTAGCCAGAGTCGGCGAGGAAGACGTCACGACCGTCCTTGTCCTTTGCCATATACTGATACTTACGCTTCTTGAATGCCTCAAGCTCCTGTGCATCGTCGCTCTCTATCCAGCAAGCTTTGTGAAGATGAACTGGCTCCCAACGGCACTTTGCGTTGTACTCATTCTCAAGGCGGTACTGGATAACCTCAAACTGAAGTTGACCTACGGTTCCTACTATCTTACGACCGTTAAACTGATTGACAAACAACTGGGCAACACCCTCGTTCATCAGCTGTTCAAGTCCCTTCTGGAACTGCTTTGACTTCATTGGGTCATCGTTCTCAATATACTTGAAAAGCTCAGGAGAGAATGAAGGAAGACCGCGGAAATGAATCTTCTCGCCTTCGGTAAGAGTATCGCCAATCTTGAAGATTCCATTGTCTGGAAGTCCAACGATGTCACCTGCCCAAGCCTCATCGATAGTTGACTTACGTTGTGCCATGAACTGGGTAGGAGAAGAGAAACGCACCGTCTTGCCAAGTCCTACATGGAGGTAAGGCGCATTTCTTACGAACTTTCCAGAGCATACCTTACAGAATGCGATACAAGAACGGTGGTTAGGGTCAATGTTGGCTGTAATCTTGAAGATGAAGCCTGTGAACTTCTCTTCCTCTGGGCTAACCATGCGCTCTTCTGCCTTTGTAGGCTTTGGTGATGGAGCAATCTTTACGAAGCAGTCGAGAAGTTCCTGAACACCAAAGTTATTGAGTGCAGAACCAAAGAATACTGGTGCTACCTCTGCAGAGCGATATGTCTCAACATCAAACTCTGGATATACTCCGTCAACGAGTTCGAGGTCTTCACGAAGCTTTGCTGCGTCCTGTTCGCCAACGGTCTGGTCGAGTTCATCAGAATTGATATCAACAGCCACCTTCTCCGTTACTCGCTGCTTGTCAGGAGTGAAGAGGTTGAGCTGATTCTCATATATGTTATATACACCTTTGAACTTAGCTCCCTGGTTGATAGGCCATGAGAGAGGACGAACCTTGATCTGAAGTTCCTCTTCAAGTTCGTCGAGGAGGTCGAAAGGATCACGGCCTTCACGGTCCATCTTATTGATGAAGATGATAACTGGGGTATTGCGCATACGGCAGACCTCCATGAGCTTACGTGTCTGAGCCTCCACGCCCTTTGCGCCATCAACTACGATAATGGCAGAGTCAACGGCTGTGAGTGTGCGGTATGTATCTTCGGCAAAGTCCTGGTGACCAGGGGTGTCGAGAATGTTCACCTTGTAAGGGAGGGCATCTTCTGTTCTTTCTGCCTCTGGAAGATAGTCAAACTCCATTACGGATGTTGATACTGAGATACCACGCTGTTTCTCAATATCCATCCAGTCACTTGTCGCAGTCTTACGGATCTTATTATTCTTAACTGCTCCGGCTACCTGAATCTGTCCGCCGAAAAGCAAAAACTTCTCGGTAAGTGTTGTCTTACCCGCATCCGGGTGTGAGATAATCGCAAAGGTGCGTCTTCTTTCTATTTCTTTGTTCATAAATAAATCGGCATCGGCCCCTCACCTGTCCTTTGGACATCCTCTGACACATACTCGGAGATACTCAATCTCCGACTTCCCCAAGGGGCGAGGAGGAAGTTACATTTTGGGGCTGTTGGGGGCGCGATAGGGATTTTATATTGTTCTTAACTTTTTTGTGATTAGAAATACTAATTTCTCCCTCGCCCTTAGGGGAGAGGGTGCCCGCAGGACGGGTGAGGGGCTCTTAGTCCCAGAACTTCGGATCTTCCTTTTCCTTGAAGTAATAATCGTTGAGCATACCGATGAAGGTGGTTATTTCCTTTACGGCATTTGCTGTATTCTGGGTTATCTCCTTATTCTGAAGGCGAAGGAGCATAGTGCCATAGAGGGCGTTGAAACAGGTCTCAATCTCTCCTGCTGCCTCTCCGTTAGAGTTCTTCTGGCGAAGCTCCACGATGAATGGAAGAACCTTGTAATACTCTGTGCTGTAGAATGGGAACTTAGGACTGTCAAGCAACTGGGCATGCAGTTCTGATAGCTGTTGCAGCACAATCTTGTTTATCTGAATATGTCCTTTCTCGCGGCATCCCTCCTGATTAATCATGCGGATAAGGTTGCCGTACCAATCCACCATTTCCTCCTTCTGCTCTTCGGTGCACTCGAAGCGTGAAATGTATTCTTTCTTTATTTGCTGGAGATTACATCCGTAGGCACGTATAATATCCTCTACCTGCCACATATACAGCAGGTATTCGGCAATATTTTCTTTTCTGAGTTTTTGGGCTATTAGCATCGTTGCTTAATAAAAAGTATATAGATTGAATACCGTTCCTATGAACATTATAGCGGAGAGCACCATTACTATGCTACCTATCAGTCGGTTGATGTAGATGATGCTCTTATTGCTGAATTTCTCCCTTACCTTGTCGATCAGCCATGTGAGTCCCCACCACCATAGTAAAGCACCTCCGAAGATGCTGGCATAGCCGAGCGACATCTCAAGTGGGTGGTCAGGTACTACAAATGCTGCCTGTGCATAGCAAGCCATGAAAAGGAAGATAATGAGCGGATTTGAAACTGTAACGATAAAAGCCGTAACTCCGTTGTGGACGAGCGTTCCTTTCTTTCCGCTTACATGGATATTCTTCATAGGATTGCTGCGGAAGCAATAGATACCGAAGATAAAGAGCAGTATGCTGCCGAATATCTGCAGATAGAATTTGTTCTGGTGGTCGGTGATGAGATCCATTACGAAACTCATACCGAAGCCTGTTAGTAAGGCATATATTATATCGCTGATAGCGGCACCTACACCTGTTATGAAACCGTATTTGCGTCCTTTGTTCAATGTTCGCTGAACGCATAGCACGCCCACAGGTCCCATAGGGGCTGAAACTACTACACCGATGAAAATACCCTTCAGCAATAGCTCAAGGAAATTTATTTGATCAAATGGGAAAGGCAATTTATCTTGAATTTAAATTACTATCATACACCCTTTAAGGGTGATTGGGCCGTCAAGAGGCCGACTTTTTTAATTTGCGAATGCAAAATTACTAATTTTTCCCGAATTGCATACATTTCTTGTCAAAATAATGCCAAAAACTTTGTAGTATTCATGTTTTTTCTTAATTTTGTACGGAATTTTTGTAAATAAATAGTAAAAATATGAACCAGACAAAACCATATACCATTGGCCTTGACCTTGGTGGAACTAACTCGGAATTTGGAATCGTTGACCATGAAGGTAACATCATCGCTTCTTCTACAATGAAGACTGGTGGCTATGCTACCGCAGATGACTATGTAGATGCTGCCGTCAAGTGCCTTATGCCTATTGTTGAGCAGGTTGGAGGTCTTGAGAAAATAGAATACATGGGTGCAGGCGCACCTAATGGCAACTACCTCAATGGTTGTATAGAGTTCGCTCCTAACCTTCCTTGGGCTCACGACTCAAAGG
>CADCHG010000071.1 GCA_902801155.1 uncultured Prevotellaceae bacterium | reverse complement strand
TTACGGTTACCCTTGTTCTCAGCCTCGTGGTGATAACCCGCACGAATAGAGAACTGGTCGTTATATACATATTCTGCACCGAGACTCCATTGTATCTCGTCCAATTCTTCCTTGAAGCCGTTAGGAGCATCGCCGAAGCTCTTGAAGATACCTGCGATACTTGACACATCGTAATACTCGGTCTGTATTCTGTCATCGTATGTACCTCCATCCTCATCTTCTCCCTTCTTCGGATAGGTTGGGACAAGGAGCTTGTTGGCATCAAGGGCGATAGTGAAACGGTTGTACTCGTTTACAGGAACCATCAATGATGTTCCAAGACGCATGTTTGTTGGGATGAACTCGCTACGGTCAGTTCCGCCGAAGGTGATCTTTGAGCCGATATTTGAGATGTTGAGACCGAGACCTAACTGACATTCGCGCTGACCGAGATTGATATAATCCTGATAATAACAGGAGAGGTCGGCTGCAAAGGCACTTCCTGGCGTTGTATCCTCATGGTAGTCGTATGTGAGGTCAGAGTATATCCAGCGTACCCCCGCTGCAATAGAGAATTTCTCAGAGAGCATCATTGAGTAAGCCACGTCCATAGACATCTCGTATGGGTTGATAGTCATGGAGTTTGCGTCGTCGGCTATAAAGACCTCACCAAGAGAGAAGTATCTCAATGAGCCGCTTATTGCAGAATAGTCGCCTATGCGATAATAGCCAGCGAGATAGGCAAGATCCATATCGCTAACTAACTGACGAAGCCAAGGGGTATAGTTGAGAGCCACTCCTGCTCGGGAGATACAGAATGGGTATTTAGCTGGATTCCAGTATTGGGAAACAGCATCAGGATCGGTAGCAGCACCAACATCACCCATACCAGCCGAGCGGGCGTCTGGTGCAATGGTCTGTGATGTAACTGATGTGCTCACAGGGTTGAAAAAGTCCCTTTTGTCCTGTGCCATTGTAGTAAGGCTAAAAAAGAGGAGGAAGAAAAATAAGCGGCCTCTCCCCCCGCCCTCTCCCGTAGAGAGGGAGCCGGAGAACCTAACCAGAACTTCTTCAAAAGAATTAATCTTTTCTGATAGTATTTTCAACAAATTATTCATTATCAAATATTAATTATTAATTATTAATTACCAGAATTTTCTGGGTCTTGCTTGCGTATGAACTGCCATTGCTGCTGAGCTTTATGCGATAGAGGTAGATGCCAGTATTAAGTTTGGCTCCGCTATCTGTAGTCAGATTCCATTTATAGGCTATGGTATTTGTTGTGGCGGTTCCTCTTTCGGAGGCGCTCCAGAGAAGTCTTCCCGATGCGTCCATTATATCAATTTCGAGATTCAGTTCTGCTCCGCAGAAGTTGTGTGCCACTACAAATGTTGTGCTTTCCCGTGCCGGGTTGTTGGTTGCATATACATCAACGATATTTGGTTGAATGTTCTTCTTTACCACGAAATCGAGAGTGGTTGTTGACGAGTTGTTGAGTATATCCCATGCACGGAATTTCAGCGTGTGCTTGCCTTCTGAGAGAGCAGGGAGGGCATAGTATGTCTGACCGGAGGTATATGATTCATAGTCGAATGTGAAGTTGTCGTTCAGATTGTATGACTTCTCCGAATCTCCGTCGATGATAAGCATCATATCATGCCCGATACCTGCACCAGAGGCGTTTATGCCGTCCTTGTCGCTTATCTGTGCCACGAAGAAAGGTGTGCTGTTCACCTCTCCGCCGAATGTGAAGTCCTCAGAGTTGAGATAGCAATAGATAGACGGACCTATAGAGTCGTTCTCTGCTATGTTAGAGCCGTTGACCGTGAACCTGTCGCATGCTCCGTGAGCAGAGGCTTTGAGAGTGGCATCGTAGGCATAGATGTTGATGAGACCTGTGCCGTCGGCATAGTTGATGTCCTTTGGAACGGCAAACGTGAAGGTAAACTCGCCATTCTCAACCTTGTTGGTTCCGTGATAGAGGGTGTTCTTTCTGTCGGTGAAGACAAAGGCGGTATCAGCACCTTCGCTTGTGGTGTTATTCAGTTTGCATCTGATAGTCTCCTTCGTGTCGCGTACCATAGCATCCAATGTGCCTGAGAAGTTCTCGGCTTTGCTACCTGCAAGTTCAATGTGACCTTTGATGCTGACCTTGTCGCCTGCGCGAAGCTGTGGCAGACTGTCACCTTCCACGGCTACGCCATTGATGTTGTCGATAACTGCGGTATATGTAGGGAGGGCAAGGCTTAGTGCCGGGTCGCCCAACAGAGAGTACTGAAGTTTGTTCTTTGTCGTTTCAATGCCGTTCTTTACAAGATAGTTCTTTGCCTGTCGCTGAGCCTCGCCTAATGTGATAGGCTTGCCGTTCTTGTCACAGGTCAGGACATATTCCATAAAGGCGGAGTTTATCTTCTTGTTCTGAGGGGCATAGACGGTACGTGTCGTTCCATAGAAAGCAACAGCTCCGCCTTCTGGGTTCAGAAGTGCTTTCTCGCCTATTGTTTCCTCGTTGCTGTCGAAAGGCATTATCTCACATGAGGCGGTAACCCATAGTGGGAGGTTAGGACCTTTGAAGTTCGCGAAATCCTTGATGCTGAGAACTATCTCGTGGGATATGCTTGTCGGGGAACCGTGGCCGGCATAGTCGATAATCAGGGCTCCGTTGTTCTGTTGCTGCTTGATTATGCTCTCTGCATCGGGATAACGGTTGCCTGTTGATGAAGCCGTGCGCTTGAAGGCATCCCAGTAAACCTTGCGGACGTAATATCCCGGGTGGTCGCTTATGGTCTGTTCGGCAACATCATTAACGTCGTTCATGTGGATGTTGTCGTTGCCGTCATCGCCTAAGAACATAATGGTGTTCTGCCAAGGACCTGCATTAGCGTTGAGGGCGTAGTTGATTGTCTTGTCAACCAATACTGCTGCTTCTGTCTCTGTAATGCAAGGGAAACGACCGACTCCTATATCCGGCAGACCAGCGAATGTGGATATGTCCTCCTCATCGTCAAGATAGGTAAGGAAATCATCGCTGACATAGCAATCCACGGAACTGAAGGAGTTCTCGCTTTCATAGCAAAGCAGATAATCGTCGGGCGATTCTGATTTTAGTTCTGATGTCAGCATCCTGTTGTCGAAGGTGCAATCGCCAAAGAGCAAAAGGCTTTTGGGCGCATGAAGAGAGTCAGAACGGTCGTAGAGCATCTTCATATAGCGCTTGTATGCGCTTACGTCAGGAGTTCCGCTTGAGAATTCGTTGTATAGTTCGTCAGCAGGTACAATCCTCACATTCAATCCGTCATGGTTGGCGTGGTGCTTGGCGAGTCTTTGTGCTTGCGTGAGTAGTTTCTGTGACGAAGGGATGATAATCACCATGTCATAGTCCTTGTCTGCATGAAGATCCTGATTGGTGATTCTATGAACGTATTCTGCTGTCGGGAAGTTGTCAGTTGCCAAGACTGGGGCTGGCTTCGGGGAGTCATAGCGAAGTGAGATGTAGTCGAGTCTTGTCGTACCGCCAGATACGTTCTTGATAATGACGGTGTCATTTCCGTGAAGGTTGTCCACGTTCCATGTGTCGGTAAAGCCATTTGCCTTGTCATTAGCCATAAGGGAAATTGACCGTGAACCGAGCTCCTTGCCGTTGAGGTAAATCCTGATTTCGGTTTGGGCATTGGCTGTAACACTAATGGTGAGATAGGCTTGCGTGTTGCCTTCAGGGATGTTAATGATATAATTCTTGCTGTTTTTCCCGCTTTCTATCTTTTCACTGTTAAAAAGGTTTCTGCCACCATACATCCATGTCGAATTGTCTTCTTCATAGAGAGTGTGATAGGCGTCGGGGGTAGGCCATGCCGTATTCAGAAGTTCTTCCTCTGTGCATGTGAGAGGCTCGTTGTCATCTTGCGTGATGAAATAGTAGCCATAGTCGGAATAAGGATTGCGGACTCTGACTCTTGAATCTTTGGAATCCCAATATACAGAGCCTTTGGCATAGAACAGTTTTTTCTCTCCTACGGTGCATGTCGGTATCTCCTTCAGGTCGTCATAATCGCGCAGATATTCTTCGGTAAGAACCTCTGGAACAAGGTAACCGCCATAGCCATAGATTCTGACTTTGGATAAATCAGAAAACCCCGCACTTTTTATTGTGCTTGCCGTAAGTTGGTGGATGCCAGAACTTGAAACACGTATCTTTGCCCATTTCCCTTGGGAAAGGACAGAATGCTCTGCATATCTTTCGGCTTTAGGACTGGCAAGACGCTTTGCCTTGGCTTTGCTGACGGGTGATGATTTTAGGTCGGCAAGGAAGGATACAAGGTATTGGTATTTCCCATTGCGAAAGACGATAGGGGAGATATGAGCCACGAATGTAGCCCTTTTCTTGTCGATGGAAATGCTGTGTTGTATCTTAGGATTCTTCTCTGTGTTTAGTTCTTTGCAGATAGCCTTGTATTTCCTTACGTCGGATGCCGGCATGTCGATATATTCCGGGTATCTGATGCTAAGGGTATAGGTGGAATCCTGATAATTATAGGGTAGGGGAACGCTATACGCCACGTTGGGTAGAAACGAGTCTATTCGCAGCTCCTCTGCTGTAAGGTTATAGAATCGCTTCTGCGCCTGAACCGTAATGATACAGGTGAGTAGTAATATTATGGTGTATAGCTTTCTCATTTAAGGGTTGTAACTGTTATTTGCAGTTGAATTCGAGTAATTTTCTGCCTTCGAGATATCCTTCCAGATGGTCGTCGATGTTGACTGGACCAACGCCTACGGGCGTTCCTGTATAGAGGATGTCGCCTGTCTTCAGGGTGAAGAACTGGCTGATATAGCTTATAAGACGGTCAACGGAGAATATCATGTCGGCGGTATTGCCCTCCTGAACACGATTGCTGTTGATGTCAAGGGCGAAGCGCAGGTTCTGGATGTTGAGGAAGTTATCCTTTGAAATCCATTCTCCTATTACTGCCGATCCGTCAAATCCCTTGCATATCTCCCAAGGCTGCCCTTCTTCGCGGAGTTTCTTCTGAAGGTCGCGGGCGGTGAAGTCAATTCCAACGGTCACGGCATCATAATAGCGATGTGCAAAGCGTTCTGGAATTGATTTGCCGAGCTTGCAGATGCGTACTACGATTTCGGTCTCGTAGTCGATTCTTCCCATAAAGTCTGGTATGAAGAATGGTTTACCGTCCTTGAGAAGTGCAGAATCTGCCTTGGTGAAGATGACAGGAGACCTGTCAGCAGAGTCGGAAACACTCTGTTGTAATAACGTGTTTTTAATCTCTTTATTGTGTTGTGGGTAGTTCATGCCCACGGCGAAGATTTTCATAGTTGTGGGTGGTTTTAGTGAGGCCGGGATTTCTTGCTTTTCCGGCTATTCCGAGCAATCCGGCTATTCCAGATATTCCAGACAATCCGGATAGTCCGGCTATTCCGGAATCTCCGGCCTATATATAAAAAGAATTAGCGCCAGCGCCTTTTGGGCACTGACGCTATATCTATATTTCTTTTCCCTGTGAAGGGATAAGAGAATCACTTAGTCAGCTACGAGAGTGAAACGCTTGAAGTTAACTACTGTGAGATCCTTGTCAGCAGACTGGAGATACTGCTTAACGCTCATCTTAGAGTCCTGAATGAACTCCTGGTTGAGAAGACAAGACTCCTTGTAGAACTTGTTTACACGACCCTTAGCGATGTTCTCGATCATGTTCATGTTGAGAGAAGCTGCCTTCTCTGCAGAAACAGTAGCGATGATATCCTTAGCCTTAGCAACGTCCTCAGCTGTGATCCAGCCCTTAGCCATGTTAGACTCCATGTGATCCTCAGAGTCAACGTGTGCTGGGTTGATGCCTGCCTTCTTGAGGGCAGCCTCTACAGCCTTCTGTACCTGCTCCTGCTTTGACTTCTCAACAGCAACATTGTACTCCTCCTCTACGATCTTTGGATCAACAGAGTTCTCGTCGAGAGCTACTGGCTTCATAGCAGCAACCTGCATGCAGATAACGTGAGCCTGCTCAGCAGCTGGCTTGTTTGTCTGAACGAGTGTGCAGAGACCGTTACGACCCATGTGGTTGTAAGCCTCGATGTTCTCACCTGTGATTGTGAGGTAGCCGTCGAGCTCCATCTTCTCACCTGTTACGCCTGAACGCTCAGTAACAGAAGCCTCTACAGAGAGACCGTTAGAGAGTGTGAGAGCCTTAACAGCGTCGAGGTCTGCAGCCTTAGCAGCAACAGCAGCGTCGAGAATCTCCTGAGTGAGCTTGATATAGTCAGCGTTGTTAGCAACGAAGTCAGTCTCACACTTGAGAGCGATGATAGCAGCGAAACCGTCACCAACCTTAGCGAGTACACAACCGTTTGCTGTCTCACGGTCAGCACGCTTTGCAGCGATAGCCTGACCCTTCTGACGGAGGATATCCTTAGCCTTATCCATATCGCCCTCAGCCTCTGTGAGAGCCTTCTTTACATCAGCAAGTCCTGCGCCAGTCATAGCGCGGAGCTTCTTGATGGCTTCCATTGTAATAGCCATATTGTTTCTTTGGGTTTTAAAAATTAAAGAATTCAGTTTTAATATATTTGTCGCTATCACGCAGTTACGAGATGACGATTCACCATCGTGGAATATTTACGTGATAACGACAAATCATTACCGGGCAGTAGCATTTCCGTACTGCCCGATAATGTTATAGTATGTTTACTCTGCAGCTTCTTCAGCCTGCTCAGCAGCAGGAGCAGCCTCCTTGCGAGCACGAGAGTTGCGCTTCTTGCCCTCAGCAGCCTCTTCAGCCTGCTCAGCAGATGCCTTCTCGTCAGCCTTCTCTACCTTACGCTCCTGCAAGCCCTCAGCGATAGCTGCGCAGCAAGCAGAAAGGATTGTATCGATAGAATCCTTTGCGTCGTCGTTTGCAGGGATAACGAAATCTACCTCGTTAGGATTAGCGTTTGTGTCAACGATACCGAATACTGGGATACCGAGACGCTGAGCCTCCTTGATTGCGATGTGCTCCTTGCAAATGTCAACAACGAACAAAGCAGAAGGAAGACGTGTCAAATCGCTGATAGAACCGAGGTTCTTCTCGAGCTTAGCGCGCTGACGAGTAATCTGCAGGAGCTCACGCTTTGAGAGGTTGCTGAATGTACCGTCATTCATCAGCTTGTCGATGTTCGCCATTTTCTTGATAGCCTTACGGATTGTCTGGAAGTTGGTGAGCATACCACCAGCCCAGCGCTCGTTGATGTAAGGCATGTTTACGCTTGTTGCCTTCTCAGCAATAACGTCCTTAGCCTGTTTTTTAGTAGCGACGAACAGGATCTTCTTACCTGACTTTGCGATATTCTTCAGTGCCTCTGCAGCCTCGTCAACCTTAGCTACGGTCTTGTGGAGATCGATGATGTGGATGCCGTTACGCTCCATGAAGATGTAAGGAGCCATTGCTGGGTTCCACTTGCGACGAAGGTGGCCGAAATGACAGCCTGCCTGCAGTAACTGGTCAAAATTTGTTCTTGACATTGTCTTTCTTTTGTTTTTGTGTGCCTTGTGTAAAGACACGGGTTGTTTACTTTCTTTTTAATTCTATTGTTTGTTAGAATCAGCCAGTGAGTAGCCAAATGGATCTCGCTGGTTTAGATACTAAACTGTTGTTCTCTTGGAATTTCCTACCTGACAACCTACAAATAGTAAATCGTCAAATAGTAAATCACTTTAACGCTTAGAGAACTGGAAGCGACGACGTGCCTTTGGACGACCTGGCTTCTTGCGCTCAACCTCACGAGAGTCGCGAGTGAGGAAGCCGTGATCCTTGAGGTTCTTCTTATCCTCAGCGTCAACCTTAACGAGTGCACGAGCGATAGCAAGGCGGAGAGCCTGGCTCTGACCTGTGAAACCGCCACCGTCGAGGTTAGCCTTGATGTCATACTTCTCAGCTACTTCAAGAAGCTGCAGAGGCTGCTTAACAACATACTGCAGGATAGCTGATGGGAAGAACTCTGTGATGTCTTTCTTGTTTATAGTGATCTTACCGGTGCCCTCTGTGAGATATACGCGAGCTACAGCGCTCTTACGGCGACCGATTGCATTAATTACTTCTGCCATTTTTCCTTAATTTTTTATTTGTACAGATTAATATCGATTGCCTTTGGCTGCTGTGCCTCCTGCTTGTGCTCTGTGCCCTCGTAGATATAGAGGTTGTTCAACAGGCTACGGCCGAGAGGACCCTTTGGCAGCATACCCTTAACAGCGTGACGGAGCATCTTGTCGATACCGTTATCCTTTGTACGGAGCTGTGCAGGTGTGTTGAAACGCTGACCGCCTGGGTAACCAGTGTAACGTGTGTAAACCTTGTCAGTTTCCTTCTTACCGGTGAAAACCACCTTAGCTGCGTTGATGAGGATTACGTTGTCACCACAATCAGCATTTGGTGTGAATGTTGGCTTGTACTTACCACGAAGTATCTTAGCCACCTTTGAGCAGAGACGACCTACAACCTGATCTGTGCAGTCGATTACAACCCACTCCTTCTTGGCAGACTCCTTATTAATAGAGACTGTCTTGTAACTTAAAGTGTTCATTTAACTTTAAAAATCTTTTTAAAAATACTACTAAAAAACAATTGTTTCGAACGCGGATTCACTAACCGTCTGCGCGGCCAAACGCATGACTATTAACACCATCGTTCGCGGGGCTCTAAGTGTACCCACATAATAATCGGACTGCAAAGGTACTCATTTTTCCGCACTTCTGTGCAATGAGTTTCCTTGCAGTCCGTATTTTTAAGAAAATTTAACGTATGATAGTCGCAAATTATTTTCCGAGAGCTGCCTTCCAACGCTCGTAAGCTGCCTTGTATTCTGCTGTCTCAGCAACTGGAGCCTCGGTAGAGATGTGCTTCAAAGTCTTGAATGCATCGTCGCTATCCTTGTAGATACCAGCACCGATACCTGCACCGTAAGCTGCACCTACGCTACCGTCAGTCTCGTAGAGCTCGATTGTAGCACCTGTAACGGCTGCAAGAGTTCTGCGGAACAATGGAGAGAGGAAGAGGTTTGCGTGACCTGCCTTGATTGTGCTGATCTCCATACCCATCTTCTGCATAATCTCAATACCGTAAGCGAATGAGAATGCGATACCCTCCTGAGCAGCACGGATGATGTGTGCCTTCTTGTGGATGTTGAAGTTGATGCCGTGGATAGAAGCACCT
>CADCHG010000070.1 GCA_902801155.1 uncultured Prevotellaceae bacterium | reverse complement strand
TAAGGTATATAAACTCCTTAGAAATATTCTGTAAAATTTTTGGCCATGCACTAAAATCCTTATTGTTACCTGTTACTTGTTACTGGCCGGGATTTTGCTCGTCTGTTGAGCAAGATTACATTATAGCCTAGAGATACCTAAACTAAAGATAATAAGACTGTTATAGACATTTAAAAGACAGAGTGTAGGCGACTGATAGTCTCAATAACATAACAATAAGCATTAATTCGTGGCTGATTCAACTTGTTCGGTATGCTTGAAAAACGCGAAAAAAAGCTCAGGTAACAATAATTTCGTTATTTTCAATAGCAATCACAATATGCTCATTATCCTTCAAAAAGAGCGTGAAAACCATTCCAAAACCCCATCCTCAAAATTGATACAGGCTTCAATAAGATTCTGCGAGGACTTCTCCCTAAGATGCAGTTCCGTTGTAAATCCGTTGTAAGTCCGTTGTAAATCCCATCTGCCTCCGTTTCCTACGAACGGTTTAGAAGCGGATTAGAAGCGGACTTGGAACGAAGGTATAGCTAAGACACAACTGTGCAATTCTACCCCTACAGTAACAAGTAACAGGTAACAATAAGGATTTTAGTGTCGATTCTACTGATTCCTGCTCTGATGACGATAGTCGAGAGGCGATATGCCTGTTTCTGCCTTGAATACGCGGGAGAAATGCCCGGAAGTGTTGAAACCACATTGCACCTCAATCTCGCTAACAGTCTGATCAGTTGTTTCAAGCAAGCGCTTTGCCATAAGAATACGGCGATTACGGATGTATGTGGTAGCCGTCAGTCCACTCATATTCTTCAGTCGTCTGTTGAGAGTAGAGACAGATGTATTCAGCTTATCGGCAAGGAATGATGTGGAAACATCACCCGAAATAAGATTAGCATCAATCAGCTTGTTGATATCCTTGAAGAACTCAACATCCACCTCCGGAAGCTGCTTACTGGTCTCTACATCCGACTTGCTATTGGTAAACATCTTGATAAGTCGTCTGCGTTGCTCAAGCAACTTGTTCACGATGAGCAGTAATTCCTCGTTAATGAACGGCTTGGCAAGATACACCTCCGCTCCGGCACTAATGCCTTCCAGACGCTCATGATCCTCTACGCGGGCTGAAACGACGACAATAGGCAGACAGCACATAGTCTCATCGGCACGAACATTTCTCATCAGTTCAAGACCATCCATTCTCGGCATAGCAATATCCGTGATAAGCATATCAGGAAGTTCCTCACGAAGCATTTCCAAAGCCTCCTGACCATCAACCGCACGAGAGACGTTATATCCATTGTCACGAAGCATATTGCAGATAAGCATGGCAACATCGTCGTTGTCTTCGGCAAGGAGGATAGAAAGACCCTCGGCCTCTCCCCCCGCCTGCGGCCCCTCACCTGCCCTTCGGGCATCCTCTCCCCAAGGGGCGAGGGTAATGTTAGCATTTCCAATCACGTCATTATGCGCGGATAAAGGTAACCTTTCCCTCGCCCCTTGGGGAGAGGGTGTCACGTTAGTGACAGGTGAGGGGCTGTGAGAGGCAGTATCACTCAACTCCACCATTTCTCCTTCCTTTGACGCTGCTATGAGTTTCTTTATCAGCTGAAGGAGATTATCACTCTGCCTATGGGCAGCCTCAAGACTCTCATGACCTACAACATCATTTTCGGGAATATGCTGTTTCAGCTGCTCTACCATACCGAGGACAACGGTCATAGGCGTGCGCAACTGGTGGGTAACGTTTCTATAGAACAACTCCCTCTCCTCCATAGCCTTTCTCTTATAACGTGAAGAACGACGACGTACAAAGAATACAGCTCCCAAGGAAATAATGATAATAACAAGCACCAAAACCACGATGACAACAATATTCGTCATGCGTTGGTTGGCAAGTTTCAACTCGTCAGCCTCAATCTTCAGACGGCTGTTACCCAGTCGGGCCTCCATCTCATTCAAGTCGTCCGTCTGCATAGCCGACCTTACCGAGTCGTTCATCTCTCCGATTCTCAACTTTGTCTCAAAAGCCTTCTTATAGTCCCCCTTTCGCAGATATAGCGTAAACAACTCGCCAAGCCTCTCATCCTCCATATCAATCTTTGAAGCAATAGCCTCAGCCTTATCCCAGTCCTTTTGGCACACGGCAAGACGAGCCTGAAGCCCTTGCTGCATGTGTATAGGCATAACATCATCCACATTCCCAGTACAGATAGCAGATGACTGGTATGCCTTTACAAACTCCGCTTCTTTACCTGATTCAAACAGGGATGTTAGATAGGTATATTCGCCAAACACCTTATAAACCCTATTGCTTGCGTAATCGCAGCAACGACGTGCCATAGCAAGAGCCTCATCATGTTTCTTTATTGCCTGATAGCATACGGAAAGCTCTCGCGAAACAAGCGACACGTGCATACTGTCGTTTTTGGCATATTCCTCAGCCTTTTTCAAATACGGAATAGACATGGAATAATCTCCACGATGCTGATAGATACAGCCCATCAGATAGTTACAGAGATACAATCCCTCGGAATACTCAGATGTCTCCGCCTTTCTCATCAAATCCCTTACTATCTCCTGAGCCGAGATAAACTTCTTACGTTCAATAAGATACTCAACCTTGGCATACGTGCCGTCATATAGTTCCTGTTGATATTCAGGAGCTGACGATGCTATCTTCAGATACTCGTCAATAGCCTCAAAGAACTCCTTTTCCTTCGAAGGATCAGCCACATACACATAATACTTCAGTTCCAAAGCCCTAAGCTTGCACCAGTCAGAATTGAGTCTGTCAGCCTCTCTGTAGATAGAGTCAGCCACAGGAATATTGGCAGTATCGTATGTATGCTCGTAAAGCAGTTTCATGCGTGTTTCATAGACATAGTTCTTGAAGTCATTCAATTCCACACTATCCACATCCGACAATGAGGTTTTGTCCCCTCCCCTGCCACATGCGAACAGCATACAAGCAAAGACAGCAATAGAAAAGATTAATCTGCAAGATTTATGAGACATCAGTAGAATAGCGATTAAGGTGTATAATTTGTGTGCGAAGTTACAAAAATTTTTCCATTATTCCAAATAATTAGTGTAATTATTTCCTTTATTCTGCACAAAAACACTTATTTAATGAGTCCGTAAAATGCTTTTCTTTCTAAAAAAATAAATCCTTGTGCCCTCACCCATAAGCTGTCGTGCCACCCGTCAACAAGACGAAACACCACAGCAGGTAGAAGGTTCACAAGGACTTACCTAAGTTTACGAGGAAGCTGCCTCTTGCAAACAGCCCCTCATAAACGAAATTGGGTAATTATTATACATTTAAGTAAAGTGAATTTTCTCCAATCAACAACCCCTTCCTTGCCCTACGAGTCCCTCTTGGACTTTGACCGCAAAAACTCATAAAGCTCTGCAGATATCCTTTGGTTGCCGACCAATTCGGCATTATCCCGTAAAGGGACAAGGATGAGGTTATGTTCATTCGCAGATAAGCCAATGATATAAAAGTACTAACTTAAGTCTTCGCCCCTCTCGGGGATTTGAGTTTCCTTGATATGGAAACGGCGTAAGCAAAGGTTAAAGTCTAACACCTTAGATTTTTTTCTGATTGCAACGTGCAAAGCACCCTCGCATTTGAAAGATAGCGAACGTCAGCTGCAAACTGGTGTGCGATTCAATCTTTCGAATGCAACGTGCGAAGCATCCTCGCATTAGAAAGATAGCGAACGTCAGCTGCAAGCTGGTGCGCGATTCAATCTTTCGAATGCAAAGATACAATAATTGTTCGGTTTTCCCGTTTTCTTTTCTATTTTTTCTTGTTTTATAACTTTTTTTAAACCTTGAAAAGATTATTATGGTACTTTATCCCATAAACAATAGAATAACAGAGGTTTTCGATAGTCAAATACACAAATAATTATTCCCGAAAACAGCAAGGAAAGTCTTTGCCTGTCTTCGGGAATAAACAATTTGCTACTTCAATTCAAACTCCATCTTTTCTACCAGATCCTGCATCTTTTTGGTTATATCCCTTGCAGTTTTATGAAGCTCGGAAAGACGTTTCTTAACCTCAGAATGGTCAGGTGCATCTTCCGGTACGCTTCTCAGCTCCCTGATTTGGTCATTAACAGCCTTAAGCATTACGCTGTAATTATTCAGGGTTTCATCTGCTTTCGCCATCTTCTGCTTGTCTTTAGAGTTTTCGTCATCGGTATAGTCGGTTTCCACTCTCACAATATCATGACCATCTTTGTGGAAATTCACATGTAGAATCGCGCCCGGAATGACCTTGACTACATGTCTATCAGATATCTTTCCGCTCTTGTAGATGTATGACACCCATATCTCTGAATCCTTGTAGGCTTCGTCCTTATACACGAAACGACCATCTACCACATTCTCTCGCCATGCGATTTTATCCATGCTTGAAATGCTATTAGGTCCATTGACATATACATACTTAACAGAGTCAATTAACTCTTTGTCCATCTGTCCCACAACATAGAAGTTCTTCAAAGATACAACATCCTTCGCTTCTTCCTCCTTGTAGTCAGGGCGTGGAGATTTAATGCGGAAAAGAGTACCTTCGTATGTATGCTTTTTCTTTACAAATGATATGGCATACATATCCCTAAAACGAGGATTTGTAAGATTCTTGACGCAAAGCATATAAAACTCCTGGTTATTGTTTTTGCGAGTAATATATCTTCTTTCGCCGAAACTTACAGAATATAGCAATCCTGTCCCTGGTGTTTCGTGAACATATTGATAGCTATTATTCTCGTCAGTAACAAATGCATTTAGCACCGCATTTAGTTTGTCATCCTTTGAGTCGCAACAAAAAGGAATGCTCATAAAAAATGACATTGGGGAGCCAATCGAACCATCCCAATGTGTCATCCTCGTTATATTCTCTTTGGTTCCGTATGCCTCTATAAAGGCATTAACGGCAGCCTGCAAGGCTTCCGGTTGTGGTGCTGGGGGCAACTCAGCAGCATATATGTTAAGACTGCATATCAATATCAGCAGCGAAATATATTTTCTCATAGTTTATGATATTAATTTTCTTCGATTGACGTTTCATTTATAAGCTCAGCCTTGGCTATTTCAACCTGCTCACGAATCCTGTTGATGAAGGCCCGCTTTTCGAGTTTTGCAATAAGGGCAAGATCCTCTGGCGTATCAACCAAGTTCTCAGGTCTTGTGATAGGAACATCATACTCAGAAAGTATTATATCCTCATCATATTGCTCCGTAGGCATAGCATACACTTTTGGCTGTATTTGTTTCGGCTCTTGCACTTTCGGCTCTTCTGCCTTGACATTTTTGACAGAAGGTTTCCGTTGTATCTTCTTATCAACAACAGCCACAGAAGGTTCAGGCTTAGCTTCTTCTGTTCTTACATTTTCGGCTTTAGGCCTAACACTTTCAACCTTGCTCATTACCTTATCTTCCGACTGCTCAGGAGGCATAAGGAACAATCCTATGATACCAGCCACACAGGCAGCGGCGAGCCAAGGCAACAGACGCACCTTGCGAGGACGAACTTCAGCCTTTGCTTTAGCTATGACCTCGTCCTTCAACTTATCAGAAGCGTGAAACTCACATTGTGGTTTCAGCAACTGCTCAAGATCTTCCATGTCGTTAAACTCTTTCATATTATTACTCCTTTTGCTTTGCAACTTTTTCCTTGAGGGCTGTTATTGCGTATCGGTAACGCGATTTAACCGTTGCCTCAGGGATTTCCTGTAACTCACCTATCTGCTTAAACGTAAGACCATCGTAGCATTTCAGCCTTAAGGTCTCTGCCTGCTCCGGAGGGAGGTCGTCAAGCAGCTTGTTTATTCTCTTGAACTCCTCGTGAATCTGCCTGTCGCTATCATCTACCGAGACCTGTAAGGCGTCATCAATCGGAATCGTCGTCTGCCGTTTTCGTCGGAAATGATCTTGACACGCATTACTGATGCTTCTTATCAGATAACTCTCAACATCATCAACACCACCCGACTTCTGCATTGCCTTGAACAGTTTCAGCAGCACTTCCTGTACCAAGTCCTCGGCGTCCTCACGCCGTCCTATGCGCATATAAGCGAAACGAAACAGCCAGTCTTGTCGCTCAGCAACAATCCTTTCCAGTTCTATTATATTCTGTTCCGTCTCTTTGTGCATGTATCTTTATGTCTAAAGTCTAAAGTCTAAGGTCTAAAGTCAAAAGTCAAAAGACTAAGGACTAAGTTTTTTAGCTCTCCGGCTCCCTCCCTACGGGGGAGGGCGGGGGGAGAGGCCCCAGGTCTCTCTATCTCACCCCATGGGGAGGAAACCTCTCAAGATATAAGGGCGTATAGCAAAGTGAATAAATGAATAAAAAGTACGAAAATTTAACTTTAATTAAATAAAAGCCCTACACTCTACTGGTTTCCTCCCTGTGGGGAGTATTATCTATTTCACAAATGCAAAATGCCGTTTTACCTTGTCCTTCAGATCATCAGAATTACCAAAACCTATTATTTTGTTCTCTGGTGAGATAAACACATAGCGGAAAATGGTAGAGTAATTCATCCTTACGAAAAGGCTGTTATTATAGTCATTCCATTCATTCCACTTATCGCGTGGGAGCTTACCGCTCATCCATGCTTCCTTCACATCGCAGTTTATAGTCACTATATCAAGATAGTTTGAGTAGTTCTTATAAAGATCCTCAAGCACACTCTCTGGACGTGATTTCATCAACTCCTTGTCTTCCTTGCTGCAAAACTCCATAAGCAGATACTTGTTGTTATTGCCAAATTCCTCCAGATGATGTTCCTTGCCATCGTGGTCGTATAATGTGAAATCCTTAATCTTATCACCAACATTAGGCACGCGACCACCAAAAAGGCTTTTGAATTCAGTCACCTCACTAAAAGGAATTTTCAAGCAAAGTTCGCGTCTTTTCTTTTCGAACTCACTTTTTTCGGGAGTATTCCTTTGGAAAGGAGAAGAGAACCTGAGTCGTATTAATTCCTTTTTGTAAAACGGGCTATAAGGTCTATCCTTCATAAAATCAAACATGGAATTGGCATAGAAACGATCTTCTGCTAATGGATCTTCCGAAACATCTTCCCCTTTCATTTCCTTGAGCTTTACCATTTTCTGATACTCTTCCTTGATAGCCTTTTTACGATTTCTGAACGCATTCTCTTCTACAACCATCGGATTATCGTTATCCACTCTCCAATGACTGCAATCGGCACTATCTCCTGTAAACTTTGTAGTTCCAAGTGCTGCAAGAAACGCAAGTTCTTTCTGATCTTCTCCCAAGGTTATGAGATATTTTGCATTCTCATTAATCTTCTTTTTAAAAGTGAACTTACCCTTCACTACTTTAGCAACAGCCTCTCCGATATAGTCACCATTCTCTGGAAACCAGAAATTCACGACTGTACCATCAGGCACGTTTTTAATATCACCTTCAAACACGGCAATACCAGAATTCTCGCTGCTTGGAGCAGCCAGACTTTGCGCTTTCGAGCTCATTGCGCAAATCATTAGTAATATGGGAAATACCACTTTTCTCATAATATATTTTCGTAATTAATTACACGTTTCTATAAGTAAAGACGCAAAATTAAGAAAAAAGATTTAAAGATTTCAATTATTTTTCATTTTTTTCTTATGTGGTTGCGCTTGACTACACAAATTATCATGAATTGCCACGACTTGCGTAGTCAATTTAGCAACTTTCTGTTGTATAGCCAATTATCCGCAAAGCCGTTGCTCTTTCGCTATGGGTAGGTAGTAATTACCATTAAATTACCATTAAGTTACCATTAAGATACCATTAACTATGGTAATATTATGGTATTATTATGGTAATATAATGGTATTATAATGGTATTATCATCGAGTTTGATTCGAAGGAAAATGGGAGGAGAACAGGAGGTACAAGGGAGAGAAAGCGAGAGAAAATAATTTACCGAGTATAATTTACTGGCTAATTTACATTCCAGAAACAATATAATTTACTTTCTGAAAAACATCGCACAAGCGAGTCTTTCTATCTACGACTAAGAACAGGTTTTCTACCTTATATATGATGGGATTCTTCCTTGAAAATTGCAAAGTGATTATTGCAAAGTGAAAGTTTTTTTTCCGTTTTGAGGATTTTTTCAAATGAAAACTTGGTTATACGCGATTAAAATGCTAACTTTGCATTCGCAAAATCGAAGACCATGCACCAGCCTTGGGGCTGACATGCACTTTTTGCTTCATGCGAGGATGCTCAGACACGTTGCATTCGCAAAATCGAAGATTATGTGAAGATTCACACAGAAGTCTTGAAAAAGGATAATATAAAAATTTAGTTTTTCAAAATAATATTTTTAAAGTAACTATGGTAAATTACAAAGACCTCGGCCTCGTAAACACCCGTGAGATGTTTAAGCGCGCCGTTGCTGGTGGTTACGCAATCCCAGCTTTCAACTTCAACACAATGGAGCAGATGCAGGCTATCGTTATGGCTGCAGTAGAGACAAAGTCACCTGTTATCATGCAGGTTTCTAAGGGTGCTCGTAACTATGCTAACGGCACTATCCTCCGTAACCTCGCTAAGGGTGCTGTAGAGTACGCAAAGGAGCTTGGTTGTGAGAATCCTGAGATCGTTCTTCACCTCGACCACGGTGACAGCTTCGAGCTCTGTAAGGATTGTATCGACAACGGTTTCTCTTCTGTTATGATCGACGGTTCTCACCTCCCATACGAGGAGAACATCGCTCTCGCAAAGAAGGTTGTTGATTACGCTCATCAGTTCGACGTAACTGTAGAGGCTGAGCTCGGTGTCCTCGCTGGTGTTGAGGATGAGGTTAGCGCTGCTGAGTCAACATACACAAAGCCAGAGGAGGTTATCGACTTCTCTACACGTACAGGTTGTGATTCTCTCGCTATCTCTATCGGTACTTCACATGGTGCTCACAAGTTCACTCCTGCACAGTGCACACTCGTAAACGGTGTTCTTGTTCCACCTCCATTGGCATTCGACGTTCTCGCTGAGATCGAGAAGAAGCTTCCTGGATTCCCAATCGTTCTCCACGGTTCTTCTTCAGTTCCTATGGACGAGGTTAACACAATCAACAAGTACGGCGGTAAGCTCGAGGCAGCTATCGGTATTCCTGAGGAGCAGCTCCGCAAGGCTTCTAAGTCTGCTGTATGTAAGATCAACATCGACTCTGACTCACGTCTCGCTATGACTGCTGCTATCCGCAAGCATCTTGCTGAGCATCCTGGAGACTTCGATCCACGTCAGTATCTGAAGCCAGCTCGTGAGAACATGAAGAAGATGTACATCCACAAGATTGTAAACGTACTCGGTTCTGACGGCAAGCTCGCTAAGTAAGACAGAGTATTTTAGATACACACAAAACAATTTAGGAGATAA
>CADCHG010000069.1:3490-13057 GCA_902801155.1 uncultured Prevotellaceae bacterium | reverse complement strand
GCGGTGGGCCGGTGGAGTGCCGCGCAGATCGTGACGGCGTTGCATACACTCTTGTCAGCGATGATGAAATCTGGCTTTTCAAGAAGATTGAGGAATTCCTCGAAAAGGAAATCACCAAGAACACACTTCCTGAAGGCATAGGCGACGGACCTGAATACAAGGTCGTTAAGCATATCAGAAACGGAAGAAAGAATTACAGATACTCACGCAAGCCAGTAGGCAAGTGCAAACCACATACAAAAAGAAGCAACAACAGGAAAACGGAAGCTACAACAACATCTCCAAAACAGGACAGGAGGAGGAATAAAACAGAAAAAGCAAGGGGAAAAGAGTAAAAGAACAAGCATTACTCACCTATTTAGGGCAATAATGTGCAAAAAACAACCATTTCCTTTGGTTTTTCACATTTTTGTAGTACCTTTGCACCCGGGAAAGCGAAGCCTCTTTCCTGTATCCCTTTAAGAATTCTTAATTAGGGTCCTAAATATCAAAAATCAAAACCTATTTTATGTTAAATAGAATAATAAACAAAATAAAATATTGGTATATATCCAGAAGTGCACTTCCATACTGGAGTATCATTTGTGTGGATTTCCTGATTATCATCATAGCAGCAATGGTAAGTACCTACATTTGCGAAGGTCCACGAGAATTAATAAACCACTTCTGGGATCGAGTATTCACATGGTGCTGTCTGTTGGTGTTCTTCTTCATCGGTATGCGAATATTCCACACCTACAGCGGTATCGTAAGATATATGCGCACAACCGACATGCTTCGTGTTTTCAATGCGCAGGTCGTTGCCTTTGCATTGATACTTACAGTACGCCTTTTCTTCAGCAAAGACTATATCATTGCATCTACAGGGTTGAAGAACTATACTACCACATTCTGCCTATGTATTGCAGGACAATGGTCTATAAGGGTACTGATGAAAGCCATATACGAATCTACATTTAATAAAGGAGTAAAGCGAGCTTTCATCTTTGGCGTACAAAAAGGAGCAGAGGCTATCGCAAGTACCATTCAGTCAAGTCCATCAAAACAGTATTCTATAGTAGGTTTTGTAAGTCCGAATGGTGATTTGGCAGACAAATACATGTTCGGTGCCAAGGTTCGCAGAATAGGTCCGAACCTCATTGAACACATGAAGAAAGCTCATGCTTCCGTGATGATTGTGAGTCCGCTACAGGCAGAGAACTTCAGAAACAATACAAAGTTGGTAGAGGAGCTCATCAAGAACAAGATTCACATCCTGATGCTTTCCGAGGCTGAACTATGGACTCCAGAACAGGGAATGAAGCAAGAACAACTTCATGAAGTGGATATTGAAGACCTGCTTCCTCGCGACAAGATAGAGGTTGACCTTGATGCCATCAGTGAACTTCTGAAAGGCAAACGCATACTCATCACAGGAGCAGCTGGATCTATCGGTTCTGAGATGGTTAATCAGGTTGCGAAGGCTAACCCTTCCGAGATGGTGCTCATTGACCAAGCAGAGACTCCTATGCACAATGTGCGTTTGAAGATGGCACGCAAGTTCCCTAACATCAAGGCATGGACTATCGTTGGCAGCATCAGCAATCCTACTCACATGGAAGAGATTTTCAGTGAGCACAAGCCGGAATACGTATTCCATGCAGCAGCATACAAGCACGTTCCTATGATGGAGGATAACCCTGCAATGGCTATCCAGAATAACATCTATGGAACACGCGTAATTGCCGACTTGGCAGTTAAATACGGAACAAAGAAATTTGTGATGATCTCTACCGACAAGGCGGTGAACCCAACAAACGTAATGGGATGTTCAAAGAGAATCTGTGAAATCTATTGTCAGAGTCTCAACAAGGCATTGCAGGAGCTTAAGGACGGCATCAAGCCTGAGAACTACGAGAGCATCAAGGACAAGCTTATGCAAGCCGATGGTACTCTAGGTGTAACACAATTCATCACCACACGCTTCGGTAACGTACTCGGATCTAACGGTTCTGTAATACCTATATTCAGAGAGCAACTCAAGAATGGCGGTCCGCTAACGGTAACGCATCCAGACATCATCCGTTTCTTCATGCTCATCCCTGAAGCATGTCAATTAGTACTTGAGGCAGGAACAATGGGACATGGTGGCGAGATTTTCGTCTTCGATATGGGCAAACCAGTTCGCATCGCCGACCTTGCACAGAGAATGATTGACCTCTCCGGTGCAAAGAACGTTGAAATCAAGTTCACAGGTCTTCGTGACGGAGAGAAACTCTACGAGGAGGTACTCACCGATACAGAACAGACAAAGCCTACCATCCACCCGAAGATCAAGGTTGCATCTGTACGTGAATACCAGTTTGCTGAAGCCCTGAAGAACGAAGAAGAGCTTCTGCATTTAAGCTTCACTTACGATGACATGGATATCGTAAAGAAGATGAAGGAGATTGTGCCTGAGTATAAGAGTAGGCAATCGAAATACGAGGTACTAGACAAGTAAAACGTAATAAATAAAAAGTAGAAAGTATGATTACACTTGGCGCAATTGTTATAAGCGTCAGTAATAATCATACTTTTTACATTTTATTTTTCACTTCTTACTCTATTGTTCAGGAGATTAGTAAACTCATAATTTTTCAGTCCCCAACGAGGTGCGATAAGCAGTTCCGCTGGGGACTGACTTGTAAAACGCTCAATGACAATATCATCACGAAGACGACGGATATACTCAACGAGCAAATCTATATACTCTTCCGGAGTAAACAAAGTACATTGGGCTATCAAATCTGGACTATGTTCAAGGATAGTACCTTTCGTTATCTGTAACTGATGAAGTTTCAGAATATCAATAGGCAAAGAGTTTACGATATCTATCTGTCGCAAGATTTCCTCCCTACCCTCTCCCGGAAGACCCAAAATTAGATGTGCACAAACCGTGATTCCTCGCGCGTGCGTATTCCTTATAATATCAGCACTACACTCAGATGAATGTCCACGATTTATTATACGAAGCGTATCATCATTAAACGACTCCACCCCATACTCCATCGTAAGGAAGGTACGATGCGAGAGTTCCTCAAGATAATCAAGCAACTCATCCGATACACAATCAGGACGTGTGGCAATAGAAATACCTATTACATCCTCAACCGAAAGAGCCGCCTCATACATTAGCTTCAACTTCTCGATATCCCCGTATGTATTGGTATATGACTGGAAATACGCGATGTATTTCATCTCCGGATATTTTCTTGCGAAAAAAGACTTACCTGCCAATAACTGAGCCTTGATATTATCAGCAGACAAATTAAGACGTTCTTCCTGAGATACACGACCGGCTGTATCCGTACAATATTCAGGATTGAAGGTGGCATTATTGCAATATATACACCCACCCCTTCCTATCGTTCCATCACGATTTGGGCACGAAAAACCTGCATCTATTGAGATTTTCTGCACCTTACATCCGAAACGTTTTCTTACCCAATCACCATATTTATTATAGCAAATCATGCGAATTTAAAGAAAAATGTCATTATTTTTGATGATTTTATAACTTTTTGTACATATTTGGTTGCAAATTTACGAAAAAAATATTATCTTTGCACCAAAATTAGTAGAAAACTGTCAAATGAAGAAATTTTTTATTATGTGCTCACTCCTTCTCGCCACGACATTGGGTGTTGTAGCTCAGGGAAAGATAAGCATTCAAGACATCAACTCAGGCGTTTTTGCTGCAAAAAAAGTTGGTGGAATGAGAGCTTTGCCTGATGGTGAGACGTATTCAAGAATATCTGACGACGGTACTAAAATCATAGCTTGCTATTATAAAAACGGTCAGCAGGCAAGCGTTCTTTTCGACATAAACAACACGGTTGGTGAAAAGGTTAAGGCATTCGACGACTATATCATCTCACCTGATGGCACAAAAATGCTCATCAAGACCGAGACAAAGATGGTATATCGCAGGTCTTCAACTGCAAAATACTATGTGTATAACATCGCCAACAAGCGTATGCGTCCGCTTAGCGACAACTCTGACGTTCAGAATCCTATCTGGAGCAACGATGGTAATCAGATAGCCTTTGTACGTAACAACAACATATGGGTTAGCAAACTACTTTTTGACGGAGCAGAAAGCCAGGTAACAAAGGACGGAGAAATTAATAAGGTAATCAACGGAATCCCAGATTGGGTAAACGAAGAGGAATTTACAACCTCAAACAGCATGTGCTTTAATGCCGACGGCACTATGATTTGTTGGATAAAGTACGAGGAAGCAAATGTAAAAGAATACCCTCTCCAGTTGTTCAAGGGCATGTCTCCTTCATACGACGCACTAAGCACATATCCGGGAGAATACGTATATAAATATCCAAAGGCTGGCGAGGACAACTCGAAGGTAAGTGCCTGGAGCTACGACATCAAGAGCCATGTAACCCGAAAGATTGAGCTCCCACTGGATGCTGAAGGATATATTCCAAGAATCATCCCTACTTCTGATGCCAATAGCATATTGCTCGTAACACTCAACCGCCATCAGGATGATATGCGCATCTACTCTGCTAACCCACGCAGTAGCGTATGCCAGATGATTGTTGAGAACAAATCAAGCAAATACGTTAAGGAAGAGGCCTATACCGACATGAAGGTTACAGACAACTACATCCTCGTGCCTTGCGACAAGGGAGAGAATATAACCCTCAACGTATATTCAATTACAGGAACTCTTAAGAGAGAAATCTCACTTCCTAACAAGGATATCACAGCGACATACGGCATTGACCAAAAGACTGGCGATGTCTATTTTCAGGCAGCCTCTCCTACTACAAAGGATCGCCAGGTGTTTGTTTCAAAAGCTAACGGCAAACTTGAATGCCTTACTCCAGAGGCAGGAACAGCCGCAGCCCAGTTCTCTGAGACATTCAAATACTTCCTCAAGACATGGAGCGATGCCGATACACCTTATAAGTTCTCTGTCTGCAATGGTCAGGGCAAGGACATAACGGTGATGGAAGACAATGCAACTCTGAAGTCAAAACTCAGAAATTATCCTGTAACGAAGAAAGAATTCTTCACATTCAAGACATCAGAAGGCGTACAACTTGAAGGTTGGATGATAAAACCAGCTAACTTCGACGCTTCAAAGAAATATCCCGTCATTATGCACCAGTACTCTGGTCCTGGTAGCCAGCAGGTTGTAAACAGTTGGGGAATAGGCTCAATGGGCAACGGCGGTATGTATGACTACCTACTTGCAGAAAAAGGGTTTATCGTCGTTACAGTTGACGGTCGTGGTACAGGATATCGCGGAACTGCCTTTGAGAAATGCATCTACCAGAGAATGGGCGACCTAGAGTCAAAGGATCAGGTAGAAACCGCACTATGGCTCGGACAGCAGTCATTTGTTGACAAGAACCGTATCGCTATCTGGGGATGGAGTTTCGGCGGATTCAATACTCTGATGGCAATGTCAGAAGGCAGACCAGTATTCTGCTGCGGTGTGGCAATAGCAGCACCAACCGATTGGCGTTTCTACGACACTATCTATACCGAGCGATATATGCGTACTCCAAAAGAGAACAGCGCCGGGTATGACATCAACCCAAAGAACAGGGTAAACAACCTGCACGGAGCACTCTTACTCGTACATGGTCTTGCAGATGACAATGTTCATCCACAAAACGCTTTCGAGTATAGCGAGGCAATGGTTCAGGCAGATAAGGATTTCAAGGAACTTATCTACACCAACCGCAATCATAGCATCCACGGCGGTAACACAAGGAATCACCTGCTGAGACAGGTAACCAACTGGTTCGTGGAGCATATGAAATAAAGTGTAAAGTATATAGAGTAAAGTGTAAAGTAGATAGAGTAAAGAGTAAAGTAGATTGACTAAATATTTTTTTAACCAAATAAAAGTAAAACAAAAATGAACGCAAAGCAAGTCGTTGAAAATCTCAAGCAGAGATTTCCTAATGAGCCTGAGTACATTCAGGCAGTAAGCCAGGTACTTCCAACAATCGAGGAAGAGTACAACAAGCACCCAGAGTTTGAGCGCGCTAACCTCATCGAGCGTCTCTGTATTCCAGATCGCGTAATCGAGTTCCGCGTATCATGGGTTGACGACAAGGGCAACGTACAGACAAACATGGGCTACCGTATCCAGCACAACAACGTGATTGGTCCTTACAAAGGCGGTATCCGTTTCCACCGTTCTGTAAACCTCGGTATCCTGAAGTTCCTTGCTTTCGAGCAGACATTCAAGAACTCTCTCACAACTCTCCCAATGGGTGGTGCAAAGGGTGGTTCTGACTTCTCTCCACGTGGTAAGTCTGACGCTGAGGTTATGCGTTTCTGCCAGGCATTCATGACTGAGCTCTATCGTCACGTAGGTGCTGACGAGGACGTACCAGCAGGTGATATCGGCGTAGGTGGCCGTGAGGTAGGTTACATGTTCGGTATGTACAAGAAGCTCACACACCAGTTCACTGGTATGCTTACAGGTAAGGGTCTCGAGTTCGGTGGTTCACTCATCCGTCCTGAGGCTACAGGTTATGGTAACGTTTACTTCCTCGTAAACATGCTCAAGACTCGTAACATCGACATCAAGGGTAAGAAGGTTCTCGTATCTGGTGCAGGTAACGTTGCTCAGTACACATGTGAGAAGCTCCTCCAGCTCGGTGCTATCCCAATGACAATGTCTGATTCTGACGGTTATATCTACGATCCAGAAGGTATCGATCGCGCTAAGCTCGACTACGTTATGGAGCTCAAGAACGTTGAGCGTGGACGTATCCGCGAGTACGCTGAGAAGTATCCAAACGCTAAGTACGTTGAGGGTGCAAAGCCTTGGTTCGAGAAGGGTTGTGAGATCGCTCTCCCATCTGCTACTCAGAACGAGATCAACGAGGAGGCTGCTAAGGCTCTCGTAGCAAACGGTGTTATCGCTGTTTCTGAGGGTGCTAACATGCCTACAACTCCAGAGGCTATCAAGGTATTCCAGGACGCTAAGATCCTCTACGCTCCAGGTAAGGCTGCTAACGCTGGTGGTGTATCAGTATCTGGTCTTGAGATGTCACAGAACTCAGAGCGTCTCCGTTGGACATCTGAGGAAGTTGACAACTACCTCCACCGCATCATGGATGATATCCACGAGAACTGCGTTAAGTACGGTACAGAGGCTAACGGTTACATCAACTATGTAAAGGGTGCTAACGTAGCTGGCTTCATGAAGGTAGCTAAGGCTATGATGGCTCAGGGTATCGTTTAATCGACAATCCCAATATATTAAACAAAGAGCATTCTCCAAGCGAGAATGCTCTTTTTTCGTGCTAATATTTGGAGAAATCAGATATTTTAATTATTTTTGCACACAAGAAAGTAATAAACTCTATATATTAACCACTTAAATTTAACTAATAAGAAACAGAAAGTACATTTTAGAATAAAATCAGACGAGCGGTAACGCTTTCCCCATGCTGATGATAGTCTCAGACATTCTCAGCAAATAGCAAATCACTTATTTATTAACTTTGGGTGAGCAACTACCGATTCTCTCAACATAAAATATAACATCGAGCTATTTGCTCTTGTTCTCTTCCATTCTAAATCGCCAATTTTAAGAACGCGAGAACAAGTATGCGAAAAGTTCCATGTCCTGTATAGGACGTGGACTTTGCCGTTTATACTTGTCTGCGTTAAGGGTGTTTGGCGATGCCTGAATGGAAGGACGAGGATTTCGGAAGGTCTGCGCCCTTTTATTTTTATCTAATCATGAAAAAAGTTTTTACACTTATTGTTCTCTGTGTCTTTTCCTTATGTACAATCCATGCGGAGATTACATGGACTTTATCTGATGATGGCACATTAACCATATCAGGAACGGATATGCCAGATTACGAAAATAGCAGTGCTCCTTGGGGTTCTCAACGTAATAAAATCAAGAAAGTAGTAATTGAAAATGGAGTTACGAGTATTGGAAATAACGCTTTCTATTATTACCCAGGTCTTACCTCCGTCACCATCCCAAATTCTGTGACGAGTATTGGAAACTCTGCTTTCTATGATTGCTCAGGTCTTACCTCCGTCACCATCCCAAATTCTGTGAAAAGTATTGGATCCTCTGCTTTCTCTGGTTGCTCAGGTCTTACCTCCATCACCATCCCAAATTCTGTGACGAGTATTGGATCCTCTGCTTTCTCTGGTTGCTCAGGTCTTACCTCCGTCGCCATCCCAAATTCTGTGACGAGTATTGGAGGTGGAGTTTTTTCTGGTTGCTATAACCTACAATCTATCACAGTAAACAAAGTTACCCCACCATCAATGGGAGAGGGCGTTTTCAAGTGTTCCACAGGCGTTCGTGATGCTTATGATGTGTATAGTTATGTAACTCTCCACATCCCAATGGGAAGCAAGGATGCTTATTCTTCTGCTCGTGAATGGCGTTATTTCAATAAGATAAAAGAAGATATGGAGCAGAATGGAAAGGTGTATTACGCAAAACTTGCTGTTAAACAAGGCACAACAGGTTATACAGAGCAACCTGTTAAGGCTGATGAAACTTATACAATCTATATCGGTTCGCTCGGAAATAGCAAAATAAATGCTGTTACCTTTAATGGAGAGGACGTAACTGACCAAGTGAAGGATGGATATTACACAACTCCTGCGATAAAGGCGAAATCAGTTCTGTCAATCTCTTATGAAGATATTAATACTACTAATGTCAAGGAAATAAGTAATCCTGACTTAAAGGTAACTGGTAATGAAGATGAAATAAAAATTACAGGAATAGAACAGCCTACAAATGTGGAGGTTTACACCACAGATGGAAAACTTGTTGAGACAAGAGGCTCTGTATATGGTGATACTAATATACAAGTGAAAGAGGATAATCTTTATTTGGTGAAAGTTGGTAAACGAGCAATCAAGATTGCTATGTAATAAAAAAAAATTCAAAGAGTTTGAAGAGGGGGGTGCACTTTTGCGTATTTTAACGTATTTTCGTTTGATTATCAATATGTTATGCGGCGTGCACCTCCCCCCACCCCCAAAAAACAGTTATGCTTCCTAGGAGGGGGAGGTACACTCGTTATTTTCTATTGATTATCAACGTGTTATACGCAAAAAGAGGTAAAAGTGCACCCCCCTCTATAAAAACTCTCGCGAAAAAACGCACTTGTAATCCAGACATAGCATAATATATCTTTGCAATGCCTTCTCTATAGCTCCATTCTGTCGCCCTTTTCAGAGAAGGGAGGTAAATGGGATTTACAACGGATTTACAACGGACCTGTAACGGACTTGAAACGGAGGTGGAACGGACCTATAACAACTGACCTTATATTCAACCGGCTGAGATTTCAGCCCATTAACTTTTCTGCAGGACACATTGCCAAAATGTGGTCAAGATGGTCAAGGTCAAAATGGTCATTTTCATTTTCGGAATGTGTCATTTGCTCACTATATATAAATAACGTCAGCTCGACGAATTTATTCAGTTGTATATTGTTGACTATCATGTGGTTGAAAGAGCTCTGAAGGAGCGATACCTAATAGGGCAGTCCGTTAGGGCTGTCATAT
>CADCHG010000069.1:0-3451 GCA_902801155.1 uncultured Prevotellaceae bacterium | reverse complement strand
TAATCACGCATCTATAGAATAACAGCCCTTACGGACTGCCCTATTAGGTGTCGGGCTTTCAGCCCTCGCAGTCTTGAATTCGTCGAACTCACGTTAAATATTAAATATTTATATATAGTGGAGGATTTTGACAACTCTGAAATCATTTTGACCAAATGACAAATGACCAAATGACCGCGGGGAGGGTATAAAGTAAATTAACGTGAACTCGACGAATTACGAGGACAAACAGCAAGCTGTTTGCCATATAGACAATTCATAGAACTCAAGTTAACCATAAACAAAGAGTGTGAAATTCAAAATGAACTTCACACTCTTTTACTTTATACTATCTACTTTATACTTTACTCTTTACACATTACACTTTAATCTATCCTAAAGCACCCCCTTTGAACTTGGAAGTTGATAGTGGTAGATATCTCTCTTAACAGCCATCTTGATGCTGCGGGCAAATGCCTTGAAGATTCCCTCAATCTTGTGGTGCTCATTGTCACCTTCAGCCTTGATGTTAAGGTTCATCTTAGCAGCATCGCTAACGCTCTTGAAGAAATGGAAGAACATCTCAGTAGGCATCTCGCCAATCTTCTCCCTGTGGAACTCAGCATCCCATATCAGCCAAGGGCGACCTCCGAAATCGAGTGCCACCTGACAGAGACAGTCATCCATAGGAAGGGTATAGCCGTAACGCTCTATGCCACGCTTATCGCCAAGAGCTTTTAACAGACACTCGCCAAGTACGATACCTGTGTCCTCTATGCTATGATGCTCGTCAACGTGCAAGTCGCCATTACAACGCACATACAGGTCAATCATACCATGCTTGCCTATCTGCTCAAGCATGTGGTCGAAGAAACCGAGACCTGTCTGGATATCACACTTACCAGTACCCTCAAGATTCACGCGCACGGTAATATCCGTCTCGTGAGTGGTACGGGTAATCTCAGCAGTACGCTCTCCTGCAAACAATATCTCCGCAGCAGCCTCCCAAGAAGAGGAATCGCCGGCAGTAATCTTGAGGAACTTACAACCGAGGTTCTTAGCCAACTGGGCATCACTCTCACGATCACCTATTACGTACGAGTTTGCAAGGTCGTACTCCTCCTTGTTCTCTATATATTTCTTGAGCATACCAGTACCCGGCTTGCGGTCAGGATGGTTATCCTCTGGGAAATGGCGGTCGATAAGCATATCGTCAAAATTTATGCCCTCGCCGTGAAGGGTTTTGAGAATGAAGTTATGAACAGGCCAGAAGGTATCCTCTGGGAAAGAGGCTGTGCCAAGTCCGTCCTGATTACTAACCATAACAAACTCGAAATCCAGTTTCTTACGGATGAACGAGAGGTTGGTTATAGCTCCCTCAACAAACTCCAGTTTCTCGAAAGAGTCTATCTGCTCATCAGCAGGTTCCTTTATGATCGTACCGTCACGATCTATGAAAAGTAAGCGCTTCATCTTTTATTTTTCGTTTTCGTTATAAACTACCGAGCCATATTTATATATCAGACTTGCAGGAACCACAAGACCTATATATTCACTAACAGCAACACCGATAGCACCTATAACCATCATTAATACATATCCAGAAGTCGGGATAGAAGTAACATCACCATATAACATCTGGGACAGAACGCAATTGCCATAAGCCCATTTGCAAACAATGAATGTTATATCCGGAATCAAAGTTAGCAGAACGGCAAGAAACGACGACATAAGGAAGATTCCAAGGAAAGGGAAGAAATTATGCAGAATCAACCTACCGATCTTCACCTTATATTTCTTTTCCTCATGCTTTATCATATATCTTCCGAAATAGAACAAGCCAAATATTGCCAGAAATATCTGGAGAAACATAGTTCCATACATTCCGAACATAGCCAGCCATGTGCCTGGCTCTAGTTTCAGCTGTAAGATGTCCACTGATGTTTTCTGAGCGAAAGCATACAAAAGTACATCGGATATTGCTATTATTAAAATCAATATCCACATTGCCTTCAATACTTTCTTCGGATTAGCCAAGACTAACGTGAAACCTGCTTTCAGGCATGCTATAAAACCACGAGACTGATATATTGATTCCATAGATGATATAGAAAAACTACAGCCCCTCACCCGTCCTATGGGCACCCTCTCCCCAAGGGGCGAGGGAAAAGTCACCTTTGTTCGTTCAAGGGGTTTGTTATTGTTAATACTAACCTCATCCCCCTTGCCCCTTCACGGGGAAAGGGCTGGGGATAGGGGTCTTTATTTCTTCCTCAACTCCTCAAGAGATGCCTTGAGAGCTGCGATCTTCTCGAGAGAGTCCTGTTCCTTCTTACGCTCAAGGGCAACAACCTCAGGTTTGGCATTCTGAACGAAGCGCTCATTGCTGAGCTTCTTGCGAACGCCAACGAGGAAGCCCTCAAGATGCTTGAGCTGTGCCTCCTGCTTCTCGATCTCAGCAGCAACGTCGATAAGGTTGCCAAGTGGAACGGCATACTCAGAAGTACCTACCATGAATGCGCTTGCATCAGCACTCTTATCTGCAACAACCTCAATACCGTCAAGGTTTGCCATCTTGATTACAACGCTATCATATTGGGCATAGTCATTATTGCCTACAGCCTTCAGAGAAAGAACCTCCTTAGGAGCGATATTCTTCTGATTGCGAACAGTACGAACACCTGCAACGATATTCTTTACCGTCTCAATGCCTGCGATGATAGCCTCATCCTCAGCAGTAACAGCATCAAACTTAACCGTACTTACCATGATGCTCTCGCCCGGCTTACGGTCATAGATATGCTGCCAGATTTCCTCTGTGATGAATGGCATGAATGGGTGGATGATACGCATCAGATAGTCAAAGAAGCAGAGAGTTGCCTCGTATGTCTGCTTATCGATTGGCTTCTGATAGCCAGGCTTGATCATCTCAAGATACCAGCCAGAGAACTCATCGGTGAAGAGCTTGAACGCTGTCATCAGAGCCTCGTTGAGACGATACTTAGAATAGAGGTCGTTGATTTCTGCGTATGCGGTCTTCATCTTAGCCTCAAACCACTTGATTGCAATCTTACTTGCCTCTGGCTGCTCGATGTCTGCAGTCTCCCAACCCTGAACGAGACGGAAGGCATTCCAGATCTTGTTACAGAATCCCATACCCTGCTGACAGAGTGACTCGTCGAAGAGAATATCATTTCCGGCAGGAGCTGAGAGCATCATACCCATACGAACACCGTCAGCACCATATCTGTCGATAAGATCCAATGGATCAGGAGAGTTACCAAGAGACTTACTCATCTTACGGCCAAGCTTATCGCGAACGATACCTGTGAAATAAACGTTCTTGAATGGAATCTGCTTCTGATACTCACAACCAGCCATGATCATACGTGCTACCCAGAAGAAGATGATGTCCGGACCTGTTACGAGGTCAGATGTTGGGTAGTAGTAGTTGATTTCCTCATTGCCAGGG
>CADCHG010000068.1 GCA_902801155.1 uncultured Prevotellaceae bacterium | reverse complement strand
TTCGTATGACTGCTCAATACCATCGCCATAATAATAGCAGTTGCCGAGATTGTTTTGGGCTATAGAATCTTCTTGTTCTGCTGCCATTTGATACCATTTTACGGCTTCTTCGTATGACTGCTCTACACCATTGCCATTAGCATAGCAGTAGCCAAGATTGTTTTGTGCGGTTGCATCTCCTTGCTCTGCCGATAGACGATACCATTTCACGGCTTCTTCGTATGACTGCTTGACGCCAAATCCATTTTCGTAGCAGTTGCCAAGATTGTATTGTGCTATTGAATCGCCTTGCTCAGCTGCAAAACGATACCATTTCGCGGCTTCTTCATATGACTGCTCAACGCCATATCCATTTTCATAGCAGTAACCGAGATTGCATTGGGCTTCTGCATGGCCTTGGTCTGCCGCCTTACGATACCATTTCGCGGCTTCTTCATTCGACTGCTCTACGCCTTCGCCATTACGATAACAAAGGGCTAGTTGGTATTGTGATTCTGCATCACCGCTTATTGCTTTTTCAAGTAAATCTTGGTTCATAAGGTTTTTGAGTTATTGGAATTATGTGCCAAAGGTACAACAAACGTGGGATATTTCAAAATATTTTCATCGATTTTTTTTGAGGACCTGCATAATCTGCTACGATTGTTAAGGAAGGACCCCATCTATAGTCAGTTTCGTGCTGCATCATGCACTTGCGGATTAAAAATATTTCAAATCAATTAATTTCTTAATACCCCATACAAGAAGTTACTCCGAGAGTTTAATGATGTTGACAGATTGGGAATGGGTGGAATCAGAATCAGTTTCTCTTCGCTCGTGGCCTTTGATTGAAGAGCGTGATCTGCATTTCTTCATTCTCCGTTGTTCTGTTGTCGGCTCCCTTTGCCTCCCATCAGAAATGGGAATCACATAGGAATCACTTGGGAATCACATGGGACTTAAGACCCTCTTGTTCCCCCTACATAGGGGGAAAGCTTTTGGGCGATGGAAGTCTCCCCTATGCAGGGAGATTTAAAGGGTCTGTTTCTGTTTCATGATGCAACGTGCTTTGCACCTCGCACGCAGTCAAAAGTGCGTGTCAGCCCAAAGGCTGGTGCACGTCCTTTGGTTTGACAAGTGCAAAGTTACGAAATTCTGAATTGTCGGTTAGGATTTAGCGTGAATTAGCGTGCAATAACGGAACATTTTCCTGAAAAAATTATTGTTGTCCGATAAAATTCTTGTTTTTTTTCAAACGCAAAGACGCTAAGTCGCAAAGTATTTTCGCGGCGAGCGCCGAAGGTGCGACACCTAATAGGGCGGTGCGTGAGCGCCGTTATACAAGGGGACATTGTAATTAGAGCGCTGTAAGTGCGACACCTAAAAACATAGACAAATACAATAGGTGCCGGTTCTTCAGAGCTAATGTTAATTAAAAGATCAGTTAATTAGTAGATCAAAATACTTTCCTTGTGTCTCCATTTTGGGCTTTGCTTGTGGCAAATCCCAGCTGATGCGAGTTCTCATTTTCTCTGGTAAACCTTGAGGGCTTCCCAAGAAAATGAGCCCTCACCCAGCAGGAGCCACTACGGAAAGACAAAATACGGGGACAAAATAGCTCTCTGCGGTCGTAAAAAAGGCTGGCGCGTTATCCCAATCACGCATCGATTTATCTGCTGAAATCTTGTTATATGTGGGAAATTCCCTTTTCGCTGCATGTTTTTTACGACCTCAGGGAGCTATTTTGAATTATATTTTGTCTTCTTGATGTCTTCCGGTAGGCTGGTGGGATTGTTTTCAGGGAGCCCTAAAGGCTCACGAGGAAACAAGCGCACATGACTACCAGGGATGGCTGCAAGCCAGACCTATAAGGGAAGACATAAAGAAGTATTTTGATCTGCTTCATTCTCAAATTATGATCTGTTCTTATCTCGCCTTTCTCTTGGCTTTGCCTGCCAAGCAGCAATCTTCTGCATCTCAAGCTGGACAGAAGCACACAAAGAGTGACAGATAGTCTCAACAATCTTGTCCAACAGGTCCTTTTTCTACACTTGATGAGCCGATAAGATGGTTTATTGGGCCATGAAGCTCGAGGAAACGGTTAATTCAATTTTGACCATCACGCCTTGTAGATGAGAGGCAAATGCCGAAAATGGCATCAGAATGATAGTTTTACGCGTCTTATGAGCCCAAAAATTAATGATTTCTGTACCGTTTTTTGTTCCGGCATCATTGGTGATGTTAATCTTAAAACATCGTACATTGTTGAAAATCAACCTTTTAGAAGAAATCAAACATAGAGATCGAGCGTGACAGAACAGAACGAACAGAAGAACAGTTGAATTTTTGGAAATACGAATTTTCTTCATCTTTACTTATAACTATCTTATTATTAATTAGTTATAATATATAATATATAATATATAGAAAATAGAGATAAATGTATTGAAAAACACATCTGTTCTACTGTTCTACTGTCACGCTCACGCTCGGCCAAGCAAGACTACTTCCCTATAAGGCCCTTTCGTTTGATTTTCTGCCAAACATAGAACAGAAAAGGAAGAAACTGGCGGTTATGACGCAGTAATCGTATATTGGAGCAAGTTTATTATACTAAAGGTGCAACTAATAAAGATTTTGAAATCTATTTCTTCCCGATTAATGATAAATAGCAAGTAGAAATAGCAAAAAAGCGAATATTTTTAATCAAAAGTGGCGAAAAAGTGACATTTATTTCGTTTTTCGGGATTTTTTGATTAACTTTGCGCCCTCAAATGGCAAAGGATAAGACAGCATACGTTTGTGACTACTGCGGACAGGAGTCGGCAAAGTGGATGGGTAAATGCCCTTCATGCGGTCAGTGGAATACGTTCAAGGAAGTGCGTATCTCTGCTGAGACACCTGTCAAGTCGGCACGTAAGGCGGCTTCTTCTGTTGCCACGACATCGCTTCGCGCAAGCAAGACGGCACGTGCCGTTAGCCTTCGCGACATCTCCACAAAGGCTGAGCCAAGGATTGACACGCACGATGCGGAACTGAATCGCGTACTTGGTGGCGGTATTGTACCCGGAAGCATAATACTTCTCGGTGGCGACCCGGGCATTGGAAAGAGTACGCTCACGCTCCAGACAATAGTGCAGATGACGGAACGCCGTGTGCTGTACGTAAGTGGTGAGGAATCAGCCCATCAGATTAAGATGCGTGCCGAGCGCCTTACCCCTAATGCCGGCGAGCACGTGATGATTCTCTGTGAGACATCGCTCGAAAACATTTTTAAGGAGATTGAGGAGGTTGCTCCAGAGCTTATCGTCATAGACTCTATACAGACAATGGAGACAGAGGATGTGGAGTCGGCTCCAGGTAGCGTGACGCAGATTCGCGAGTGTGCCTCTGCCCTACTCCGCTTCGCAAAGACAAGTGCTATTCCTGTCATTCTGATAGGACATATAAATAAGGAGGGAACGATAGCTGGTCCGAAGGTGCTTGAGCATATCGTGGATACCGTTATCCAGTTTGAGGGTGACCGCCAGAACATCTACCGCATACTTCGCTCTATAAAGAACCGTTTCGGCTCTACTTCGGAACTCGGAATATACGAGATGCTTCAGAATGGTCTTCGTCCTGTGACGAATCCTTCAGAGCTTCTTCTTTCCGACGAGCGTCAAGGAATGAGCGGAATAGCGATTTCGGCAGCCGTGGAGGGTATGCGTCCGTTCCTTGTGGAGACACAGGCATTGGTAAGCACAGCTGCATACGGAACTCCGCAACGCTCGACAACGGGTTTCGACCAGCGCAGACTGAACATGCTGCTTGCCGTCCTTGAGAAGAAGGTGGGATTCAAGCTGATTCAGAAGGATGTGTTCATCAACATAGCAGGCGGATTGAAGGTTACGGATATGGCAATGGACCTTAGCGTAATAGCCTCCGTATTCTCAAGCAACGTGGACATCCCGATAGAGGAAGGCTGGTGCATGTGCGGTGAGGTGGGACTGAGCAGCGAGGTTCGTCCTGTAAGTCGCATAGAACAGCGAATTGCCGAGGCAGAGAAACTTGGTTTCACGGATATCATCATACCGAAACGCAACTCGAATGCCTTGAAGGGTAAGAAATACAGCATACGCATTCATCCTGTAAGTAAGGTTGAGGAAGCGATAAGGACGTTGTTTTCATAATGGCCCCAACAGCCCCTCACCCATCACTACGTGACACCCTCTCCCCAAGGGGCGAGGGGAAAGTTACATTCTTACGCGGTCAGGAACTAATAAAAGAGAAGTTACATTCTTCCGCTATAAGAAACTGATAAAAGAAATAAACAACAAAAAGTATTTAAATAATCATTTAGCCCTTAATTGGAAGTACATACTTCCTCCTCGCCCCTTGGGGAGAGGATGTCCGTAGGACAGGTGAGGGGCCGTAAATCGTTTTTTTATGGTAAAAATCACTAAAGAGGCTGCTCTCAAGTATCACGAGACCGGCCGTCCAGGAAAGATTGAGGTAATGCCAACAAAGCCTTACCACACTCAGACAGATCTCTCGCTTGCATATTCACCAGGCGTAGCGTTCCCATGTCTTGAGATTCAGGAAACACCAGATGCAGCTTACAAGTACACAGACAAGGGTAACCTCGTTGCCGTAATCTCTAACGGTACAGCGGTGCTCGGTCTTGGCGATATAGGTGCTATGTCAGGCAAGCCTGTAATGGAAGGTAAGGGACTTCTCTTCAAGATCTACGGTGGTGTTGACGTATTCGACATCGAGGTTGACGAGAAGGATCCTGAGAAGTTCTGCGAGGCTGTAGAGAAGATTGCACCAACATTCGGTGGTATCAACCTTGAGGACATCAAGGCTCCTGAGTGTTTCTACATTGAGGATCGCCTCAAGAAGTCACTTGACATACCAGTAATGCACGACGACCAGCACGGTACAGCCATAATCTCTTCTGCAGGTCTGCTCAATGCCCTTGAGGTTGCAGGCAAGAAGATTGACGAGGTTAAGATCGTAGTATCAGGTGCAGGTGCTGCTGCTATCATGTGTACAAAGCTCTATATTGCCCTCGGCGCAAAGAAAGAGAACGTGCTCATGCTCGACTCTAAGGGCGTTATCACATCTGACCGTCCAAACCTCACAGAGCAGAAGAAGTTCTTCGCAACAGACCGTCGCGACGTTCACACTCTCGAGGAGGCAATGGTAGGTGCAGACGTATTCCTCGGCCTTTCAAAGGGTAATGTCGTATCTCAGGATATGATCCGCTCTATGGCCAAGAACCCTATCGTGTTCGCTTGTGCAAACCCAACACCAGAGATTTCTTACGAGGATGCTATGGCAGCACGTCCAGACGTACTCATGTCAACTGGCCGTTCTGACTATCCAAACCAGATCAATAACGTAATCGGCTTCCCTTACATCTTCCGTGGTGCCCTCGACGTAAACGCTCGCGCCATCAACGAGGAGATGAAGATTGCTGCCGTTCACGCTATCGCAGACCTCGCTAAGCAGCCAGTTCCTGACGTAGTGAACCAGGCATACAACGTGAACAACCTCACATTCGGTCCTGACTACTTCATTCCAAAGCCAGTTGACCCACGTCTTATCACAGAGGTATCTGCTGCCGTAGCAAAGGCTGCTATGGATAGCGGTGTGGCACGTAATCCTATCACAGACTGGGACGCATACAAGCGTAAGCTCCGTCGCCGTATGGGACAGGAGACAAGCGTTACCCAGAACCTCTACGAGACAGCTCGCAAGCACCCACAGCGCGTAGTATTCGCAGAAGGTCTCCACCCAACAATGATCAAGGCTGCCGTTCAGGCAAAGGAAGAGGGTCTCTGTACTCCTATCCTTCTCGGTAACGACGAGATGATTGAGAAGAAGGCAAAGGAACTCGAGCTCAACCTTGATGGCGTTGAGATCGTAAACCTCCGTCATGACCGTGAGCGTAACCGTCGTGAGCGTTATGCTAAGATTCTCTCTGACAAGCTCCAGCGTGAGGGCTACACATTCGAGGAGGCAAACGACAAGATGTTCGAGCGCAACTACTTCGGTATGATGATGGTTGAGACTGGCGACGCTGACGCATTCATCACAGGCGTATATACCAAGTTCTCTAACACTATCAAGTGTGCCAAGGAGGTTATCGGCATCCGTCCTGAGTACAACCACTTCGCTACGATGAACATCGTAAACTCTAAGCGCGGTACTTACTACATCGCTGATACCCTCGTAAACCAATCACCTGACAAGGATACAATCAAGGATATCGCTCGCCTTACAGCCGACACAATCCGCTTCTTCAATGACGAGCCACGCATCGCTGGTATCTCATTCTCAAGCTTCGGTGTTGACAAGTCAGGTACCCCACGCATGATGCACGATGCTATTGCAGAGCTTCAGACAGAGTTCCCAGACCTCAAGATTGACGGTGAGATGACTGTTGACCTCGCTCTCGATCAGGATCGTCGCGATGAGAAGTATCCATTCCTCCGTCTGCACAACGAGACTGTTAACTCAATGGTATTCACCTCTTTGAGCGCAGCAAACTCTGCTTACAAGCTCATCAAGCAGTTCTCTCCTGAGACTGAGGTTATCGGTCCTATCCAGATGGGTCTTAACAAGCCTATCCACTTCACCGACTTCGACTCAAGCGTTCGCGACATCGTTAACATCACAGCCGTTGCCGTTATCGACGCTTACGTTGAGAAGATCAAGAAGAACAAGTAGTTCTGGTGAAGAGTTTAGTGTTTAGTGTTTAGAGTTTAAAGTGAACTTTTGCACATCAATATAACGCTGTGCGCAGAACAAGCTTCTGCACACGACGTTTCATCCTTAAAAATCGACAATTCAGTAATTGAGTTGCCGATTTTTTTTCGTTTCATTTCCTTATATAATATCTTTGCATTTCAAGAATTAAAAACGGTGGTAAAAACAGCTAAATTCCCCACCATAATTATAAAAGAAATGGACAATTTCAAAGAATTATTCGAAAGCCGATATACCTGGATAGAAGGCTATATGAGAAACGTTCGCCGTTATTCCCGTAAGCTTGCTATCATAGATCCGGAAAGTAACAAGAAATGGACATACGCTGAATTTAATGAAGACGTAAACCGCCTCACGAATTCCCTTGTTTCAATAGGCATTGGCAAGAAGGACGTAGTAATGCTCGACCTTCTCAACTGTCCAGAATTTGCTTTCGCATACGTTGCAACACAGAAAATTCACGCTGTATGCTGCCCGGTAAGCTACCGTCTAAGTGCTGGTGAGCTTGCTGACAATATCGAGGATTCTGTCCCAAAGGTTATCATCTTCGACTCTACAAACGCAAAAACTGTACTTGAGGCCATCGACATTTGTGGACATAAGCCTGAGAGACTTATCATAACCAATGGCAAAAGTGCCGGAGAAGTTATATCATATAAGGACTTCGTAAAGGATGCCTCCACAGCAGAATTCTACGATCCTTCTTCTGGCTACAACATCTACGATGAGACAACCCGTCTATATACATCAGGTACCACAGGACGTGCAAAGGGTGTGTCTATGACCTCTATCAACGAAGTTCTGTCTGCTCATGACGTGATGATTCATTTCCCTATGAGCTATCGCGACGTGACCATGAACACCACCCCTTGGTTCCATCGTGGCGGATTACATTGCGCTGGTCCTGGTCCTGCCCTATACGCAGGTGCCACAATGGTGATAATGAGCCATTTCGATGCTCTCAATACGCTTCTGTACGTATGGCAATACAAAATTACGTTCATCATCGGAGTACCTACCGTACTCGAAGCTCTTGCCGATGAGCAGGAACGTCAGGCATACGATCTTCAGACACTCAAGGGCATCGTGACTATGGGAAGTCCGTTGGAACGTTCTGCCTGCATCCGCTATCAGCGTGTTCTCACGCCAAACATCTATAACGGATATGGCACAACGGAGACATTCTGGAACACCTTCCTTCGCCCATTCGACCTTCCAGAGAATGCTGGTACAGCCGGAGCATCATGCGTTGACGATGACGTGCGTGTTGTAAAGGTTTATGAAGACCATCGTGCAGAACCGGATGAACTTATTCCTACCGACAGCAACGAGGTTGGTGAGGTTATTATCTGCTCTCCAGCCAAATCGCCTTACCTGTATTTCAACAACGAAGAAGAAACAGAAAAGAAATACTACAAGGGTTTCATCTACACCAACGACCTCGCCACATGGGACGAGAATCAGTTTATCACCATCGTAGGACGCAAGGATGATATGATTATCTCTTCAGGAGAAAACATCTATCCTACGGAGATAGAAGCTGTGCTCAATGTTCATCCGAAAGTAAAGGATTGCATCGTTACATCCGTACCGGATAAGATTCGAGGTCAGGTAGTTACAGCTTATATTGTGAAGAATGACGATAGCCTCACGCCAGAGGAACTGGACGAGTTCTGCAAGAAGAGTCCGGACATCGCCAACTTCAAGCGCCCACGTTTCTACCGTTTCATTCCGCAGATTCCGTTCAATGCCACAGGCAAGAAACTCCATGTGAAAATCAAGGAGACTGCAGCGAAGGATCTCAAGAACGGATTGCTGTATAGGGTTTAAGGGGTAGAGGTTAAAGGTTAGAGGTTAGAGAATAAAGTTTAGAGTGAAAAGTGAAGCGTAAATTCTTCACTTTTCACTTTTTTTATTATCTTTGCAGCAGATTTACAATTCAAAACAAGCAAAGATGAAGATATTGATTCTTGAGGATGAGATGCACCAATACAACGTACTCAGGCACATGCTTGAGGACATAATGCCGTCAGCTCTACTGATTGGTCCTATACCGACTGTTTCTGAGGCACGCCATTTCTTTCTCTCGCACTCGGAAGCAGACATCATCATCGCAGACATACAACTCAACGACGGTCTCAGTTTCGATGCCCTTTCCTGTGCTCCGGATAATATTCCGATAATCTTCATCACAGCACACGAAGAGTATGCCCTGAGAGCCTTTGAGTACAACAGTCTTTCGTATCTTCTCAAACCTATCGACAATGACAAGCTATGCACGGCTTTGAAGAAGGCTCAACGTCTGATAACTGCCAATACCCAACCCGTCTCACGCAGAGTCCCTACCCTTCCCAAGAAAGGGAAATTCCGCGAGCGTTTCATGGTGAAGACCGTAAAAGGCGAGAAAATGATTCCTATCTCTGGCATAAGATACTTTGTCTCAGAACAAAAGAATACATATCTGAAACTGCTCGATAACACCTCGTATCCTATCAATATCCCGCTTGAGAAGCTTTCTGCGATGCTCGACCCGCAGAGATTCATGCGTGTGAATCGCAAATATATTGTACCCCTCGAACAGGTGACAGAAACAGAGCGTCTCTCCAACGGCAAAGAAAAACTGATACTCAAAGGCGACAATCCTCCAGAGATAATCATTTCACGCACAAGGAGGAATGAGGTTGGAGAGTGGATAAAATAGAACCATGCGACCCCTTTCCCGCCCTTTGGGCACCCTTTCCCCATGAAGGGGCAAGGGAGCGAAATTACCATCTGTCGCTTATGAGGGATTATTACTATCCCCTTCCCCATCCACGGGGGAAGGGTGCCCCAAGGGCAGGAAAGGGGTCTCATTTTTTGATTTTTTAATACTCCTTTTTTTT
>CADCHG010000067.1 GCA_902801155.1 uncultured Prevotellaceae bacterium | reverse complement strand
GAAAGGTTTCATACGTCATTTCACTTGTCCTTTTACTCTTCCAGCGCATGTTCTGGAAGATGGAATATACTATCAATTATGAAACTGAGCAGCATAGGGTTATGACCATGTGCATAGGTAGCGCATTGGGCTTCGGACAGACTCCTAACGCCGTTCCATACAACGGAATGATCGACGTGACCGTAATGCGAAACTCTGCCTTTACGCAGATTTTCTCAGCCATTACCCTCTTCTTACGTGGAAAGATTCTGAACCACAAGATGATTCTTCCATACAGATGCCACGATATCACGATAAAAGTTCCGAAGAACACCCCCATAAGCATCGACGGCCATTCATTCTCTGATATCGACACATCTACCGACCCTATGAAGGTAATCGTAGAGCAGGAAGCGATAAATTTCATTATTGAAAAATAGCGAGAGCATTTTCCCGCTCATAAGCAAGTCCGTTGTAGTTCCGTTGTAAATCCGCTGTAAATCCGTTCCTATGACTATAGGATGAGCGAAGGAAGAGAGAAGGAAGAACGAAAGAAGAACGAAAGAAAAATGAAATGACAAATTCGTGAAAGGATGTAATGAAAGGCATACCCTTTTCCCTATCAATTACAATCAAGAGAAGACACAAGCACATTATATTCTTCGGGCATTAGGAACATGAAAAAGTTACAAACATGTTTCAAACATAGTGGAATTTTGTTGGTTTTTGGAAAATAATCTGTTTTTTATTTTGAAAAGCAGATTTTTTTGTTTACTTTTGTAGAAAATTTCCAAATCATGTGTGCCTATGACACTATCAGAAATGGAAATTCCCCCTAAATCACAACCTGAAGTTAAACAAATATTTAAACCTTAATATAGCAACTATGAGTTATCTCAAATTTGAAAAAGCTCAGATGACTAACTTGCAGGAGTCCCTGCGACGCGAATTGTTGTGTACGAATCGCTCGGGGGCTTACTCATGCAGTACCGTTGTTGACTGCAACACCCGCAAATATCACGGGTTGCTTGTCGTACCCGTACCTGAGATTGACGGAGAGAACCACGTATTGCTTTCTTCACTCGACTGTTCGGTGATACAGCATGGTGCCCAGTTCAATCTCGGAGTGCATAAATACGAGAGCGGAGTGTTCAGCCCTAACGGTCACAAATACATTCGCGAATTTTCTCTTGAGAATGTCCCTACGACTATCTATCGCGTAGGTGGCGTTATTCTCAAGAAGGAAATCATATTCCAAGTGTATTCCACCCGTGTACTTATCCGTTATACCCTACTCGACTGCCACAGCGCCACGACTCTGCAACTGAGGCCTTTCCTTGCTTTCCGCAGCGTGAAGAACTGTATGGTTGAGAACCCTAACATCAACAGGGACTATACGGAGATTGACGGAGGTATCAAGACACAGCTCTATCCTAACTATCCAAACCTCTACATCCAGATTTCAAAGAAGAATAAGTTTGTCTTTGATCCACACTGGAACAAGAGCCTCGTATATGAGAAAGAACAGGAAAGAGGATATCACGGAGTGGAAGACCTCTATGTTCCGGGATATTTCGAGATTCAGGCAAAGAAAGGCGACGAGATTGTCATCTCTGCCGGTATCGAGGAGATTAAGCCGGAATCGCTAAAGAAACTCTTCAATGAGGAAGTAGGACTTCGCCTGCCTATCGACAGCTTCTATCACGCTCTCGTTAATGCCGCTCATCAGTTCCATGTACGTGTAAGCGACACAGAGCGTTATCTGCTTGCCGGATATCCTTGGTTCAAGGTCCGCGCACGTGATACGTTCATCGCCCTTCCGGGTCTCACGCTTGCCATTCAGGAGAACGACTACTTCGAACTCGTGATGGATACGGCAGCAAAGAGCATCAGGGACTTCATGACGGGCAAGCCACTCAAAAGCCTTATCCACGAGATAGAGCAGCCTGACGTGCTTCTATGGGCAATATGGGCAATTCAGCAGTATGCACACGAGGTAGGCAATGCCCAAACCTACAAGAAATATGGAAAGCTGCTTATCGACATTCTCAAGTTCATAGAGAGCAACAAGCATCCTAACCTTGAGCTAAGGGAAAACGGACTCCTTCACATTGAAGGACGCGAACAGCCGATGACATGGATGAACAGCATCGCCAACGGACGTCCAGTAGTTCCACGTACCGGTTATGTTGTCGAGATAAATGCCCTCTGGTACAATGCCCTGAAGTTCTGCGCAGAAATGGCAGAATCAAACAAGGACAAGAAGATAGCTGCAGAGCTTGAGGCACGTGCTGATATTGCAAAGGAGGCATTCCAGAAGATGTTCATTACCGATAGCGGCTATCTCTACGACTATGTAGAGGAAGGAATAGAGGATTTGAGCGTTCGTCCGAATATGATATTCCCAGTGGCATTCGACTATTCTCCACTTGAGCCGGAACAGAAGAAATCAGTTCTCGACTTCTGCACACGAGAACTCCTCACACCAAAAGGACTCCGCACCTTGTCTCCAAAGTCAGGCGGCTATAACCCTATGTACGTAGGTCCGCAGACAAAGCGCGACTACGCCTACCACTCAGGTACGGCTTGGCCTTGGCTCGGCGGCTTCTATATGGAGGCATACCTGAAGCTCTACAAGCGTTCACGCCTCAGTTTCGTACAGCGACAGATGATTGGCTATGAGGACGAGATGCAGTATCACGTATTAGGCTCTATATCAGAGCTGTTCGACGGAAACCCACCGTTCAACGGACGTGGCGCATCATCATTCGCAATGAACGTTGCCGAGATTCTTCGCACATGGAGATTAATAGACCAGTTTAACTAATTAAGGAGGACAAACAAGAATGAAAGTATTAATGTTCGGATGGGAATTCCCTCCAAAGATATACGGTGGACTTGCTGTTGCCTCCTATGGTATAACCAAGGGTCTCAGTCTTCAGGGCGACATTGAAACCACCTTCTGTATGCCGAAGCCTACGGGCGAAGAGGAGAAATTCCTCAAGATAGTGAACATGAGTCAGGTGCCAATCGTTTGGCGCGATGTTCAGTATGATAATATCAAAAACCGCATCGTAGGTCATACGGCAGAAGACTACTATCGTTTCCGCGACCATATCTATGCAGATTTCAACTATATGCAGGGATTGGACGACCTCGGCTGTATGGGATTTGCCGGCGGCTATCCCGGCAACCTGCACGACGAGATAAACAACTTCTCAATCATAGCAGGCGTATTGGCACGTTCTGAGCAGTTTGACATCATCCACGCTCACGACTGGCTCACCTATCCTGCCGGAGTTCACGCTAAGATAGTAAGCGGAAAACCTCTCTGCATCCACGTACACGCAACGGATTTCGACCGTTCACGCGGTAATGTGAATCCAACGGTATATTCCATCGAGAAGAACGGAATGGATAATGCCGACTGCATAATGTGCGTATCAGAACTGACACGTCAGACAGTCATCAACCAATATCATCAGGACCCACGCAAGTGCGTTGCCATGCACAATGCCGTTTATCCTCTGTCACAAGAGTATCTCGACATCGTGCCTCACAAGAAGCCTAACGAGAAGGTTGTTACTTACCTTGGACGTATCACCATGCAGAAAGGTCCTGAGTACTTCATCGAGGCAGCCAAGCTCGTACTTCAGCGTACTGACAAGATACGTTTCTGCTTCGCCGGTTCAGGTGATATGATGAATGCGATGATTGAACTTGCAGCCGCATACGGCATTGCCGACAAATGCCATTTCCCTGGTTTCCAGAGAGGTAAGCAGGTATATGAGTGTTATAAGAATTCAGATGTCTTCGTTATGCCATCGGTTTCTGAGCCGTTCGGTATCGCTCCGCTTGAGGCTATGCAATGTGGTTGCCCAAGTATCATTTCCAAGCAGTCGGGCTGCGGTGAGATCCTTACCAATGTCATCAAGGTTGATTACTGGGATATCCACGCAATGGCGGATGCCATCTACTCCCTCTGTATGAACGAGAGCCTCCACGACTACATCGCCGAAGAAGGCATCAAGGAGGTTGCAGGCATCACATGGGAGAAGGTTGGACTTCGCATTCGCCAATGCTATGACCAGTTGCTTGACAAGGGCTGGTTCAACAACGAGGAATATCTCGCAAACTTCATAAAGTAAAACCTACTAAATAAGACAGAATAATGAAAACAATATGCCTATACTTTGAGATACACCAGATAACACATCTCAAGCGTTACCGTTTCTTCGACATCGGTACTGATCACTATTACTATGACGACTATGCCAACGAGCGTAGCATCACATATATTGCAGAGCACTCTTATATGCCGGCTCTCACAGCCATGCAGGAAATGATAAAGGAGCACCCTGGATACTTCAAGGTTGCCTTCTCCCTCTCAGGAGTAGGTATGGAGCAGCTTGAGCTTCATGCCCCACAGGTGCTCACAAAGCTTCAGGAACTCAACGAGACAGGTCAGGTGGAGTTCCTTACCGAGCCTTACTCTCACGGTCTTGCAGGCCTCATCAACGAGGAGAGTTTCAAGCGCGATATAGAGAAGATGTCAAAGAAGATTGAGGAGTACTTCGGCAAGCGTCCAACCGTGATGCGCAACTCTTCACTCATCTACACCAACGACATCGGAGAACAGGTTGCTTCCCTCGGTTATAAGGGTATGCTTACTGAGGGCGCAAAGCATGTACTCGGTTGGAAGTCACCACATTATGTATATAACTGCAACCTCGCTCCTAACCTCAAGCTTTTGCTTCGCGATGTGAATGCATCTGACGATATCTCCCTCCGTTTCAACAACTCATCATGGGAGCGCTATCCTCTCTTTGCCGACACATACATCGCAGAGATAGCAAAGTGTCCTGAGTCTGAGCAGGTTGTCAACATCTTCATGGAGCTTACAGCCCTCGGCATCGCCCAGCCTCTCTCAAGCAATATCCTTGAGTTCCTCAAGGCACTCCCTACATGCGCTAAGCAGGCAGGACTCGAATTCGCCACCCCAAGCGAGGTATGCGACAAGTTCGATAGCGTAGGCGACCTCGACGTTCCTGATTCCCTCTCATGGGTTGACGAGGAGCGCGACACCTCCACATGGCTCGGAAACCAGATGCAGCGTGAGGCTTTCAACAAGCTCTACTCTGTTGCTGACCGTCTGCACATCGCCAACGACCCTGCCCTACTTCAGGACTGGGACTATCTCCAGGCATCAAACAACTTCCGTTTCATGACCACGAAACCAAGCAACTGCAACATTGACCGTGGTATCTATGACGGACCTTTCGACGCTTTCACCAACTATATGAATATCCTCGGCGACTTCATCAGTCGTGTGCGTGCCCTTTACGGCGGTATCGACAACGACGAGCTTGAGCAGATGCTCACCACCATCACCAATCAGGGTAAGGAGATAGAGATGAAGGACAAGGAGATACAGCGCCTTCAGGCAAAGCTCTCAAAGCTTGATCCTGACAACGCTTCACGTGAGTCGGAGAAGAAAGCACCTGCTAAGAAGGCTGCACCAAAGAAGGCTACAGCTCCTAAAGCACCTGCCAAGGCTGCTCCAAAGGCAGAGGAGGCAAAGACTGCAAAGCCTGCCCCAAAGAAGGCGACAAAGAAATCAGCAACCCCTAAAGCTAAATAAGCAACTACATACTAACAAGAAAAGGCGTTCCCGCGAGGGAGCGCTTTTTTACTTTGTGGCTTCAGAACACACCTGACGGAACGATTCGTTCACCCAGTCCATAATTCTCATTACCTTATGACACCCTCTCACTATTTTTTCTAACAGTTATATGTTAGTAGAAAAAGTTGTAAAAAAACATCGGGGAAACTGCATGGGGGAATATGTGTGTCGAAATTTCGGCTGACGTCAATATTCTATGAGATTGACAGTATTGGAGATAGTTAACAACTTGATGCGACAGATTTTTATACCTTGAATCTTCTTTGTCGCAATATAGAGCCTGTGTAGCAACAGCATAAACCTAAAAAACACGGAAATAATTGGTTGGTGTTTTTTTATCAATATTACATCGCAAAGACAAATATTTTTCAGAATCTTACATATTTTTTGCAGTTTTTTTGTTTCAAAGCACTTTATTCCGTATATTTTTTGTATCTTTGCCGTCGGTTCGGGGAGAAATTCGAACAAATAGAAAGCATTAGCTATTATTTCGCGTTAAGCCAATATGCCTAGGAAACAAATTGGGATAAAAAACGCTCAGAAATAATAGAGATGTGGGGTACTGGAAAACGGCTACTCCATTCCTTACCAATATAGCTATGCATTTCACGCCAATAGGCGTGGTGCATTCTTATAGGTAGGGATGGGGCCCAATTCCTAGGCATACCCCAGCTTAACGCATAAGGAGCATCACGCTTTCTTTGTGTGTCAGCGATTGATAGTTGATGCGGAAACTAAAACTATCTATTTATATGGCTGACAACACATTTTCAAAGAAGTACGAGAAGGAATTGCAAGGCCAAGTGGAATTCTTGCAAAAGTATTTACCACGTATAGACAAATCTCTTGACATAACGGATGTTCAACGAGACTTTAGTGATGGAGTAGTTCGGGGTAACTTACTGGAGTTCAAGACCATGATAGATAATCTGAATGTGGTCTTGTCGCAAGCTATTAAATACTTGTCTTCGATGAGAGTAAAGGGGCGACCTATACCTGCAAACATCATACTAATTTCGCTGAACAACACAACTGCATACGTCTATCGCTCAAATGACTATCTCGAACATATCGAAAAGATATATACGGGGGCAGCTTCGCGCAATAATGAAAAGTTTGTCGCAGGCGACGTAACAAAGAAACTTGATTATAGCAATCCTGTCGAAGAAGAGCAACTGATTGGCCTGTTGCGGTCAGAACAATACACCAAAATTCATATTGACGAGAACTGCATAGTTGGCTGGGCTTTAAGTTTCTATAAGCAATATCCAACTGCAACAAAAGCAGATTTCATCGGCGATGAAACTGGGGAAGTAAGAATCATTGGAGAGATAAGAAAACCTAAAAAATTCCAAGATTACATACACCCTTATACTGGTAGGAGCAACGAGAAGTTTCGTTATCTGATGGACCGCTTAAATGATGTTCTTCACAAGAAAAATCTGGGAGCTTTCTATACCCATCCGTTATATGCAGAAAAATCGTTGGAGTTAGTACGCAAAGCCATCGAAAGAGTACCAAAAGGAAACGACTATGTGATAATCGACCGATGCGCGGGAACAGGAAACCTTGAATCAAGCATGACAGAGGAAGAGTTGTCGCACACTATTGTTTCCACTTATGAGTATTACGAATACAAAGTGTTGATGGAAGCATTTGGCGATAAAGTACGACACATCATTCCACCTACAGAAAAAATAGACACTTACAATGGTGGAATGGTTAGGGGTGCCAATGCCTTAGAAAATGAGTACATTACAAATAAAACCATCAAAAAGTATATTGACAATCCGAAATGTACTATCATTCTTTTTGAAAATCCACCCTATGCAGACACCACTTCAATCGAACATCAGAAGAAGAACGCAGGCAAGAAAAGCACGGAATGGAAGCAATACGACGCTTTCAAGGAGATGAAGAAAGAGGTGAAAGGCACGGCTCTAAATGACTTAGGCAATGTTTTCATTTGGTCTGCATTCAAATATTACTTGCGTCAGCCAACGGACAGCTATGTTGTCTATTCACCTGTTAAGTATTGGAAAGCGCAACACCTTATTCACAAGAAGTTTCTTGGGGGCTTTGCTTTCAACCGCAGGCACTTCCACACCAATATTGCTGCGGCAATTATGGTAGCATTATGGAGCAACGAAGACGACTATGAACTTGAAAAATTCGACATAATGGCCTATGATATTAATGCTCAAAATGAATTAATCGAAGTGGAGGAACTGCCTATTAAGAAAATCCACTCTCAATATAGTGATTCTTATTTTGACAAAAGGAAATTCTCAGATGACCAAAAAAACAAGGGAATCCTTTGTAGCAAAGATGGTACAGAGAGGACAGAAAGAAGAAATGATTATCTCAAGCCCAAATGGAATGCCAATATTATTGGATACATGGGAGTTTATAGTAGCGGTTTTGACAACCCTGACAATATGGCAAGTCTTTTAATTGCAGGAAGATATGATGGACATGGTTTCTATCTGCGTAACGATAACTATCTCGAAAAGCTGCCGATGTTCGCAGCAAGTCGATACATCACCTATAACAGGGCGTGGACCGAACGAAGCCGCATTATGAAGTCAGGCGATGGCGAAAAAAAATATAAGGCTGATTTGAAGAAAGGGCGTCTCGACCAATACCTGCTGAAATGTCTGCTGTTCACAGTTTTAGAACCTCAAAACCACATACGTGAATTTATAGGTTCCGATGGGCGTCACTATAAGAATCAGCTTTGCCTTGATACGACAAACAGCAAAACGCTTGCTTCCCAAAAGCTAAAACTATTAAAGAAAAACAAAAATGAATGCGTCATGCTTGAACTTTGGGATAAGATTCTGAAACAAGCCAAGGAAACCTCTAACTATAAATCTGCATATAATTATGGTCTATACCAAATTAAGACAGAATTGAATACTACCCATCTTGATTCTGACACGGGCGAATCTGTTGCAGACTATCCGGAATTAAACGGCAACATAGAGACATTGGCCAATCATGTAAAGGATTACTACCTAAGTGAGATTGTACCAAACTTGTTCAAGTATGAATTCCTCAAATAGATGAGTCCGTATTTCACGGAGTCATCAATAAAAACCAGTACCCTGAATCAGGGCGGTGGTTTTACATGATTCACCAAATAAAGCAGATTCCCAAATCGGGAATGACGACAGCCGAAATTTCGACCCACGTATTTCATGATATTCAATCAGCCATAACTCCAAGGTGAAAATTACGAGGGCTGAAATTTCAGCTGACGTAAAACATCAATCAGCCATAGCTCCAAGATGAAAATTACGAGGGCGCAAATTTGCGCTGACGTCCATTGAACACCTAAACACAAATTTGCCAGCTATCAGAAAAATCAGATAAATCCGTTTCTATAATCACATAAAAAGGGGTGAACGATTCGTTCACCCAGTCCATAATTCTCATTACCTTATGACACCCTCTCCCTGTTTTTTCTAACAGTTATATGTTAGATACATCCCCAAACAGACAAAAGAACATGCAATTCGGCAAGGGGGGGCTAAATCGGACACCCCTTTTGACACTTAAAATCGAGAAAAATGCGAATTTGCACGAGACGGTGTGGGTTGAAACCACAGCGTCATCAAGAAAATGAATACAGAAAACTTTGAAAAAATTAGGAAATTCTGTTTCGTCCGTGCATTACTTGTTAGTAAAATCAAGTAAAAAAGGCATATTTATAGCCAATCGTAAACCATCATATTACAAGAGTTGTTAGATGTACCCCCAACAGAAGGCTCAGAATGGCTACCTAACATATATCCGTTAGAAAAAACAGGGACACCCACTCCCCCTTTCTAACTTCATAATATAATATATAATATACCCGTTGGCGGAATTAAATCAACGCATGCTTAACCCTTCCTATAGGTTTCCCATTTATTAAGTTAATGTATTGCAAGATAGTGAACGAGGCTATCTTCGCTAATATTCTGGTGAAGTATCCCATATACGCTTTTGCATAATTCCTTTCTATCATAAACTGATCC
>CADCHG010000066.1 GCA_902801155.1 uncultured Prevotellaceae bacterium | reverse complement strand
ATTTCATAGATGCCAGCAATGGAAAGTTCACTCCAGTTTTCGATCTCTATGGTCCTTATGAAACAGCTAACAACCACGACTATTATGGTAAGGCAAATGGTAAAACCAGTGCTTTGCTGAAGGAGGCTGTTGCATGTGCTGATGCTGATATTGATTTCTCACAGTATGACAGCAACAATGACGGTAATGTGGATCTCGTCTATGTACTCTATGCAGGAACAGGTGCAAACCTCAGCGGTAACAGAAATGACGTATGGCCTGCATGTTGGTACAACAGAACTATCACAACCAATGATGAAAAGATTGTCAATGTAATTGGTGTTGCAAATGAGCTTGCTGCAAGCAGTTATCTTGGAGAGCCTGTACGTGCTGGTATCGGTGTTTTCTGTCATGAGATGAGTCATGGTCTTGGACTTCCTGATCTCTATTGGACGTTGGGTTATAAGCCAACAGATGTAAATGGTAATGTTGATTTCGACAACTGCGGTCCTGAAGACTGGGATATTATGGATGGTGGTGAGAATCTGTATAACGGAATGTGGCCATGCCAATATACAGCTTGGGAACGTGAGTATATGGGTTGGGAAGATGCAGAGGAACTTGTTGGTGCACAGAATATTACGATTACTCCACGCAATAAGGGTGGAAAGGCTTACAGAATCACTAACCCTGCTGATCCATACGAGTATTACACAATCGAGCACTCTGGTTATGATGAGTGGAATTACTACCTGAACAGACAGTATGGCAATGGTATGCTTATCATGCACATCACCTCTTCTGCTGGTGGTTTCAGTATGACTCCTAATAATGAATATGGACATCCAAATGTAACTCTCCTGCCTGCTGATGGCAGAATCTTAGGCTACTATACATATACGGAAAATCCATCAATAACCCTTGTTGATTTCAAAAACAGCTTGAGGGCAGACATTTATCCTGGTTTAGACGGGGTTACTTCTGTTAATTCCTTCAAGAACTACACAGGCAATGACATGGTGGATGGTTTCGGTATCACCGACATCGTGCAGAATGAGGATTTGACCGTTAGCTTCTGGTTCAGGGGTGGTGTATATGATCTTCCTGATGGAAAGGATCTTGCTGATTATCCTACGGAGACCTATGGCAAGATTAACTACACTCGCAATATGTCAGCAGACTGGGGTACTGTAGTCGTTCCTTTCGATGTCGACTATGATTCTACCAATAAGGACTATACACTCTACTATCTCAATGGAGCAAGTTTCGATGAGCTTATGTTCCTTGAATATCCTTCAGGTGTCATCCCTGCAGGCACTCCAATGGTAGTGAAGAAGAATAGTGGCGACCAGATCGTTATTAGCGGAACAAACACATCAATCAATCCTATTCTCAATGAGACAGAGACCTTCTCTAACTGGAAAATGAAGGGCACCTATACAATGCAGGAAGGTCTTAGTCACGTTTATTTCATCGCTCAGAATAAGTTCTGGTGGGCTGAGAATGCAGTAAAGGTAACTCCTTACAGAGCATGGTTTGACACTACAGATTCAAGTTATGCAAGAGGTAAGGCTATGAAGATTTCCCTTAACGACGGTGTCAGCACTGCAATCTATGAACTTACTACCAATACCATAGAAGAGAATGCTGATATGTATAATCTTCTTGGTCAGAAGGTGAATCCTCGTAGTGGTGATATCTATATCACTAATGGTAAGAAGTATATAAAATAAATGCAAGTATTATAAGAAATATAGAGAGGGGGATAATTGAGTTTTAATGGTTTCATTACAGAAAGAGAGTGAAGAACGGGTTTTCTTCACTCTCTGTTTTTTATATCTATGTCTCAAGTAAAATTACATCGTGCGCAATGCAGCAAGCAGTTCTGTATTCTCTGGCTTTGTTCCGATGGTGATGCGGAGGCAGTTCTTACAGAGCGTGATGCGTGTACGGTTACGGACGATGATACCCTTATCCACGAGATAATCGTATGCTTTCTGCGCATCATCCATCTCTGCAAGGAAGAAGTTGGCATCGGTAGGGTAGATGCGCTTGCACATTGGGAGCTCTGCGAATGCTGTGAGCATACGGCTGCGCTCCTGTAGGAGAAGTTTTACCCATTGCTCAACCTCAAATGTGTTGTTGAGGCGCTCAAGAGCGGCTTCCTGTGTGAGTCGGTTGATGTTGTAAGGATACTTCACCTTGTTGTAGATGTTGATGATATCCTTTGATGCGAATGCCATACCACAGCGGATGGCTGCCGATCCCCATGCTTTGCTGAGTGTCTGGAACACTATGAGGTTAGGGAAACGATCCAAAAGCTTCGTGATGCTGTCTTCACGTGAGAAATCGATATATGCTTCATCTACTACGACAAAGCCTTGGAACTTCTCCAGTACATCGTATATTGCCTTGCGATTGATGGCATTGCCGGTAGGGTTGTTTGGAGAACAGAACCATACAACTTTCGTGTTGTCGTCGCATGCGGCAAGAAGTGTTTCTGCCTCAATCTGGAAGTTCTCGTCAAGGAGAACAGGACGGTACTCCACATCATTGATGTCTGCACATACCTTATACATTCCGTATGTTGGTTCTATGGCAACAACGTTATCCACCTTTGGCTCGCAGAAGCAGCGATATACGAGGTCTATTGCCTCGTCAGAGCCATTGCCGAGGAAAATACATTCTGTTGGAATGTTCTTGAGCTGTGAGATACGTTCCTTGACTTGCAGTTGAAGAGGGTCTGGGTAGCGGTTGTTTGGATCGTTGTATGGGTTCTCGTTTGCATCGAGAAACACATGTGCAGCTTTTCCGCTATATTCGTTTCGCGCACTACTATATGGAGCGAGTGACCAGATATTTGGTCGTGTTAATTCTTGAAGAGATTTCATGTTGTTTTTAAATCAAATTACTAATTACAAATTATTATGAAATGCACCTTGCGGTGCTGTTCTTGTGGGGTAGAAAGTAAATTAGAATTAAATTAAATCAGTAAATTATTATTTGAAATTTATTCAGCGGCGGATGCCGCATGTAATTTACCGGATATAATTTATTGGCAATTTACTTTCTGCCCAACCTCGCAAACGCTTCTTCCAATCTTTTGCGCTGTGTGGCAAGATTGATGCGGATGAAGTTCTTTCCTACCTTGCCATAATGAGAACCTGAGTTCACATATATATGGTGGTCATGGAGAAGCTTCTCTGCGAAGGCATCGCCATCCATTCCGCTTGCTGAGACATCTACCCACATAAGGTATGTGCCTTCTAGTGTGACGGCTTTCCATTCGGGATGATATGTCGAGAGCCAATGTCGAACATAGTCATAGTTGGCATAGATGTAATCATTTAGGGCATTCAGCCATTCCTCCCCGCTTTGAGTATATGCAGCTTGAAGAGCAATGACACCGAATGGATTTACATCACATACCTCGTTAATATTAATGGCACGATCCACGCGTCGGCGTATGGAATCGTCCTTTACTATGATGTTGGCAATCTGAAGTCCTGCAATATTGAATGCCTTTGAAGGTGATACGCAAACGGCACACTGGGCATCGCTTACCGCCATGAAAGGATGATACTTGGGCTTTTCCTCGCCTGTTATTGCAGACAGTTCCGATGTGCGTGATAGGGTAGGGTTCACAAACTCGCAATGTATCTCGTCTGCAATGATGAAGACACCGTTGCGCTTGCATATCTCGCCCATCTTCTGAAGTTCGGCGGAACTCCATACTCGTCCTGCCGGATTGTGAGGGTTGCACAAGATGAACACCTTTGTCTTTTCATCGGCGCAATGACGCTCGAAAGCATCAAAGTCGATTATGTAGTCGTTGCCGGAGAGCGTGAGAGGTGCTTCTTCCGCTATGCATCCATTGTTGCGGATGGAAGAGAAGAAACAGTTATATACAGGCGTCTGCACCAATACCTTATCTCCCGGCTCTGTCATAGCCTTGATGATGGCTGAAATGGCAGGAACAACACCTGATGTGTAAATGAACCAGTTGCGTTCCGGTTTCCAGCCATGACGCTTGCCAAACCAGTTTATCGTAGCCTCATAGAATGAGTCTGGTACGGCTGTATAGCCGAAACAGCCATGCTCAAGTCGCTTGCGGAGGGCATCCATAACGACAGGGGTTGTCTCGAAATCCATATCTGCCACCCATAATGGAATGGTGTCAGAATATGGCATCGTATCGTACTTATAGCAGTTTGTGCCACGACGATCTATGGGGGTGTCAAAACAACGGTTCATTTACAATTATTCTTTACACTTTATACTTTACTCTTTATACTTTACTCTTTACACTTTATACTTTATACTTTATACTTTATACTTTACCCTTTACTCTTTACCCTTTAATCTCCACTTTGGCATTCTTCGGCTCTTTCTGGTTTTCATCAAAGATAACCTCACCGCATTTTCCGTTTACGGTGATTGTGCCTGATGAAGGGTTCTTGATGCTCGTCACATTGCCATTGATGGTGGCATTTACGGTAGAGTATTCAAATATGAGGTTGGCATCCTCGCCGAAGGTGCAGTCTTCGAGTGTGAGTCCGTCAACATAGCAGAGAAGCTGTTCGCCTGTGAGGTGACAACGCACGAGTCGTATGTTCTTACCATACCATGCAAGGTATTCGCCATTAAGCTCGCAATCAACGAGAGTTACGTTCTCCGATTCCCAGAAGGCATCCTTCGAGTTTATGACGGCGTTGTGAATCTCCACATTCTTTGCATATTGGAAAGAGTAGTTGCCGTCCTGACGGTAGTTCTCTATGCGTATGTCGTGAGAGTGCATGAAGAGATAGTCGGCATTCGCTATTCTAACGTTCTTCAATGTTATATCAGAGCAATCCCAGAATGTCTCTTCCGCATTAGGGAAGTCGGTGTTCTCAACATATATTCCCTTCATTCTACGGAACATCTTCGGTGCTTCAACCTTGCAGTCGGTCATTCGGCAGTCTGAAGAGTACCAGAGTGATGAGCGGGCACTTTCGGTGAAGAGGCATTTATGAACGCGAAAACCGCGTGTCTCCCAAAACACGTACTTGCCTTCGAAACGGCAATCTTCCGCTTCGATGTTGCTTGACTCCTTTATGCTGGATTCTCCGATATGTATCGTGACATTCTCCAGACGGAGGTCGTGGGATGCGTATAGAGGGCGCTCACCTCCAAATTCCTTGTTTGTTATTGTCTGCATAATCAATTCATTCAGTCGACCCCTTTCCTGCCTTTCAGGCATCCTTTCCCCGTGAGGGGCAAGGGAAAAGTTACCTTTTCTCGCTGTTAGGGTTTCCTTAGAAGGATTGTTCTATCCCCTTGCCCCTCCACGGGGAAAGGGTGCCCAAAGGGCGGGAAAGGGGTCTTCGTTTTTATTTTTTGCTTCTATCCTTTATAAAGGACCATTTCCTTGTGCAAAGTCTTGCGGTGAAGATAATGCCACGGAAGCATAACTCTATTGCCATTGCAATCCATACACCTCTCAATCCCATGGTAGGGGCGAGTAGGAGGGTGAGCGATACCCTGACTATCCAGATGCTGCCTAAGTTCATAAGCGATGGGATTAGCGTCTTGCCTGCTCCCACGAATACCGACATCGCTACAATGGCGGCTGCGAATCCCGGTTCTGCCCATGCCTCTATCCTCAGTATCTCGGTGCCTAACTCTATTACCGCTTCGTCGAGGGTGATGAGCGACATCATCTCAGGGGCGAAAAGCCACATTATCAATCCCATGAATGCCATGATACCAACACCGAGCGCCATACATATCCATGCGAAAGAGTGCATGAGATTGCGCTTGCTTGCGCCTTTGCTCTGTCCTACGAGCGTTGTTGCCGCTTCTGCTATTCCATGTCCTGGCATATAGCAAAGGCTCTCTACGTTGATGGCAAATGAATTTGCTGCTATGGCTATACTTCCAAGCGGTGCGATGATGCTTGAGATGGCTATCTGTGCCGTGCACATCACGCCTCTTTCCAATCCGATAGGGAAGCCTATTCGTCCCGTTTTCTTCAGAATCTTACGCTTCGGAAGGAAGTCAAGAACCTCATCCTGACGGAAGTTCAGTGTCTTGTCCTTCAACGTCATATATCCCACCATGAAGACTATTGTTATTGCGTATGCTGCAAGAGTTCCGAAGGCTGCTCCGTCAGTTCCCATGTCTGCTATATAGATGAAAAGATAGTTAAAGCAAACATCGAGGCAACACATCATAACCATCAGTATGCTTGGTACTTTCACGTTTCCCGAACAGCGAAGGCTTCCTGCTGAAATGCTATTCGTGATGATGAGAGGAAGACCGCAGCAGAATATGGTGAAATATCGGGATGCATCGTGGCAAATAGTATCAGAAGCACCAAGCCAGTGGGGTAGGTGAGGAGCGATTATGACACCTGCCAATCCGAGTAGTGAAGCGAATATAAGTCCGGAGAACAGACCTTGTCGTATCACGCTTCGTGCGCCTTTGTTGTCGCCTGCCCCAACACGATGCGCCACCTGTACCGAGAATCCTGCAGCAAAGGCAGAGGAAAGTCCGCCGAAGAGCCAGATGGTGGTGGAGACGAGTCCTACGGCAGATGCCTGATCCGTACTCAGATGCCCGAGCATGGCAGCGTCAATCATCTGCATGGCGATGAATGAGAACTGCGCTATGATGGCAGGTATGGATAAAAGCACAGTGAGACGAAACTTCTGCCGAAGCGTCATCTCACTGCCTGCCTCTCTTACGAGGGTTAAGAGTTCGTCCTTTGTATATGACATCTACTTAACTTCTTTCACACGCAGGCGCATTGCATTGGCATGAGCTTCAAGCTGTTCATTCTCTGCCATGCACACCACGGCAGGACCGATAGATCGTATTCCCTCCTCTGATAGATGCTGGAATGTGACCTTGCGGTTGTAGGAGTCGAGGTTGACACCGTTGTATGCAAGGGCATATCCGTGGGTAGGAAGTGTATGGTTCGTTCCGCTGGCATAGTCTCCGGCAGACTCACACGCATAGTTGCCGAGGAACACGCTGCCCGCATTGATAACCTTCTCTGCAAGAGCGTCATAGTCGGATGTAGCGATGATAAGGTGCTCAGGAGCGTATGCATTGCTGAGAGCCATAGCCTCCTCCTTGTCGTGCACGAGAACGAAGTTAGAGTTTACGAGTGTCTTCTCCGCAATCTCGTGGCGTGGAAGTGCTGCAAGCTGTGTTTCAAGCTCAGCCTCTACCTTATGAATCATATCCTCGGAGGTAGAGATGAGGATAACCTGAGAGTCTATTCCGTGCTCAGCCTGTGAGAGAAGGTCGGCTGCAACGAATGCTGCGTTGCTTGTCTCATCGGCAATCACGCATACCTCAGAAGGACCTGCTGGCATGTCAATGGCTGCATCATGGAGTGATACCTGCTGCTTTGCTGCCATAACGAACTGGTTGCCCGGACCGAATATCTTATAAACCTTCGGAACTGACTCCGTGCCGTATGCCATTGCACCGATAGCCTGAACGCCACCGGCCTTGAATATCTTGCTTACGCCAGCCACACGTGCAGCCATGAGGATGGCAGGGTTCACCTTACCCTCACGGTTCGGAGGAGTGCAGAGCACAATCTCCTTGCATCCTGCAATCTTTGCAGGGGTAGCGAGCATGAGGACGGTAGAGAAAAGAGGTGCCGTGCCGCCCGGAATGTAGAGACCTACCTTCTCGATGGCTACGCTCTTCTGCCAGCATACCACACCGGGAGCTGTCTGAACCTTAGTGCTTTCAAACTTCTGTGACTCATGGAACTTCGCAATGTTCTCATGCGCAAGGATGAGTGCATCCTTGAGATCCTGAGACACAAGAGCCTCTGCCTCGTCAATCTCAGCCTCTGTTACTGCGAGGGATGCGAGCTGTACGTGGTCGAACTTCTCTTCGTATGCAATGACTGCCTTGTCACCGTTCTCCTTTACGTCAGCAAGGACTGAAGCAACGGTGGCATTGAGCTGAGAGACATCGAGGTGCGGACGCTCGATAATCTTTTTTATCTGTTCCTGTGAGGGGTATTTAATAATGTTCATAAAGCCTAACCAAGCCTTCCCAAAGGGAAGGATGTTTTATAGTATAAATCCCTATGTGGGGGATTATTATTACCCAATATTACTAACTACTCCCCCTTGAGGGGGTGAGGGGGGAGAAACCCTCCCTTTGGGAGGGACTGGGTGGGCTATAGTATCATCTTCTCAATCGGAGTAACGAGGATGCCCTGTGCACCAAGTTCCTTGAGCTTGCCGATAATCTCCCAGAACACCTTCTGACCGATAACGGCATGAACAGAGCACCAGTCCTCGTCAGCGAGAGGGATAATAGTTGGGCTCTTGAGACCAGGGAGAACGGCGATGATGTCCTGAAGCTTTGACTTAGGAGCGTTCATGCGAACATACTTCTGACCTTCTGCGCTCTTAACTGCCTCGAAACGGAAGAGCATCTCTTTGAGCACCTCGCGCTTCTCTGCTGAGAGATTCTTGTTTGCAATGAGGAGTGCTTCGCTCTCAGTAACAACCTCAACCTCAGCGAGATTGTTGCTTACAAGTGTAGAACCACTTGAAACGATGTCGAAGATAGCATCTGCAAGTCCGATGCCAGGAGCAATCTCCACGCTACCTGTGATTACGTGAATCTCGGCATTGATACCCTTCTCTGCGAGGAAGCGGCGTAGGATGCCAGGGTATGAAGTTGCAATCTTCTTGCCGTTGAACCAGTCAAGACCAGTATATTCAATAGCCTTTGGAATAGCGAGGGAAAGGCGGCACTTAGAGAAACCGAGACGGCTTACCACCTCTGCGTCCTCGTTGCGCTCAAGAAACTCATTCTCACCTACGATACCGATGTCGGCAACGCCCATAGCAACGCTCTGTGGGATATCATCATCACGGAGATAGAGCACTTCGAGAGGGAAGTTACCTGATTTTGCAAGCAGAACGCGCTTGCTTGAGCTAACCTTTATGTCTGCCTCAGTGAGGAGATCGATACAATCTTCAAAAAGACGTCCTTTGGACTGTAATGCTATACGTAACATGTTATATATTTGTTTTATTTCAATTTCTTTTACCTTAGTCCTTAGACCTTAGTCTTTAGACTATTCGAGTTGCTTCTTCGCATGAAAAAATAGGGCTTGTCGCTCATAGAGCGGTGCCCGTCTCTGATTTCAGAATGCAAAGTTACAAAAAATAATCCGAAAAATGTAAAGAAATCCCGAAAAAAGCATAAAAAAGGGGATAAACGGATAAAACCCTAATATTAACATGCCTTTCGCATAAGTTGCTTTCGCCGTTTAGAGTTGCTTTCGCCATTTAGAGTTGCTTTCGCCATTTAGAAAAACCAATTAAAACATAAGGACACAAAAGAAAACATTTTGTTTTTATATGTTTTTATTGGTTTTTCCTTGTTTTTTTAGATGGCGAAAGCAAATTTTTCAAACGCTAAGACGCAAAGACACAGAGTTTTTCTTTTTTTCGAACACAGATTACACAGATCAAAGGGATATGCTCGCTTACGCTCGTGATTAATATCCCTAAAATCCTGAAAATCTGTGGTTAATATAAAACATGAACACGAAATGCACGGATGGAACGAGGCCTTCGTTTATTCTGTGTTTTCCGTGTTCAGATTAAATTCTCTGCGTCTTTGCGTCTCTGCGTTTAGTTACTTACATACAGCTCTGCACACCGAGAGAAGTCGCAATAGCGGTCAGTATCGCCGCCAGCGTCTGAAGAATGAATTTCCAAGTTTCCTTTTTCATAAGCCCCCCTCCATCTCCCCCGAGGGGGAGAGTTTTTATATAGCCTTAGAGCCATAACCGCCGAGGGTGTTGCGGGTTTTAAGTGTTAATAATGAGTTGCTTTCGCCATTTAGAAAAACCAATTAAAACAAAAGAATACAAAATAAAACATTTTGTTTGTTGTTGTCTTGTTTTATATGTTTTTATTGGTTTTATCCTGTTTTTTTAGAAGGCGAAAGCAAATATTTCAAACGCAGAGACGCAAAGTCGCAGAGCTTTTTCTTCTTTTTTACGAACACGGAATGCACGAAAGAAACGAAGGCTTTTTCGCTGAAGCTCAACAAGCTAAAGCAAGTCGTTTATTCTGTGTTTTCCGTGTTCAGATTAAATTCTTTGCGCCTTAGCGCCTTTGCGTTTAGTTAATTAGAGGCTATCGTTTCCATCTCCACCGCCGGAAGGCGTGTTGTTTGAAGCGGTGCTTCCTGTTGCGTTGCCGTCAGGCACGAGGAAGCTCTCAATGCTTGAGCCGTAA
>CADCHG010000065.1 GCA_902801155.1 uncultured Prevotellaceae bacterium | reverse complement strand
AATATAGTATTCAAAAAACGAAAAAGTTACGTCCAAAGAATATTTTTTTTACTTCAGACTTCAGCCTTCTATATGTCAGTCGCCTGTCCCTGTGGCATCTCCTGATGGCCTCATGCAGCTATCCTATAATATCAATTCACTCCGCCCATGCAGTCTGCTCTTGCATAGACGGAGTGTTTTTATTCAAACAATGTTTTTACATACTCCTCGTCATAATCGAAGAGTACGTGATTCTCCAAGAACTTAGGACGTTCGCCCCATAAATGTATTTCTCTATATGGAGTATTAGAGATGATATAGCTATCGAGTGAGATGTCTGGATCATTTAAGGTTGGCTCAACTTCTTCTTTCAAAGTCTTGAAGAGCTGAATCTTGGGATGCTCCAATCCTTGCAGGTTTCGAATACCCTTGGGGTCAATAAAGATGACTCGCTGTTTCTGCCCTTCGTTCACCCATAGGATGAAGTCTGGATAGAATCCACTAGCCTCGAAGAATCCAATTCCTTTGCGGCTCTCGTTACGCAACAGATAGATTTCCTTGCCTTTCAAATGTCCGCCCTTATGAGCCTCGTAATATTCGCGAATCCTTTGTACAAAGCCGGTTTCACCCTCGTTCAATGCAACTGGCGAAATCTTTACCAATGGCTCGTTAGTATCTGGATCTACCATCACCTTCTTGCCATTAGCATCCTTAACCATAGTCACATCAGGTGCATAGAGCACGTCTCCTGTCCCATCAGCATTCAGTTTCTTGCCTTTAGCATCGGTCTTTGACTCGAAAATAACGCCGTCATATCGCCAGTTAGTAAGGTCATCAACAGGAGCCGACCACACCACCTGGTCCCTACCGCAATAGTAATTTATGAGATTGTCGTGCGAACCATAGATATAAACACGTTTCTTTCCAGGAACATCCGGATCATCAAAAACGTACGGTTCACCATCAGGAATGAACTCCCATAGAGGCAAGTATGGATTCTGTGCATTAGCCACATTAGTACCAGCACACATAGCCATCAACAATAAAGCCTTTGCAGACTTATTGAAATCAAATTTCAACATATTATCTTTTTAGTTTAGTTATTTCAAAATTTCTACAAAGTTACTAAAACTTAGCCTAATCCAAGGCAATTATACCTTTTTTAACAAGTTCTAATGTTCAAAAATAATTTTTTTATAGTAATTTTGCAGCGTTTTGTTTACGAACTTAGAATTATGATAAAGACAATTATATTCGACCTTGGAGGCGTGCTTATCGATGTTGATATGCCATATTGCCTCAATAACATAAAAGCACTAGGAGTGGATGTTGAGGCTCTTACCAAGTCTTCAGCAACAGCTCCTGCCTCTACTGTATGTGAAGGTATTACTATCTCTGGAGCCTTGCACGACTATCAGACAGGTAAGATTCCTACAGAGCAGTTCTTGTCTATGCTTCAGGAACTGAGTGCCCCAGGCACAATCCGTCAGCAAGTTCTCGATGCATGGAACTCTTGTTTACAGACACTACCAAAGTACAAGCTCGACTTTGTGAAGCAGCTTCGCGATGAAGGTTATGCCACATACCTTCTCTCAAACACTAACGACGCACATTGGAAGTATATCCTTGAAACCTCATTCCCAGAACCTCCTGAGTACTATTTCAACAAATTATTTCTCTCTCAGGAAATGGGAATGGCAAAGCCAGATACGGAAATATATGCGGAAGTTCTTCGCCAGATAGGAACACCTGCTGACGAGTGTCTGTTCATAGACGATTCAAGTGACAACTGCAAGGCTGCTGAGTCTCTCGGTATTCACACCTACAACGCACCTGTTCATACAGATTATAGGGAAGAGGTTAAAAACATATTAAAATAGCTGGAATTCTCAAAAGCTTAATCGTCATAACGAACTCGAACAAATAATCCAAACGTTCTCTTCGGCTAAATGAATTTTCCACATTCCCCCAGCCTCTTCTCTACCTCCCATGTACCTTCGCTCTTCCTCCTATGTAAGTCCGATGATCCTATAGTTCCAAGAACGGACTTACACCGAGTTTGGTTAGGACTTACATAGGAGGAAGTGCGAAGCTAAAGCCTATCCACATTCAAGCATATGTAATAACAAACAAAAAGCTCCCTTGCGGGAGCTTTTTTCTATTTAAACAACATAGCAAAACCAACAACTGCGACAAATGTTGCAACTGCAACGAGGAATAGCAAAAGGATTGAATGATCATTTTTATTCTCTGTCAATCTTTCGCTTATTGAAGGATCATCATCTTCATCGTCAATCCTTACCTTTCGCTTGGCGTTCTTGTCAAGGTTAAGAGCTGCAAGCTTACAAGTCTGACAGTCAGCCTTGTTGATATCGCATTTTCCGCAATTATTTAGAGATGTATGTTTATTTGTCATTTTTTAGAAGTCAAAATTTACGCCTACAGCAAAAGCATCGTTCCTACGCTCATAGACATCTTTCTTTGTTACACCAGCAGAAACCTGTGTTTCTACCGTACGCTTATCATAGAAATTGTGCATATAGCCCAAGTCAACGCTTATCTTCTCTGAAACGTGGAGACGAACACCACACACAATCATATTGCTGCTAAGGTTGTGTACCATATCTGACAGATAGGCATCTGAGAGATCATAATGCGTGTTCTGCCAACCTGCACTTACGGTAAGGAGCTTGGTAGCATCCCATTCTGCACCGAAGAGAACTTCACGAGTGCCACCGTCAATAAGCTCCTGTTCATTATTATACTTAACAGCATTGCAGTCATCATAGAAATGGTAGCCTGCATTCAGACGAACTGTCTCGATTGGAGAGTACTGAACACCACAAGTGAAAGTACCAGGAATATCATCACGAACATACTTTGTCTTCGCATCATTGAACTTATCCAAAGCAATTGTAGTGCGAGCTAAATCATTCATGTCTGACGAATTCTTAAGATTCATCTTTGTACGGAACTCATACTTTGCAGCGATGTTCCATTGGTCGTTAATACGATAGTCAACGCCAATTACAGGAGTAAAACCAACACATGACTGATCTGTAGTCATCTCTATTTCAGCAGCTTTAACAGGAATTACTTCCATTCCTGGAGCTAAAGTATGAATCTTGATGTCACGAACATATCCCTCGTATGAAGCACTACCATAAACCGTTCTAAGTCCAGCAAAAACTGCAAGATTATCTGTTACCTTATAACCTGCACCAACCTGAAAGCCAAAGTAATACTGGCGGCCTCTCATATATGCATCAAAAGAATAACCTTTATATGCTTGTTGTGGTAATCCCTGCTGAACAGCCATCTGAGGAAGCATGGTTGAATAAAGCATCTCAATACTACCAATACCTTCATCGAAGGTACACTTACCACCACCACCTGTTACAGCAAACGAAGCTGAGAGTGTAAGTTTATCCATAACATATGCAGCCTGAAAACTTGGTACTATCGGAGCAGAAGCCTTACCCTTAAATTTATGAGTTTCAGTTGGATCATTCACATTATACTTGTAATAAGGGAATGTTGTTGTTGCAATTCTCTGCTGCTCAGGATGCTGAGCTGTCAAGCCGAGGTGAAAACCATTTGGCATGAAGCAGACACCAGCAGGATTGGTATAGACACCATCAATATCAATTACAGCATCACGAGCTGGGTTACGCAAGAATGAAGCACTCTGGTTAGAATTAGTCACGAGACCACCTGCCATTGCCTCAGAAGAGCATACGGCAAATAGGACAGCTGAATAAAAAAATCTTTTCATTTGTTTATCTTGAATATAATATATTACCTTAATATTACTGCAAAGGTAATATAAAATATTCGCGAATGACAAGATTATCCTATATTTCTCACCCCAAAGTGTCAAACATCATCACATTCTCCTATCCAATGAGAAAATAGTCCTATTCACATCTTTGATCTGCCACGCTTAGTAGTCACAAGAATAGCGCCATTGGCTCCTTTGACGCCATACATATTTGCATCTTTCAAAACTTCAACCCTATCAACACTATACACGTTTACATAAGATAGTGACTCAACCTCTACACCGTCAACTATATATATAGGATCGGAAGAACCATAAATCGTAGCTAAACCACGAATAACTGCCTTACCATTTATTATCGTAAGACCAGGAACAAGTCCCTGTAGTGCCTCCATAAGGTCTATTCTACCAGTACGAACAAGCACCTCACCTGAAATACCTGTAGATGAATTACATGATTCACGACGCTTTACAAATCCAAAACCTGTGTTTACGAGTTCTTCATCCTGTCGTACTTCATATTTTAATTCATCACCAAGACGAACCCTAACAGACTTCATCGTATCTACAGGTATTAGATAAAGTTGTTTCTTGTATTTCACATGAAGAGTATCCGTTGGCTGAACATTAGTCAAGCCAAACTTTCCCTTCTTATCTGTTGTTGTATAATAGTTCGGATCCACAACCCACACTTTGGCACCCTTCAACGGTTGACCGAGGATATCAGCTACAACGCCATTGAATGGCACAGCCTTTTGCTCCTGTGCAAGAACCGCCACACAAGCAAAAACACTTATCATTATAGAAAAAATCAACTTTTTCATAGCCCATCAATTTTGAATTGTCAATTATTTTTTTTACCTTTGCATTCATTTAGTTACTTCGATTGCAAATTTAACGAAAAGAATTCTTAAAAAAGAATTTTCCGACCGTTTTTTTGCATTACAACCACAAAAAAGTCAAAAAATTATATATAGACATGACAACAGACATAAAATCTTTCATAGCCAAACAATTACAGCTTGCTGTAAAAGCTGTTGGAAATACTCTATCTCTGCTTGATGAGGGATGCACAATTCCATTCATCTCACGTTATCGCAAAGAGAAAACCGGCGGACTTGACGAAGTTCAAATCGGCAATATCTCCCAACTCTACGATAAGATGAAGGAACTCATCAAGCGCAAGGAGACAATCATCAAGACTATCAACGAGTTAGGTAAGATGACAAAAGAACTTCAGCTGCGTATTGACGACTGTTGGGACAGTACCGAACTTGAAGACATCTACCTGCCTTATAAGCCTAAGCGTCGCACTCGTGCTCAAGTAGCTCGCGAACTCGGACTTGAGCCTCTTGCAACCACCATTCTTCTTCAGCGTGAGCAGAATCCGGAACAGCTTGCAAAGCGTTTCATAAAGGAAGGTGTGAAGGATGCCGAAACTGCAATTAAAGGTGCTCAGGATATCATTGCCGAGACTATAAGCGAGGATGAGGACACACGCAATCGTCTGCGTAACACATTCCGACGTGAAGCCTATATAACATCCAAGGTGGTGAAGGCAAAACAAGACTCTGACGAGGCTGCAAAGTATTCCGACTATTTCGATTTCGAGGAACCTCTTCGCCGTTGCTCCGGAAACCGACTTCTCGCCATGCGTCGTGGAGAGGCTGAGGGCATCCTCCGCATAAGCATCAACGTGGATAACGATGAGGCTATAAGCAGATTACAGCGACAATACGTTCATGGTCGCGGACGTTGCCAAACGCTTGTTGAAGAGGCTTGCGAGGATGCCTACAAGCGACTTCTATGCCCAAGCATCGAGAATGAGTTTGCTGCAAGTTCCAAGCTCAAGGCTGATGAAGAGGCTATCGGCGTATTTGCAGAGAACCTACGACAGCTTTTGCTTGCTGCGCCTCTCGGACAGAAGCGCGTGATGGGTATTGACCCGGGCATACGTACTGGTTGTAAGGTTGTTTGTCTTGACGCTCAAGGCAATCTTCTATATCACGATGTCGTTATGGCAGTCGGCTCTCAAGGTAATGCTGAACGTGCCGCACAGAAATTCGCAAGCATAGCAAAGAAATATGCTGCGGAGGCTATCGCCATAGGTAATGGTACAGCCTCACGAGAGACAACGGATATTGTGAAGCGTTCAGGTCTCGACATCCCTCATTATGTGGTAAGCGAGGATGGTGCCTCCGTATATAGCGCCTCAAAAGCAGCACGCGACGAGTTCCCAGATGAGGATGTAACGGTACGTGGTGCCGTGAGCATTGGCAGAAGACTCATGGACCCTCTTGCCGAACTCGTAAAAATTGATCCAAAGAGCATTGGCGTTGGTCAGTATCAGCATGATGTGGATCAGACTCAGCTCAAGGCTTCACTCGACCGAACCGTGGAGAGTTGCGTGAACTCAGTAGGCGTTGACCTCAACACAGCAAGTATCCACCTTCTGACATACGTCAGCGGACTCGGCCCTACCCTTGCCAAGAACATCGTGGATTATCGCAAGGAGAATGGAGCATTCACTTCTCGCACCCAACTGAAGAAAGTGCCTCGTCTCGGACCTTCCGCCTATCAGCAATGTGCCGGATTCCTCCGCATTCACAATGCCAAGAACCCTCTCGACGGTAGTGCCGTCCACCCTGAAAGCTATGCCATCGTAGAGAAAATGGCAAAGGATAGCGGCTGTACAGTAAAAGAACTGATGTTTTCTGCCGAGAAGCGCAAGGCTATCGACATAAAGAAGTACGTTACTGAGGAAGTGGGCATCCCTACCCTTACGGATATCATGAATGAGTTGGAGAAGCCCGGACGTGACCCTCGTGCGGAGATTGAGACCTTCGAGTTCGATCCTAACGTACATACTCCAGAGGACCTTATTTCTGGTATGGTTCTCCCTGGTATTGTAACAAATCTCACGAAATTCGGTGCTTTCGTGGATATAGGTGTGCATCAGGATGGACTTATCCATATCTCACAAATGGCGGATAAGTACATTTCCGACCCATCAGAAGTGCTCCATCTTCATCAGCACGTAAAAGTGCGCGTGGTAGAGGTTGACAGAAAGCGTAACCGTATCGGATTATCGCTAAGAGATATATAATTTGGATATTCGCTCTGAGTTCGTTAAGTTATAACACACCCAGAGCGAATATTTTTTCACTAATCCCCAAGCACGGCATCTACAAGAAGCGAAACATCAGAAGGAGAGTAATTGTGATACATCTCAAGCAACTTAAACTCATCGCTCAAAACAGAATACAACTCATTCCATTTGCCTGAAAGTTCGTTGTCCTTGAGTGGATAGGCATCTATAAAATTAAGACATGCCTCCACGCATTTCCTCATATTTCCTGAGAAGAAATACAAATCTATCATGCAGAGGAAATCGTTTTTCGAGGTCTCACCCCATTTGCCATCAAGGATTCTGAGATAAAGTTCCTCGGCTTTTTCATATCTGCCAAGACAAAGCAACGCCCATGCAATCAATCGCTTTACCTTCGGATCGTCAGGATGCTCAAAATCAAGGCGATAGAAGTCATTCAGATTCTCCTCTACCTTACCCGCAAGCACAAAGGCATGAAGCCTGTTCAACTCGTATGCAAACACGTCCGGACACAGCTCACAAAGCCTTTGACAATACGGCAAAGCCTCCCCGTTTCCGTTCTGCAGATAATAGCGGGCAATACCCTTTATGGCAGGAACAGAATCCCCATTCGTTGCCAAAACGCTTTTGTAATGCTCCAAAGGATTCTCTCCTTTTTTCTCTGCAACGGTAGCCAACACAAGGTTGCGCTCTTCTGAATCCTCTGCCTTAAGTGCCACTTCCGATGCCACAGCCAGTTTATCATGCCTGAGCAGGAACTTCGCCAGTTCCACACAACGCCCCTTCAACTGAGGTCTGTCTGCCAATCCTTGCATCCAAGAGGTCTCGACAAATACGTTAGACATCTTCACCTGCGGACTTAGCTTGAAGAAACGGTATAGGTCCTGCAGATACATCCTACGCACGTATGCCGACTCCTCAGTTATCGTATTATCAATATTCCCCATACCTACAATAGCCATCTCACCACCAGCCATCGCCTTACGTATATCCTCCGGCAACGTTGGCAGCACGCTCTTCAAGGCGAAAAGGAAAGAATATTTGTCGGAACTGCATAGCGTAGGAACAGTAAATACCTTTGCTATCGACTGCAGCCCCTCGTCATTCAGTATTGTCTCGCCCAGATCCGGATGCTTGATATCAAAAGGCATGAACCAGTTGATTAGCTTATAGAAGAAAGGATAACGCTTCATCTGGCTAAAGCCTGCATAGAAGATATCCACACCTGCCTTCTGCATATTCGACATCCTCTTTATTCCCTGCTCCATCTTCTCCATAGCAAGTTCCGACTCTCCCGGATTAAGAATATCGTCGAGCGTTTCATCCTTCTCCACTAATCCGTCCTTCGGAGAGAACTTGAAATGGTTTCCCTTGAGAATATCAGGCATTATCTCCTTCTGTATCACCTTATTATCCTTCTCTGCCTCTGTACAGATAACCACCTGCATAATCATCTCCACGAGTTCCGAACACGTGTTATCGTCCTCAAGCATCTGCTCCACGAGCATATCCTGCGTCTCGGCATCATGCTTCATAAGCCTGTTGCTCATCTGATAGCAAAGCACCCACCCCACAAACGCACGCTGACGAACATACATATCCTCGCTCGTCATATACACATAGCAAAGCGTCTTGTATTTCTCCACGCAATACCCGAGCATACAACCAAGCATTATGGCAGAGACAATAACCTGAGCATCAGCCGATTTCACTTCTGTAGAAATCAGATAAGCCGTCCATAGTCGCTGTTCCTGCTCACGCCAATCCGATGAAAGGAATATAGAGACAAACGCCCTGTTCAGCACCTCATAATGCGCCTTTGCGTCAAGACTCTCATCCCTGAGAGCCTCAATCAAGTTACTGGCACTATTATCATCGGCAGCAACCGTTTTCTGTAAGCTAACAAGTGCCGTATCATTTGTAATCCTCAGCAATCTCTTTACATCAGAGGCAATATGATAGCCTTTGGCAAGCATCTCGCCATAGAGTTTCTCTCGTTGCGGATCCTTATACCCCTCCGTCATGAAACGGAGCATATAGGCATAATCCTGTGTAAGAGACTCATAACGGGAGGAAATATCCATGCTTGCGAGTCTCTCAACGTGTGGTTTCAGGATAGCAAGTCCCAAACCGAGTTTGTCCTGTAAAAAAGCACTTAGCATAAATTATATGCGCGTCAGTATATTTAATTTACTATTTATAAATTTACTATGTACTATTTATTTACTATTTGACTGATTTACTATTTTTGCCAATCACAAATAGTAAATGCCTACTGCGATATGAAATAGTACATAAATAGTACATAGTAAATAGCTAAATAGTAAATTTATTCAATTGTTAATTGTTTTTTGCTATCTCCAATCCCTTCAGAAATAATTCCTGCTGTTTCTTTATCCTCTTATCATCCAAAGCCTTCTTCCTAAAGGCGAAGACACCTTTTGTCTGAGAGGAATAATCCCGCAGGACCTTTGCACCTGACTTTATGGCAGTTGTGGCAAAAGGCTCTGGAAGGAAAGCTGCATCCACATTACCGGTAGTAAGCATCTTCGTGCGGACATTAACGTCCTCACATTGAATGATATAGACATTCTTCTGTTTTTTCATAAGACTGTCAGTAACCTGTTCTGCATACTTGCGTGTATATCCGTGACTGTCAGCAGCAATAATCTTGTCAACAAGCTGCTCCGTCCTCACTATACGTGATTTCGTCGAAGTAAGCATCTTCCACGACAATGTAGTGGCAGGACCGAGAGTCAGGGCAACGGAATCCTTATCCCTCAGAACATCAGCCAACGCGCTGTCAACAACAGCACATTCCACAATATTCTTCATCAAAGCTATTCGGCATTCGGAAAGGGCGTTATAATGACGTATATGCACATCCACCCCAAGCGAGTCGAATATTCCCAAGGAATCCGCCCTTCGGATAATATCACAGTCACTTGTAGGGAGTATTCCAACCTTGAAAGCCAACGAATCCTCAATCCTCAGTTTCTCTCTCTCCGCCCTCGACAGACGCGCTTTCGCCTCCTCATCGTCACACGAAACGAGGAACACACTACACGTGAGGGCAGAAAGTGCCAATATGAAAAATGCTATTTTTCGTTTTATCATGGTGCGAAATTACGAAAAAAAACGGAAATAAAACAGAAAAGGGAGAAAAAAAGTGAAAAACATCACTAAATTCATCCATAGGGTATTACTAAAAAATGTTGTACTATTGTACCATTGTACCCAAAATGCTTGTTGACGTCATAGCGAGTGTTTATGCTTTTTCCTATTTTTTCTTATACATATACTTGATGGAATTCATGATACATATACCTGACAGTAATAATATTGAATTGAGAATTGTCATTTCTGGGATTTATTCTTTTTTATTGTATCCAAGCTCTGTTAGGGCTTCCTGTGCATCGGAATTACCTTGCTCTGCTGCCTTGCGATACCATTTCACGGCTTCTTCATTCGACTGCTCTACGCCTTCGCCATTGGCATAGCAGTAGCCAAGATTGTATTGGGCTTTGGCGTATTCTTGCTCTGCTTCGTATGACTGCTCAATACCATCGCCATAATAATAGCAGTTGCCGAGATTGTTTTGGGCTATAGAATCTTCTTGTTCTGCTGCCATTTGATACCATTTCACGGCTTCTTCATGCGACTGCTCTACGCCTTCGCCATTTTCGTAACAGTAGCCGAGATTGCATTGGGCTTCTGCATGGCCTTGGTCTGCCGCCATGCGATACCATTTCACGGCTTCTTCGTAGGACAGAGCTACCCCATAGCCGTTGTTATAGCAGTTTCCAATATTATATTGTGCTATTGAATCACCTTGCTCAGCTGCTAAACGATACCATTTTACGGCTTCTTCGTATGACTGCTTGACGCCATAGCCATTTTCGTAACAGTTGCCAAGATTACATTGAGCGGACGCATAGCCCTGCTCTGCTGCCATGCGATACCATTTCACGGCATCTTCATACGATTGCTCAACACCATTGCCATTGGCATAGCAGTAGCCAAGATTGTATTGAGCATCAACATCTCCTTGTTCTGCCGATAGACGATACCATTTTACGGCTTCTTCATGTGACTGCTCTACACCTTCACCATTGTTATAGAGGCAGCCGAGATAAAATTGTGCATCAGCATCTCCTTGTTCTGCTGCTTTATGAATCCATTTTACGGCTTCTTCATACGATTGCTCAACACCATTGCCATTGTCATAGCAATAGCCAAGATTGTATTGAGCGGACGCATAGCCCTGCTCTGCTGCCATGCGATACCATTTCACGGCTTCTTCATACGATTGCTCAACACCATTGCCTTCGTAATAGCAATAGCCAAGATTGTATTGAGCGGTTGCATAGCCTTGCTCTGCTGCCTTGCGATACCATTTTGCAGCTTCTTCGTATGACTGCTCAATACCATCGCCATAATAATAGCAGTTGCCGAGATTGTTTTGGGCTATAGAATCTTCTTGTTCTGCTGCCATTTGAT
>CADCHG010000064.1 GCA_902801155.1 uncultured Prevotellaceae bacterium | reverse complement strand
ATATTTTCAGAAAATCATGCTTTTTCACGGCCTGAATGACCAAAATCAAGGAAAATAGACGATATTCGGAAGATATGAGCAGAGCGTCGCGGAAATGAGGAAAAGCAGGAAGGCGCGCCAATTACTTTACATTTGCCTTTTCTGTTGCAGAATAACGAATAGTGAGAGCACCGATATTGCGGAGTTCCTTCTTGAGATCATTCACTATCCCCATATCGGTGTTACGATCTGCACGAAGATTGATGATAAGATTCTCCTGACTTTCCTCAGAGAGATTTGCCTTGAAACTCTGAACCAATGCCCCCACCTGTTCCAAAGAGCACATACGATCGTTCACCTGAATTTGGGTATCACCATAATTATTCCTACCTATATATATATTAAAAGTAGAGAATTTATTTGAAGACTTCGTGACTTCTGTGCCTTGGGGAACCTGCAACTTCACCTTTACGGTTTCGTTTCTCATGTGAGTTACAATCATGAAGAAAAACAAAACCGTAAAAATAAGGTCTGGCATACTCGCCATATTAAGACCCGGAACTGAACGATGTTTCTTTCTGCGAATCTGCACTTTCGAAATTGCGGATATTAGGGATAAATATCAATAGACCTCCTGAACCCTCTGCGGATATTTCTCCAGCAGTTGTTCACGTTGTTCAGCACTACACTTGGAATATGGCTTGCCGAACACCTGTTTGGAAGCCGCATCACGAATCTCACGATAACTTCTTACAATCTCATTCTGAAGATGGAAATATGTGTCATAGTCACATTTCCTATCAGTCTTGAGCTCTATGATATGAGAAGGTCCTATAGTGACAATAAACTCCTTAAGTTGACGACGAATCTTATCAATATTAGCAGGCTTCTCATCTATGGTAAGCAAACCTTCCTCGGAAAGCTCAAGCGACATAACCTTCGACCTGTTCACATCCATCATCTCCTGCTTCTCATCCTGCTTGGGAGGAAGCTGACGATTCATTCCCTTATCAACATCCATTGATGTGGTGACAAGGAAGAAGACCAAGAGCATGAACGATATGTCTGCCGTAGAGGTCGTGTTCAATCCCGGAACCTCACGACGCTTCCTTCTAAAAATCATTTCCTGCGATTTCTGATTATTCCGAACAAGATTGCGCCTATACCTATTATAATAAGGAGAACACTTGCAACAACAAACATATTGGCAGCACGAAGCCATAACTTCTCCTCAAACAACTCACCATTCACATAGATACTGGAAGATGGGAGTGCAAAAAGAACAGCCATCAAGGCAATAGTTCCAACGGTTACGCCAAGCGTGATTCGCTTTCCGTGAATGCCATTCACTACCGCTGGAGTATGATTTGTATGAACAGAATGCCACTTTGAAAGACACGCCACCACCAAAGTGCCAACGAGAAGAAGCAGCATAAGTCCCATAACAAGGTCTGTGAGAAGTGGCGAGATATAACGCTCATCCCACATGGCTGGCATATCGTATCCCACGAAATAGAACAGCAGGAATACAAGGGCGATAAGAGCCGTAAGCGAATACAGCACCACATGCGAGATACGTTCAGAAGACCACTTCCTTACGTCCGACAACTTCCCTATGTTTAGAGACAGCTTATTCATCCACCTTCGATTTTTCTTCATCCAATGAAGTGAGGATATCCATGAGAGTAATGGCAGACTCCTCCATCTGTGCCGTAAGATGGTCGATCTTTGAGAGCACATAGTTATAGAATAACTGAAGGATAAGAGCCGTGATGATACCGAAGATTGTAGTAATCAAAGCCACCTTCATACCAGAAGCCACCACATCAGGACGAATATCACCAGCCATTTGAATTCTGTCGAATGCCATAACCATACCAATCACAGTTCCGAGGAAACCAAGTGAAGGAGCCATTGCAATGAGAAGGGTAATCCAAGAACAACCCTTCTCCATATTCCCAATCTGCACCTGAGCATACGACTCAACGCTACGTTCTATCGCCGCCTTTGTCTCACGAATACGGAGAAGCCCCTGATAGCAGATGCTCGCAACGGGTCCGCGAGTATCACGGCAAAGCGATTTAGCAGCCTCAACACCCTCTTCATTGAGTTTCTTCTCAAGCTCTGCCATGAATTTCTTTGCATCAATCTCAGACATTGAGAGATAGATTATACGCTCTATGCAAATGGCAAGTCCGAGAACAAGGGCAAGCGCTACAAGCGACATAAAGCCGGCACCACCCTCTATGAATTTCTTCTTCAACTGAGTATATGCCCCAGCATTGGTATCGGCAACAAGAGCCGAGTCCAAGACGGATTCCTCGCCATCACCGAGCAAGGCATCATCAATCTCCGTTCCCTTGACAGCTTCATCTACAGAAACGGCAGTATCAGCCTTCGTCTCAACCTTTATAATAGTATCTGCCCCACCCTTCTGTTGGGCAAAAGCATCACCACTTGACAGTGCCATCAACATAGAGACGGCACAGATATATGTTTTTATATTTTTCATCTTAATCATTTTTCGGATGCAAAAGTACTTATTTATTCTCAATGGACCAAACCTTATGAGCAAGAAAAACATCATAAAAGGTAAATAAAACGTAAATAATCGCCACAAATGCAATATTTTTACTAATTTTGCACTCCAAAACAAGGTAGAAAGAAGATAATGAACAAGATTTTCACATTCATAAGGACTTGGAAGCTCCCCATAGCAATGCTCATCGGGGTTCTACTTTATTATGTCTTTGGAACAATCGTTCCACAAGACTGCGAAAGCGATTTCTATTACATCATCTCACATATTTTCCAGCCAGCCCTGATCTTCAGTATGCTTTTTCTCTCGTTTCTGAAGGTTGAGCCAAAGAACCTGAAGCCACATCGCTGGCACGGTATTCTTCTCCTTACGCAAGGAAGCCTCTTTGTGCTATGCTCTCTCGCCGCTTTATATTTCCCTCAAACTGTCAACGAAAAGATTCTATGGGAAGGGGCTATGCTATGCTTCATCTGCCCAACAGCCACGGCTTCTGCCGTTATCGTACAGAAATTAGGAGGTTCTCTCAGCGGAGACGTTACATATATCGTACTCTGCAATCTTCTCGTCTCTGCCCTCGCGCCGGGATTCCTCACTCTCGTAGAACCACACTCAGGCCTCGACTTCCTCACCGAGTTCTTCATGATTATGGGAAAAGTCTTTCCGCTCTTACTTTGTCCTCTGTTCGTTGCTCTTATAGAAAGGCACTATGCACCCAAACTCAAGGATAAGATGCTCCAGATAAAGGATCTCGCTTTCTACCTATGGCTTGTTGCCTTGGCATTGGCTATCACCGTTACGGTCAGGACAATCGTTGAAAGCAACATCGCACTAAGCATCCTCATTGGACTTGCAGCCATAAGTGCCGTATGCTGCATAATACAATTCTCTCTCGGACGAGCAATAGGCAAGCGTTGGCAACAGCCCACCAAGCCTCAGTCAGAATGTAAGAACAAGGGCGAGTATATTGATCCAATAGAGCGTTCTGCCATAACAGCAGGTCAGGCTTTCGGTCAGAAGAACACCGTCTTCATCATCTGGATGGGACTTGTATTCCTTAATCCCGTTACCTCCGTTGTAGGCGGTTTCTATAGCATCTGGCATAACCTTGTCAATTCATACCAACTTTACAAGAAGGGTAAAAAATAACATCCCCTCCAACCGTTTTCGGCAAAAGGGGAAGGTAATTATCTCACATAATCCACGAAAGAATACCTGAAGGCATGCTTCTCGTCAGTTTCGTGATCTTCACGAGAGACTTCCTTCCAATCATCATACTTTGGGAAGAAAGCATCGGCGGAAGATGGGATATCATCTACCTCGGTAAGGCAAAGGCGGTCTGCCTTGTCCATACATTGCTCATACACAGAAGCACCACCTATGATATACACATCCTCATCGGGAGAGCAATGGGCAAGAGCCTCATCAAGCGACGGATAGACATCACATCCAGGCAATTCCATAACCGAACGTGAGAGAACCACATTCCTACGGTTAGGAAGAGCGCCCTTCGGAAGAGAGTCGAAGGTATTTCTTCCCATTATGATTGTATGGCCCGTGGTAAGAGCCTTGAAACGCTTCAAGTCATTAGGAAGCCAATAGATAAGCCTGTTCCCATTACCTATGGCACGATTCTTTGCCACAGCAGCTATCACATTTATCATACGCTTACCTCCGCTTTAATATGTGGCCATGGATCATAATCTACAAGTTCAAAGTCCTCATACTGGAAAGAAAACAAATCCTTTACATCAGGATTTATCTTCATCTTTGGCAACGGACGAGGGGTGCGCGTCAACTGCAACTGAGCCTGCTCTATATGGTTGAGATAGAGATGTGTATCGCCTGTTGTATGGATAAATTCGCCACATTGAAGTCCGGTTACCTGAGCCATCATCTGAAGCAGAAGGGCATAGCTCGCTATGTTGAAAGGTACTCCGAGGAATGTATCAGCCGAACGCTGGTAGAGCTGGAGCGAAAGCTTACCGTCAGCAACATAGAACTGGAACATAGTATGGCAAGGAGGCAGAGCCATATAGTCGGTCTGTCCCGGATGCCAGGCACATACAATCATTCTGCGGCTATCAGGATTCGTCTTAATCTGATTGAGGACATCCTTTATCTGGTCAACCACCACGCGATTACCATCCTTATCCAAGGTCTCAAACGCACGCCACTGCTTTCCATATACAGGTCCGAGCTCACCATTCTCATCAGCCCACTCATTCCAGATACGCACACCATGTTCCTGAAGATACTTTACGTTAGTATCGCCCTTCAGAAACCAAAGAAGCTCATAGATGATAGACTTCAGGTGCAGTTTCTTTGTTGTGAGCAAAGGAAAACCATCAGCCATATTGAAGCGCATCTGATGCCCAAACACGCTCTTCGTTCCTGTACCTGTACGGTCAGTCTTCACAGTTCCCTCCTTCAGGATTCTGTCAAGTAAATCAAGATACTGCTTCATTACAAATCTGACTCCTCTTCCTCTTCTGGTTCAATGATTGAGATTGGACGATGAATAGCCTCGTTGAAGGAAATGATAGTCTCACTACGAGAGAGTCCCAGAGGCTGTAGCTTATCGTGAATCACATTGAGAAGATGGTGGTTATTATACGCATAGATCTTGATGAACATATCAAAACCGCCAGTTGTGTAATGGCACTCCACAACCTCCGGAATCTTACGGAGTTCCTCTACAACCTCGTCAAACCTCTCAGGGTCCTTGAGGAACAGACCGATATAGGCACAAGTCTCGTAGCCAATCTTCTCTGGGTCTATATTAAACTGGCTTCCCTTCAGGATGCCGAGAGTAGTAAGTTTCTGTATGCGCTGATGAATCGCAGCTCCACTGACATTACATGCGCGAGCCACCTCAAGAAACGGAACTCGTGCATCAGCAATGACGAGTTCAAGGATTTTTCTATCTAATGCGTCTAATCTATGAGCCATGGTTCAATTATGTTTATTGCTTGCAAAATTAAAGCAAAAATCCCAAACCACCAAAGATTTTGTTAGTTTTCTTTGCCATTTTCGTAGAAATTGTTACCTTTGCACTTACAATTGGGTGATAGGTGTCAGCTATCACTAAGCCCTGAACACTAATCACTAAACTCTAAGCACTAATCACAAAACCCTAAATGAACAACTATTCAAAGGATTTATTAGATTTTCTCAATGCCTCTCCCGTTAATTTCCTTGCCGTCAAGGAAACGGCGAAACGACTTAATACAAAAGGATATAAGCGCATAAACGCGGAAGACAGAATCACCGGAATTAAGGCCGGTGATAAGATTTATGTCACCAAGAACGACTCTTCCATCTACGCATTCCATATTGGCAGGAAATCTCTCGGCGAGGGTGGGTTTCATATCATCTGCGCTCATTCCGACTCCCCTACATTCCGCATCAAGCCTAATGCGGAAATGACCTGCGAGAGAGGTATCACAAAACTCAACACCGAGGTGTATGGCGGAGCTATCCTCAGCACTTGGTTCGACCGTCCTCTGAGCATAGCAGGAAGGGTGATTGTAAGGAGCAATGATGTGATGAATCCAGAAACTAAACTTCTGTGTATCAAGCGCCCTATCCTCATCATCCCTAACCTTGCAATCCACTTCAACCGTCAGGTGAACGATGGTGTGGCTCTCAGCAAGCAGAAGGATATGTTGCCTATTCTCGGTATTGTAAGCAGCGAACTTGAAAGGGGCAATCTCCTTATCAATATCATCACAGAGGAACTTGGAATAAAGAGTACAGACATACTCGATTTCGACCTCTATCTCTACGATACCACACCAGCTTGTCACGTGGGTGCTCATAACGAGTTTATATCTGCCGGAAGGATTGACGACCTCAGTATGGTTCATGCCGGTCTTTCTGCCTTACTCGCTGATACAGAGACTATTCCAGAGACTACAAAGGTTCTTGGAATATTCGACAACGAGGAGACTGGTTCACAGACTAAGCAGGGCGCAGGCTCTCCATTCATTGCCTCTATCATCCAGCGCATAGTCCTTGCACAAGGCGAGACTATCGACGACTATCACAGAGCCATTGAGAAGGCATTTATGATAAGCGCGGACAATGCCCACGCATGGCATCCTAACTATCCAGAGAAATACGACCCTACCAACCATCCTATGCTCGGTGGCGGTCCCGTGATAAAATTCAATGCCGCTCAGAAATACGCTTCTGATGCTGTTTCTGCCGCTATCTTTGCAGCCCTCTGCGAAAAAGCGGGCGTTCCTTACCAGAGGTTCGTCAACCACAGCGACATTGCAGGTGGCAGTACCCTTGGCAATATTCTCGCCTCTTCCCTCCCATTGAAGGGCGTGGATATGGGCAATCCAATCCTCGGCATGCACAGCGTTCGCGAAACAGGTGCAGCCATTGATCAGGAATATTGCATTAAGGCGTTTGAAGAATTTTTAAAAGCCTAACCAAGCCTTCCCAAAGGGAAGGATGTTTTATACACATAAAACCTTCAGGAAGGCTTGGTTAAAACAAATTACAAATTATTTTTCAACAATAAATACTATCTAACATCCTTCCCTTTGGGAAGGCTTGGTTAGGCTTCTGTTTTTATGATAAAACTACCTTTTCTTACTCTCCCTCTCCTGCTTGCAGCCCTTAGTGCGCATGCAGACGTATTCAAAGTATCGTCTCCTGACGGTCGTATGCTCGTAAATATCTCAACCGACGGCGGAAAGCTCACTTACGAAGTGACCTACGACGGCAAGAAAATGCTTGAACCATCTGCCCTCGGTCTTAACACCGACATGGGCGACTATACCCATAACCTCACGCTAAAGAGCCACACAGAGGGCAAGGTGGACGAGAAATACACTATGAGCCGCACAAAAGCTTCTTCTGCACATTACGTAGCCAATACCATTTCTATTGAGCTAACGGCAGAGAAAGCCCCCTACCCTATGACCTTCACCATGCAGGTGAGCAATAATGATATTGCATACAAATACGCTCTCGGTGGCTCTCACACCACCGACAAGGACGAACCTCGTCGTGTAACTATCCTCAACGAGGCTTCATCATTCCGTTTCCCTGACAAGACAACCACGTTTATCTGTCCGCAGACAGGCGGCAATCATTTCGGTTGGATGAGCACAAAGCCAAGTTACGAAGAGGAATATAAGGCTGATGCACCGATGACTGAGAAATCGGCTTTCGGACACGGCTATACCTTCCCTTGTCTCTTCCATATAGGTGACGACGGTTGGGTACTCGTATCAGAAACAGGCGTTGGAAGTAACTACTGCGGTAGTCATCTGAGCGATTACAATCCACAAACTGGCTATACTGTAGCTTATCCTTCACCAGAGGAATTTCACGGATTAGGCTCTGCCGTTCCTGCTATGAGTCTTCCTAACGAGACTCCTTGGAGAACTATCACTATCGGCTCTGACCTCAAGCCTATCGTTGAGACAACCGTTAGCTACGACGTAGTTAAGCCTCTCTATGAGCCAAAGATTGACTATAAGCCAGGACGCTACACTTGGAGCTGGCTCGTTTGGCAGGATAATTCTATCAATTACGACGATCAGGTGAAATTTATTGATACTGCATCCGAAATGGGCTATGAGTATTGCCTTGTTGATAATTACTGGGACACTAACATCGGTCGTGAGCGTATTGCCGAACTCAGCAAGTATGCACAGAGCAAGAACGTGAAACTGCTTCTCTGGTATAATAGTAATGGTTATGCCAATGATGCTCCACAAGGTCCACGCGACTGCATGAAGACAAGCGTTCAGCGCGAGAAGGAAATGTCTTGGCTTGAGAGCATCGGCGTTAAGGGTATCAAGGTTGATTTCTTTGCCGGCGACAAACAGGAAACCATGCAGCAATACGAGGACCTTCTTTCTGATGCCAACCGTCACGGACTTCAGGTCGTTTTCCACGGCTGTACGCTTCCTCGCGGTTGGGAACGCATGTACCCTAACTTCGTGGCTTCCGAGGCTGTCCTTGCCTCTGAAAACGTGTTCTTCTCTGAGCATCACGCAAAGCAGGAGGGCTTCGAGCTCACGCTTCACCCTTTCTGTAGAAATGCCGTTGCTTCAATGGATTGGGGCGGCACAATCATGAACCGTTACATCAGCAAGGACAACAAGAGCCGCCATCAACGTTACACCACCGATGTGTTCGAGATTGCCTCTGCCATCATCAACCAGACAAGCGTTCAGTGTATCGCTATTCAGCCTAATAACCTCACCGAGTTACCACAGTTCGAGCTTGACATTCTGAAGTCTATCCCAACCACATGGGACGAGACACAGTTCATTGAGGGCTACCCTACAAAGGAAGTCATCCTTGCCCGCAAGAGTGGCGACAAATGGTATGTGGCTGGTCTCAACGCCACCGACAAGCCTATCACCACTACCCTCTCCCTCCCTCAGTTTGGCGGTAAGGAAATCACTATCTACACCGACAACGTGAAGAAGAAGGGCGAGACCGTAGCTTCTTCAGTAATGAAGAAAATCAAGGCTGACAAGAACGGCAACTACAAGGTCACCATCCAGCCAATGGGAGGAGTGATTTTGAAAGATTAAGAAATTAAGTCCACAATGCTACAATGCTGCCCAGTAAACCACTGAGCAGCATTTTTATTGCCTATTTCAAAGAGGGAATCGAATTCTACAACCCACTCTTCCAACGCATAATACGAATGTTAAAACGCCACATAAGAGGGTTGCATACAGGACATTCATCTTCACCAATTTCTGCAACAAGAGGTCTCCCATTGAACGCATTGTATGAATTGAGCTCCTTTATGGAATTGTGTGCTTCTACCGCTGCTTCGTAGCATTCTTTGTCATTATCAAGTGGGATAAAAGCAATTCCACAGAATGTTAATGCCCCGATTACAACAAGAACAATTAATGTAATGAACAACTTTTTCATAATAATTTAGTTTGAAAGTTTTTACAAAAATAGTAAAAAAAACGACATTCTACACAATAAAAAAGAAGTTTTTTTTAAAAAAAATACTTTTTTCCCCAAAAAGTTCGTTTTACCAGTTTAAGATAAGTTCTTTTTTGTGTGTTTATTATTTAACCCGTACAAAATATCTCAAGCGGATAGATGAGCCCGCATTTCACGAAGTCATCTTTTTATCATGAAAATGTACCAAGTATAAGCACCTGACAGAACGATTCGTTCCCCCAGCTTTTTTGTTCCTTTCCGTTTCTGAAAATATCCCAAACTGGATAACGAAACGTTATCGAGCAGGTTTTACAAGACGGTGAACGTTTCGTTCAGCGTCCATAACTTCCATTGTCTTCAGATACCCCTCCCTATTTTTCCTAACAGTTATATGTTAGGTGGGAAATGTTGTAAAAAACATCGGGGAAACTGCATGGGGAAATATGTGGGCGCAATTTTGCGCTGACATCAAACTCTATGAAATTCCTAACGGCAGCATGTTTGAAAATACGAGGGCGCAAAAATGCGCTGTCGTAAAGAATACATGAGATTTCTAACGGCAGCATGGGAGAAAGTACGAAGGCTGAAATTTCAGCTGTCGCCAACATACAATAACGTGAATTCGACGAAAACAAACCGCTTGCTACAAGAAGAAATTAATGCGACATTAATGTGTCATTTGTGAGAACTTGCTTTAGCTTGGTGAGCCTAAGCGAACAATTAATGTAGGTTCGCAGAGCGAAACATATAATTGCCCATTAATATCACATTAATTTCGCATTAATTTTCTGTAAAGTACAAGCATCGGAGATGCATACATGGAATTATTCGCTAAGGCTCATCAAGCTGAAGCAAGTCGTCGAACTGACGTTATGTTAGCTTTATCAACAACACACAAAAAGAGACGGTGTGGGTTGAAACCACAGCGTCATTCATTGGGGAAAAAGGAAAATGACCTACACTTCCCACATTTTCCCCACTTCAACACGATTCGAACATAAACTTATTCAAGTTTCGCAAGCTCTGAACTGTCTGGAAGACAGCACTATGCGTAACCGTAGGCATACTCGACGAAGGAGAGGATGCCCACGGATAGCAAACA
>CADCHG010000063.1 GCA_902801155.1 uncultured Prevotellaceae bacterium | reverse complement strand
CGGACTGCCCTATTAGGTATCGCTCCTTCAGAGCTCTTTCAACCACATGATAGTCAACAATATACAACTGAATAAATTCGTCGAACTCACGTTACTTTACTCTAAAATCAGAGATATCGCTTTCTGTTTGGCAGAACATAATCCATGCCAGCTTCGAGAACATCGGCTACCTGATTGATTTCGAGGAATGAAGTGTGAGTGCCTTGTTTTCCACCGCTGAGGTATGCCACCATGTCGGTTGGCTGAAGAACACCATCGTCAAGAAGCTTGCGAAGGGCTGCGAAGTAGTATGCCTGTCCGTTAGCCTTCTCAGGCATGAAGATAGCCTCTACTCCGTAAGAGAGGGCGAGATGGCGCATTGTCTTCTCCTTGTAGCAGATGGCGAGCACAGGATATTTGCCACGGAAAGCGGCAAGATTACGTGCCGTGCGACCAGAGAAGCTGTCGGTGATGATAGCCTTGATAGGAAGCGCGAATGTAGCCTTTACAGCCTGCTTTGCAAGATATGACGTTACGGTTGGATTCTCCTCAAGTGGGATGCGGATATCGTTATCAACGAGTTTGTCCTCCTCTGCCTGTGCTGCAACGGTTGTCATTGTCTGAACAGCCTCTACCGGATATTTGCCGTATGCAGTTTCACCAGAGAGCATGATAGCATCGGTACGATAGTAGATAGCGTTGGCGATATCTGTGATCTCTGCGCGTGTTGGGCGTGGATGCTTGATCATAGTATGAAGCATCTGTGTGGCAACAATGACAGGCTTCTTGGCAAGTACGCATTTCTTTATGAGGATACGCTGAATGCCAGGGATGCGCTGCTGTGGAACCTCTATTCCGAGGTCACCGCGAGCCACCATTATACCGTCGGCAACGGTGAGGATATCGTCGATGTTGTCAACACCTTCCTGATTCTCGATCTTTGCTATGATCTGAATGTCAGAGCCGTATTCGTCAAGAATTTCGCGGATATCGAGAACGTCCTGCTTGGTGCGGACGAATGAGTGTGCGATGAAGTCAATGTCGCGCTCAATGGCATATTTGATATTCTCCTTGTCGCGCTCGGTAAGTGAAGGGAGGTTGATGCGAACGCCCGGTACGTTAACGCTCTTGCGTGAACCAAGAGTAGATTCGTTCTGTACCTCGCAGAGAAGGTAGTCGTTGGTCTTCTCAATAACCTTGAGCTCCATCTCACCATCGTCGATGAGGATGTCGTCGCCGTTATTGAGGTCGGTCACGAATTTCGGGTAGCTAACGGCAATCTGCTCGCGTGTGGTGAGAATGTCTGGATTTCCCACGATGCGAACCTTGTCGCCTATGTGATATTCAATCTGGTCAGCATCCTGAATCTTTGTGGTTCTGACCTCTGGTCCCTTGGTATCGATAAGAATGGCTATACGGTTGCTAACCTCTCGCACATTGTTTATCAACTTGTCCATACCCTCGCGTGTGCCATGAGCGGTGTTCATACGAACCACGTTCATTCCAGCCTCAAAGAGAGAGCGGATAAAATCGACTTCGCATCGTAAATCGGAAATCGATGCAACGATTTTTGTCTTTTTTAGCATCATAACCTTTATTCCTTATTTTATAGTGTGAGTTGTTTGTGTTGTTATCTGTTGTCTATAAAGTTCATAATTCGAGTGCACTGGCGCGCACGAAGCAAAAAGTGTTAGTCAGCCCTTTTAGGCTGGTGCACGTCTTGTTTTGCGAGTGCACTGGCGCGCACGAAGCAAAAAGTGTTAGTCAGTCCTTTTAGGCTGGTGCACGTCTTGTTTTGCGAGTGCAAAGTTACGAAAAAAATCTGAAACAAGCGCAAAAGGGCTCTTTCTTGTGAAAAAATCTTTCGGAAAAGGTCTTTTTCTTGAGATTGGATAATTCGCGGGAGGAAGGATACGCGCCTTGCAGATTACATATCCTTCCCTTTTTCTCTTGCGCCCGAAAGCTGTTTATTCATCTCCTCCCACCTATAGAGGGAAGACAATCGTAGTGATGAAGATATTTGCAAACAGAATTATGAAATTCATAATTATTCCCACCTTCATAAAATCGCTGAACTTATATCCTCCAGGTACATAGACGAGTGTGTGGGTTGAAACCACAGCGTCGTTGTGAATTGAGAAGAATTATCTACCCAAAGTATCTTTTACCGCTTGAAAATAGATGTTTAAAGACTATTTGGGGGAATATTTGTATGAAATATTGGTGTATGTGCAACTTTTAACAAAAAAAACATCGCCTTTTCTGTGGAAATTTATTAACTTTAAACCCGAAATTAACTTTTTTACTTGTAATCAATAATTTTATAAAATATTGAATGCTCTATGAACTATCAGGAATTACAAGAAGCAAAACAGACGTTTAGAATTCACACTATAGAGAAGGAATATAAGAACCTTTTCAAGATAAGAAACGAATTTGTTCGCAAGTATAATCCTACGAAGATTGCATCTATGACCATTGATGAATATGTACAAGGAAAGCAGAGTAAAACAAGTTTTTGCTATATACTTGAGCGTTCATTAAAGGGATTAGGTAACATGACAGGGCAATATGCCACAAAGTTTGGAGTCTGGTATTCGAAGGAAAAGCAGGACTATAGTTTTGAGTCAAGACTTGGAGACACTTATAAAGAAGTATTCAAGAATGTCAAAAAGTCCATCTTGAATCTGTTGGAGTCAGGAAAAAATCATGACTATGAGGCAATCATTAATAACCCATTGAATGCATTATTCAAAGGAAAAATTCTTGCTGTTTATTATCCAAATGATTATCTAAACATATTTTCGAATGACCACCTTGATCACTATCTTAAGGCTTTCGACCTTGATACAACAGATCTTATGAAAGAGAATGTGCTATACAAGAGAAAAGCTTTATTAGATTATAAGAATAGCGACAAGGACATGAAGAAATGGAGCAACGATATGTTTTCTGTTTTTTTGTGGGATCATTATCCTAAACGTCCTCTGAAAAGCGATGAAGTTGCTGTTGCCTCTAACGAAAAAGATATAGAATTTCCAACTCTCGAATCCTTCTCGTTTGTTGATTTACAGTTGGCAAAGGGGAAATCCGTTCCACATACAAATCCTCATTCTGGCAAACCTTCTCCAGACTATGAAAAAGAAGCCAAGAAGTATAAGAAACTTGGAGATAGAGGTGAATACGTGGTTTTTCAGGCAGAAATTCAAAGACTGATGAAAGGACTCTCTATTTCAGAGTCGAAAGCAAAGAAACTAATCAAATGGGTATCTCGCGAAAGTGATGCTTTTGGATATGACATCCTGTCTGTGAACAAAGACAAAACTCCACGATACATAGAAGTGAAAGCTACCCAAAGAAAAGTGGGGGACATGGATTTCTATTATACAGAGAATGAATATGATACTGCGAAGAAGTATGGTAAGGATTATTACATCTACGTAGTGTATGAAATTCTGACACCATGCCCAAAGGTTTGGGTTATCAGAAACCCATTCGATGATGGCGTGGGTATCAATATGAAACCTGTGAAATATAAAGTACAATTGAGTACATCAAAGAAATAAAAAACAGACGCTATTTTTTACTAATCATCTGCATACTTCCTTGATGAACTGGCTTGGATTTCGTATTCATAACATGTAGGAAAACGGTGAACGAAACGTTCAGCGTCATCCCAATAAACGTGTTAGTAACAGGTAACGGGTAACAATAAGGAAATTAGTGTAGTTGCTACCTATATTTTTCTATATACAATAAGGTATATAAACTCCTTAGACTAATTCCGTAAAATTTTTGTGTAGCGTACCTCATTTCAGACATAGTCCCTTGTCTGAATTTATCTAATCAAAAAAAATTACCGGACAGCAATACATTTAATTTTTCATTTTTATTTGCAAGGCTCATCAAGCTAAAGCAAGTCTCTTTTCTGTGGCTATAGCTTTCTTACAGCCTTACGGCATTTGAGTCGGTCTTTCTCTGATAGTTGAGGATGCATAACAGTACCTCCACGCTCTATTGTGGCAACAATCTTGAAACCGGAATAATGGCATATCTCGCGAAGGGCACGAATAGCACCATGTGACTGATTGAACCAGATATTCCAAGGCCAAGGAGTTGTGCAAGTGCTGAGGAGGATACATTTCTTGCCTTTCATGAGAGGTTCTGGGAAACGTGGGGTATCGCGCATCATGCCATAGACGATACGGTCGAAAAGCAGTTTCATCTGTCCGGGGATGTTGCCCCAATAGCATGGCGCGCCCATGATAACGGCATCTGCGTCCTGTATCATTTTCAATACTCTTTGGGAGTCGTCCTCGCCTAATACGCATTTCTCTTTAGTGCGGCAAGCCATACAACCAATACAAGGCTTGATGTTCAGGTCGTTTGTGCGTACAATCTGCACATTATCGCCTCTTTGTTCTGCCTCTTCACGCATGATGTCGAGCATCTGCGAAACTAATCCCTTCTTGCGTGGGCTTCCAGATAAAATCAATATGTTCATTTTTATTAATGTTTATTTCTTCGTAAGTGTGATAAGTGAATATACAGGATAGCCATATCGGCTTGTCCTGTCACCTTTATAATCCTTTATTTTTGAAATGCTGTCGTTCCATTCCCATGATTCGTCACGAACATCTCTGAATCCTTTACAAAGCAGTTTATTCGGCGCTATCCATTTTATGAGACCATAGTTATTGTCTCCGCCAAACTCTTCAAATGCCCAATGATTGTTGATGTATTGTCCAACAGGCACCATTCTTTTAGAGGAATCATCAAAGAGGTAGAATTGAACATCGCAACAGAAATCGCAATCATGACCGACATAACCCGCATAAATACCATTTTGGGCATACGAAGAACCTTGTGAAGCCATTAATGTTGTATCAGGTTTGTTGCCCGTTATCATAAATGAAATGTCACCAATATAATATGTCTTAACATCATATTGGTTAGTTTGTTTATAATATGTTATTTCGGTAATATCGACAGGTTCAGATGCTTCAGCCACATCGACTCCGTCGTTTAGGTATTTGCGGAGATACTTGCCTATAGTCGTGGTTGTATCTTGTGCTAATGTTATTATTTCACGGGCTTTTGCTGATTCGAGGTTTATCTTCTGGTGCTCCATTTCATAGGAGAGACATAGAAGGCTGTCATATTCCTTTTGCGTAATGTACTGGGATGTACAATTATATATGCCATCGTCAGGAAAAAAAGAAGAACCGCCATTAGCTTGAACTTTCTTGTATGGATCTTCTTCAGGAACGTATTCTTTGATGTTCTGGTTCTTGCAAGCGATGAAAAGCAATGCGGATATGCCCAATAAGATTTTCCTCATAAATTATAATTTTAGTAACGCCTTGCATCCTTCGAGAATATCCCGATAGGTAGTTTCGAAATCGCCTGTGTACCAAGGATCTGCAACATCGTGAGGATTATCGGTAAGGTCGAGAAGTCGGATAACCTTATGCTGGGTGTCCTCGCCTATGGTATAGCGCAAATTACGGATATTGTGCTGATCCATACAGATAATCATGTCATAATAGGCATACTCGCTACGGGTAATCTGATGAGCCTCATGTCCCTTGCAGTTTATGCCGTGCTCAGCAAGTTTCCTGCGAGCCGGTGGATAGACAGGCTCACCGATTTCCTCGGTACTTGTAGCGGCAGACGAGATTTCAAATTCGTCAGCACGACCTGCCTCTTCCACCATGCTGCGGAACATATACTCTGCCATCGGACTTCTGCAAATGTTTCCGTGGCATACGAACATAATCTTTTTTCTCATACAATTTGGCTTGCGCCAATGGTTCTTAGAAAGCAAATTTGGCTTGCGCCAATGATGTTTGGAAAGTAAATGGGAAATAAATTAATTCAGTAAATTAGAATCAATAAATTATATTTTTTAATTTCCCTGAGAAATAATTTACTGGTTTAATTTACCCCTAATTTACTTTCCAAAATTCCAAAGAAAAGCCCCACGCAAGTGGAGCTTTCCTTAGTATTTCAGCAAAAAATCACTTTCAATTTCTACTCATAATCCTGCCAAGACTTGATCTGCAGGTCGTTCTCGCTCATAGAGCAGAATGCCTCGATGAATGCAGATGCAAGACGTGCGTTGGTAATCAATGGGATGTTGTGATCAATAGCACCACGACGAATCTTATAACCATTTGTAAGCTCGCGCTTTGTATGGTTCTTTGGAATGTTGACGATGAGGTCAAACTTATGGTCGTGTATCATATCCATCACATTTGGAATATCATTTCCAGACTCATCAGGCCATCCTACTGCAATTGCCTTCGCACCATTCTCGTTGAGGTACTTGGCTGTGCCTTCAGAAGCATAAACCGTGTAGCCTGCCTTAACGAGAGCAAGAGCAGGGTCGAGAAGAGCTGCCTTTTCCTTTGCACCACCGCTTGAGAGCATGATGCCCTTGTCCTTTGAAGGAATCTTGTAGCCGGTAGCGATGAGTGAGTTGAGAAGAGCTTCCTCGAAAGAATCACCCATACATCCAACCTCACCTGTTGAGCTCATGTCAACGCCGAGGATTGGGTCTGCATTCTGCAAGCGAGCGAATGAGAACTGTGAAGCCTTAACGCCCATACGGTCGATGTCGAACACGAGCTTGTCTGGCTTTGCGTATGGAGCATCGAGCATAATCTTTGTTGCTGTCTCGATGAAGTTGCGCTTCAATACCTTGCTGACGAATGGGAATGAGCGAGAAGCACGGAGGTTACACTCGATAACCTTGATGTCGCTGCCCTTGGCAAGATACTGGATGTTGAAAGGACCTGAGATGTTGAGCTCCTTGGCAATAGCGCGAGAGATCTTCTTGATCTGACGAGCCTGAGCGAATGTTATATTCTGTGCAGGGAATACCATAGTAGCATCGCCTGAGTGAACACCAGCATACTCAACGTGCTCGGAGATACCATATTCTACAACCTCACCATTCTGTGCAACGGCATCAAACTCGATCTCGTTTGTCTCTGTCATGAACTGAGAGATAACTACAGGGTACTCCTTGCTGACCTCAGAAGCCATCTGGAGGAAGCGTACAAGTTCCTCGTTGTCGTAGCATACGTTCATGGCTGCGCCTGAAAGAACGTATGATGGGCGTACGAGTACAGGGAAACCAACGCGCTCAACGAATGCGTTTACATCGTCCATTGATGTGAGGGCGCTCCATTGTGGCTGGTCGATACCGAGCTTGTCGAGCATAGCAGAGAACTTACCACGGTTCTCGGCACGGTCGATAGAAACAGGACTTGTTCCGAGGATAGGCACAGACTGACGATGCAGCTTCATAGCGAGGTTGTTAGGAATCTGACCACCTACAGAGACAATCACGCCACGTGGGTTCTCAAGGTCGATGACATCAAGCACACGCTCGAATGAGAGCTCATCGAAATAGAGACGGTCACACATATCATAATCGGTAGAAACAGTCTCTGGGTTATAGTTGATCATGATACTCTTGTAGCCGAGTTTACGAGCGGTGTTGATGGCATTTACCGAACACCAGTCGAACTCAACAGAAGAACCGATGCGGTAAGCACCAGAACCGAGTACGATGACTGATTTCTCATTATTATAATAGTTGATGTCGTGTCCCTCGACAGCGTATGTCATGTAGAGGTAGTTGGTGAGGTCAGGATGCTCACTTGCAACTGTTGGGATACGCTTAACGGCAGGAAGGATGCCGAGCTTCTTACGCTGAGCACGAACAGCGAGGTTCTCCTTCTCCATGTTGCCTTCCTTGACCTTGAGCACGAAACGCGCAATCTGGAAGTCGGAGAAGCCCATAACCTTAGCCTGACGCAATACGTCTGGAGAAAGTTCCTCAAGTGAATTGTAGCCTTCGAGCTTATGCTTGTAATCCACGATATTCTTCATGCGCTCAATGAACCAAGGATCAATCTTGGTGAGGTCATAAAGGCGCTCGATTGTGTAGCCCTCTTCAAGAGCCTGGGCAATAGCGAAGATACGGAGGTCGGTTGGGTTTGCCAGCTCCTCGTCAAGGTTGTCGAATTTGATATGGTCGTTACCCACGAAACCGTGCATTCCCTGACCAATCATACGGAGACCTTTTTGGAGCATTTCCTCAAAAGAACGACCGATAGACATAATCTCGCCCACAGACTTCATAGAAGAGCCAATCTTACGGCTAACGCCTGTGAACTTGGTAAGGTCCCAACGTGGAATCTTACAGATGAGGTAGTCGAGTGAAGGTGCTACGTAAGCTGAGTTTGTTGTGCCCATCTCGCCAATCTGGTCGAGGGTATAGCCGAGGGCAATCTTTGCTGCAACGAATGCGAGAGGATAGCCTGTTGCCTTTGAAGCAAGGGCAGAAGAACGGCTCAGACGAGCGTTGATCTCGATGATACGGTAGTCGTTTGTCTCGGCGTTGAAAGCATACTGAATGTTACACTCACCCACGATGTTCAGGTGACGAACGCACTTAACAGCGAGATCCTGGAGCATCTTTACCTGATCATCACGAAGAGAGCAGGTAGGAGCCACAACGATTGACTCACCCGTGTGAATGCCGAGTGGGTCGAAATTCTCCATTGAAGCAACAGTAAAGCAATGGTCGTTGGCATCACGGATAACCTCGAACTCTATCTCCTTCCAGCCCTTCAAAGACTCCTCAACAAGCACCTGTGGAGCGAAGGTGAAGGCTGACTCCGCAATCTCGATGAAGGTCTTCTCGTCAGGACAAACACCTGAGCCAAGACCGCCGAGAGCGTATGCTGAGCGAATCATGATAGGGTAGCCGATACGGCGAGCGGCTGCAACAGCCTCTTCCATATTCTCGCAAGCCTGTGATACAGGCACTTTCAGATCCACCTTGTTCAGCTCCTTTACGAAGAGGTCGCGGTCCTCGGTGTTCATGATAGCCTCTACGCTTGTGCCGAGCACCTCAACGCCATACTCCTTGAGCACGCCACTCTGATAGAGGGCAGTACCAACGTTGAGGCCTGTCTGACCACCCCAAGCGAGCATGATGCCGTCAGGACGTTCCTTCTTTATTATCTCCGTGATAAAGTGTGGTGTGATAGGCAGGAAATACACCTTGTCAGCGATTCCCTCACTTGTCTGGATTGTAGCAACGTTAGGGTTTACGAGTACTGACTTGATGCCTTCCTCACGCAAAGCCTTGAGTGCCTGACTACCAGAGTAGTCGAACTCACCAGCCTGTCCGATCTTTAGTGCGCCGGAACCTAATACCAGCACCTTCTTCAACTGTTTCTTCATGAGTTATTTCTTTATATTGTTTAGTTTTAATGTTCCAAGGTTGTTTTTGGGTGGAGAATGAAAATAGGGGTAGTCAGCAAGGCTGGTTCCCGTCTTTTTGATTTCAGCGTGCACGGGCGCGCACGATGAAAATAGGGATAGTCAGCAAGGCTGGTTCCCGTCTTTTGATTTTCAGCGTGCAAAGATACAAGAAATATGTGAGAAAAAAGAAGATTTATAGTTAAACTATCATAACATTTCGGCAATAGAATTCCGCTTCCACTAACGTGGGGGAGGAATCTGGCAAAGGTGAGATAGCGTAATTTAATTTAATGTTAAGAACCTCAAGGGGACATATCAATAGAATAGGCGTGACCCCTATCAAGAAAATCACATCAACAGTTATAGTCCTGCAGGGACAGCAGAGGAAAGTAACTCACGTTGGATTTACGCATCGCCATATTTGAAAGAAAATTGAAAGATACAGATGAGAATTTTATTCTGTTTATGAAAATGTCACTTGATATAGTGCAAAATTGCAAAGCGTAGTTTGCAAAACAGCCGTTTTATACAGAAAAAAGAGTTATAAGTAAAAAAAAACAATTGTTTTTCTTGCAATATCGAACTATTTTATTAACTTTGTATCAATAAAAAACCTTATTAACACCATACAACTATGACATTAAAAAAATACTTTTACACTTTATTTTGGTTTCTACTAATCAGTGCACCAATTGTTGCTCAGCAGAAAAACAATGCTGATCAAATGACGAAAAGAGCCAAAAGCTATGTCTTCCAGCAGAAAGATAAGATAGGTAAAATGGATAAGACCTTGAATCTGAAGCTGACGAAGATGTATGCAAGTGACAGAACAATCAAAATTGTTTACACCAAGAGAAACACAGATTATACGTCTCTTTTCCCTGAGATGACCGAGGGCAAGTTCAAAACCGAGGCTCAGGAAAATCGATATGTGGCACGTACGTACTGCATTTGGAGGGTTGCGACCGATGCTCTTGCTTCTCAGTCTCTTTCAAGCATCATCAGAGGCGATGTCTATACATGGCTTGTTGATGTTGTAGGTCCTGAGGGCGGTGAGCCTTTGTATTCATTCGACTTCAAGACACAGGCTGTTCGTAATGCCATTATGCTATGCGGAGGTAAGATGCCGACCGACTTCAAGGCTTATCTCAGCAAGACGCTTGTAGAGCGTGCGTTGCAGTCTTTGTTGAAGGATGTGTATCTTCCTCACGACAGCGCAGGTTTCTGCAATGTCAAGTTAAAGAACCAGAAGCTCTCTGTTGAAATGCTCACCACTCACAGATGCTATCCTCTTCTGAAGGAAAATGGCGGTGAGGCTGCTCGTACAGCATGGCTCGGTTCATTTATGAGACTGAGTAAGTCAAAGAGATACTTCAACGACCTTTGCGACATCATCAAGGTGCGTCAGGTGGCTGTGGAAATCAAGCTTCGTGATATCAATAACAGGGCTGACAGTACGATGTTCATGATCTACCCACAGGAGATTCTTGACTATGCAAAGAAGCCTGTTG
>CADCHG010000062.1 GCA_902801155.1 uncultured Prevotellaceae bacterium | reverse complement strand
CGGAAGAAAATGCGCGTACCCTTGCCTTTCTCACTTTCAGCCTTTATCTCACAACGCGAGAACAGTTCACTTGTCTTACGATAACGATCCATGATTCCGCGACAGTTCATGAGTCCGAAACCATGACTCTTCTGTTCGGTGAGGTTCTCTTTCTGATCGATGATGGTTCCATAGTCAAAGAGATGATCAGCCTGCTCCTGAGTCATACCCTTGCCGGAGTCGGCTATCGACACTTCAGCATAGCCATCATAAACGTCACATTTAGTGGCAGAGACAATGACCTCACCACCCTCAGGAGTGAACTTGCGGGCATTATCAACAATGGTGTTTATCAGGAAAAGAGTTAGCACCTTATCAGCTTTTACGCTTATATCTGTATCTTTAACTGAGAGTTGTATTCCCTTGTTACTGAACGATTTCACCGTCATCTTAATAATATGAAACAACGACTGCAGAGGGAATGTCTCAATATGGAGAGAGACCTGTCCCTTACGCAATTGCACCCAAGATGTAAGACGGGCATTGTTCTCAAGTATAGACTTGCAGATATCCGACACATACTCGAGATTCCCATTCCCAGCCTTTTCCACCGTATCTACACTATGAAGCATACGGTCGATTAGCGGCATGATGTTCTCAGCATACGAAACCTTTGCATGTTGCTCAACGTTGATTCGCATGGCATCCTCCGTCTGAAGACACAACGCCTGCAGATTCTCGTCAAGTTCCTCAAGTCGCTCATTATGTTTGTATCTGTCCTTGTTCTTCCTATGATAATGGATAAGCACAGCCACTACCACAACGAGTATGGCAAGCACGACGACAATAGAAGCAATAAGCCATTGCGTGCGTGAAACAAGGGCAGAGAGAGCATCCGCACGAGCCTCAAGCTGCCGATCCTGACGCGTGGAGTCCTGCATATCAAGATACTGGTTACGATAGTAGTCACTTGCCTGCTTGTCTCCCAGTGCAGAATAAGCCATTGACATCTTCTCACTTATTGATGCCACAAGATCAGGAGCCTGAAGTATAAGAGAATCCTCAACAGCATTAAGGAGACATGAAAGTTCTGCCTCATAATCACTAATATTATGATAGCATGATGACAAGGTACGCCATCCTCCTGCAATCTGATATATGTCACCATATCTCACGAAACATTGCAATGAACGTTCTGCAAGATTGCCTGAGAGCATTGAGTCCGGCACACCATCGTCGTTGAGATAGCGTATGCAAGGATCGTCATCACGATGATAGGCTGCAAGTTCCTCAGGGTTGGCAAGGTGCTCGGAAAGAGACTGCAAAGAGTTCGCCTCCCAAAACAGATAACCATTGTGACGAGCAAGCATATAGCACTGCATCAGACAGTCAAACTCCCTATGTGCTATTTCCGCAGCGCTACCCTCGCGCAATATTCCACCTGCTCCTATATTATACAGATAGGCAAGATATTGTGCAGTATCATTATTGAGTTGGATATCCTTGTCCTTGGCTATACTCAGCAATGCTTCAGATGACTCTATAGGAAGATTCACATAGTACAGATATGTGGAAAGCACTATACCATACTCACTTCTTGCATAGGTGTATTGTCTGCGCTTCCTTTGGGATTCATCCTCAATATCAGAGTGTATGCTGGCCATGTATCTGTCTGCCTCATTCTTATGAACATAGAAATCCTTGTTCTGTGAACGGCGCTGACATAAACGCATACGCTGCACCTCTACACATAGGCGAGTGATATCATCCTCGGCAAGAGAGTCGGCACGCGAAAGTAGCGTATCACTCTTTACATAATCCATGCGCGTAATGGTGTAGAAAGCCTGATTGAGCAAAGCCTCCGACATTCCAGCCCTATATTCTATCTTCTCAGCCTCTTTATATGCTTTATTTGCATAAATGCGGGCAGAATCCACATTCTTATAACGCATGTCATAAGAACGGTCATTGAGATTGTCAACATAATCCCTATCAGAGCTATCTGTAGAACAACTACATACAATGACAAATAAAAATATAGAGAAGAATAAATATTTACGCATAGTTATTATTTTAGGAAGGCTGGAAAATCGGGAAATCTTGCAAAAACAGCCACCAGAAGAAAAAAAACTGGAACTCCGGCAAGCACAGAGACTCCCCGAATTCCAGTTTTATGGTTAATTAGTCAAAGACTTTTATTTCTTATTACTTACGGGCACCAAGGCAGTAACCGAGTGCTTCCTTACACTTATCGGTAACATACTGCCAGTCACCTGCAGCTACTTTGTCCTTTGGGAAAAGCTTAGAGCCCATGCCTACACAGAAGACACCGGCAGCAAACCACTTCTCAAGGTTCTCCTTCTCAGGAGCAACACCGCCAGTCACCATGATCTTTGACCAAGGCATTGGAGCCATAAGTCCCTTGATGAGGTTTGGACCAACAACATCACCTGGGAATACCTTTGTAAAGTCACAACCAACTTCCTGTGCCTTACCAATTTCTGATGGTGTGAGACAACCAGGGCAATAAGTTACGCAACGACGATTGCATACAACTGCTACATCAGGATTGAAGAGCGGACCTACAACGAAGTTAGCACCCATCTGAATATACATAGCTGCTGTTGGAGCATCAACTACAGAACCGATACCGAGAGCCATCTCTGGGCACTCCTTTGCAACGAACTTTGAAAGTTCTGAGAATACCTCCTGAGCAAAGTCGCCACGATTTGTGAACTCGAACGCACGAACGCCACCCTCGTAGCAAGCTTTCACTACATTCTTTGCAACTTCAACGTCCTTGTTATAGAAAACAGGAACCATAGGTGCCTCGGCGATTTTCGCCATCACCTGAAATTTATCGAATTTTGCCATATTTTTAATTAACAATTAATAATTAACAATTAACATGCATCCTCGCAAAAAAATCTACAAGTAACATAATAATTATTTCTTACTATTTGTCTTGTTTATTATTGCTATTAAAAGTTTAATCAATTCCTTACAATCAATAATCATACTATCATGCTGCTCCATAGTAATATATTCACCATTATGGAGCAAATCGAGCCAATATTCCGTCTCGTTAGCTTCTTTCAAAGCAATCTTGAGTTTATGAACGAAATCATCCGTACTTTCCGCATATTGAGATTCACGAATATTCGCCCCAATACTGGTCCCAGACTTTAAAATCTGCTTAAAAATAGGGAAATGGACATAACTAAAATTCTTTTCTAAGAATTCCACCATCTTTACAATCCTTAATGCAAAGGACATGCTCTTCTGGTGTATCACATTATCCCTCCCTATCATACGGCAGGCATGTTAATTGTTAATTATTAATTGTTAATTTATCTATCGCTGTACACGACCATTAGCAGAACCACCAGCAAGAGCCTCGACCTCTGCAACAGATACGAGGTTAAAGTCACCATTGATGGTGTGCTTGAGAGCAGAAGCAGCTACAGCGAACTCAAGAGCCTCACCCTGATTTGGCTTTGTGAGAAGACCGTGAATAAGACCACCAGAGAAAGAGTCACCACCACCTACACGGTCGATGATTGGGTTGATATCATAACGCTTTGACTGATAGAACTCCTTACCATCGTAGATAAGAGCCTTCCAGCCATTGTGTGTTGCAGAGAAAGACTCACGGAGAGTAGAAACTACATACTTGAAGCCGAATGTCTCCTTCATCTGCTTGAAGATACCCTCATAGCCGGCAGCATTAGTCTCACCACCTTCAACATCAGCATCAGGCTTGAAACCAAGACAAAGCTCTGCATCTTCCTCATTGCCGATACATACGTCAACATACTTCATAAGAGGACGCATGATAGAGATTGCCTTCTCTGATGTCCAGAGCTTCTTACGGAAGTTGAGGTCAACAGAAACAGTTACGCCATGACGCTTTGCAGCCTCGCAAGCGAGTTTTGTTAGCTCTGCAGCCTTGTCTGAGATAGCAGGAGTGATACCTGACCAGTGGAACCAGTCAGCGCCTTCCATGATTGCATCGAAGTCGAAATCCTCTGGATTTGCCTCTGCAATGGCAGAGTTAGCACGATCGTAGATAACCTTTGATGGGCGCATAGAAGCACCTGTCTCACAATAGTAAAGACCGACACGATTACCGCCACGGGCAATATACTTCGTGTTTACGCCATAACGACGGAGTGCATTTACAGCAATCTGACCAATCTCATGCTCAGGAAGCTTACTTACGAAATAAGCATCATGACCGTAATTGGCACAACTGATAGCTACATTTGCCTCACCACCACCCGGGATGATACGGAAAATGTCCGTCTGAATGAAACGATCCTGACCATTTGGAGAAAGACGAAGCATGATTTCGCCCAAAGTTACTACTTTTGCCATAGTTAATTTTGAAGTTGATTTATGTATTATGATTTAAAATTCCCAAAGTATATTTTCCGCAAACTTTGTGCGACCACAACGCGGATTTCGTGTGCAAAATTACGTTTTTTTTACGAAAGCAAGAAATATTTTGAGGAAAAATACACATTTTCCATGTTTTTTATAAAAAAATTCAATTGTTAATGCACACAATTCGTTTTTTTTCATTATTTTTGCACCCATAATTTTAAATCTTAAATCACCTTCAACTTAAGGAATGTCACAGAATATGGATATCAACGACCTCAACGACGAACAGCCAATTGAGGCTGCTGCCGAAAAGAGAAAGGTAGGACGTCCCAAAGGTTCCACAAACGGTAGTGGAAAGAAGAACAAAAGCACAAAGAAGACGAAGTCTGCAAAGAAGGCGTCAACTAATCAGGAGAACAAGCGTCAACGTAAACGCGACAATACTGGTTCACTGCGTATCACAATCCGTGATATCGCAGAGAAGGCTGGTGTGAGTGTCGGTACCGTTGACCGTGTACTGCACAACAGGCCTAATGTTTCACCAAAGGCATTGGTAAAGGTTCAGAAAGCCATCGAGGAAATGAACTATGAGCCTAACATGTATGCAAGTGCCCTTGCCCACAATAAGGAGTACAATTTCTACTGCCTTATGCCAAAGCACGAGAGTGAAGCCTACTGGGAGGAAGTTGAGGAAGGTCAGCTCCATGCCTGCGAGATGCGACGCGACTTCAATGTGCACGCGCACATGTACTACTATAAACGTAAGGATGAGCAGAGTTTCAGGGAGTGCTATGAGGCAATCCTTGCAGCCCAGCCTGATGGTGTCGTTGTGGTTCCTGCCAAGTTGGAGGTAACACGTAAGTTCACGGATCAGCTGCATGAGCTCAACATTCCATTCATCATGCTTGACTCTTATATGCCTGACCTACGCCCACTTGCATTCTACGGACAGGATTCATTTGCCAGCGGATATTTCGCTGCAAAGCTCCTTATGATGATTGCATCAAAGGAAAAGAGAATCATGCTGATGAAGCAGACAATCGACGGTGTTCACGTTGCAAGTAAGCAGCAGGACAACCGCGAGGTAGGTTTCCGTCATTATATGAATGACCACTTCCCTGACATCAAGATTGTGGAGGTTGACCTTCCTTACGAGTCTTCACGTAAGGAATACACACAGATTCTGCAGAATTTCTTTGACAACAACAAAGATATCCATCATTGCGTGACACTCAATTCTAAGGCACACCTCGTAGGCGACTATCTGCTGAAGAACAATCTGCGCAATGTGCAGATCATGGGTTATGATATGGTGGAGAAGAATGCAAACTGTCTGCGTCAGGGCAGTATCTCATTCCTCATCGCCCAGCACGGATATATGCAGGGATATTACAGCATTGATGCACTTGCAAGAGCCATCATCCTGAAGAAGAACGTAAACCCTGTGAACTATATGCCTATCGAGGTTATCTTCAAGGAGAACGTTGATTTCTATAGAAGAACGCAGATCTAAAGCGAATGGAACAGGCATTTCTTAAGATCAATCCTGCGGATTCGGTGGTTGTATGTCTCAGGGCTATGAAGGCTGGCGAGACCGTTACCGACGGAGACAAGGAGATAAAGCTATTGCAAGATACTCCTGCCGGACACAAGATCCTTCTTACCGATAAGAAAGAAGGTGAGGATATCATCAAGTACGGCTATCCTATCGGTCATGCAGCCAAGAATCTCAAGGCTGGAGAATGGGTAAACGAGAACAATCTCAAGACCAACCTCGCAGGAACTCTCGAATATACCTACAATCCTGTGGATGAGAAGCTCAACATCCCTGTTGAGAACCGCACATTCAAGGGCTACGTCCGCAAGAACGGTGATGTCGGCATACGCAATGAGATATGGATTGTTCCGACTGTCGGCTGCGTAAACGGCATTGCAGAGCAGTTGGCAAAACGTCTTGAAACAGAGACTCGTCTCGACGGCATTGATGCTGTTCACGCCTGGCATCATAACTACGGATGCTCTCAGCTCTCAGAGGATCATGAGGCTACACGCAAGATTCTTCGTGACATCGTGCTTCATCCTAATGCAGGTGCCGTGCTCGTTCTCTCCCTCGGATGCGAGAACAATCAGCCAGACGACTTCATGGCAATGCTCGGTGATTACGACAAGGAGCGCATCCAACTCGTAGTTACACAAAAGGTTGAAGGTGACGAGGTTGAATACTGCATGGATATTCTCCGTAATATGTACGGGATATGCAAGGAGGACAAGCGTGTTGATGTTCCGGTAAGTAAGCTCCGCGTAGGACTCAAATGCGGTGGTTCTGACGGATTCTCAGGCATAACAGCCAACCCACTTGAAGGTGAATTCTCCGACTGGCTCGTTGCACAAGGAGGCACAAGCATACTTACCGAGGTACCTGAGATGTTCGGTGCTGAGACAATTCTTATGAACCGTTGCGAGAACCGTCAGCTATTCGAGCAGACAGTTTCTCTGATAAATAACTTCAAGAACTACTTCCTCTCGCATGGTGAGCCTGTTGGCGAGAATCCATCCCCGGGCAACAAGGCTGGTGGTATCTCTACTCTTGAGGACAAGGCTCTCGGATGCACGCAGAAATGCGGACGTGCTCCTGTAAGCGGAGTTCTTGAATACGGTGACCGCTTACAGACTCCGGGTCTCAACCTTCTCTCTGCCCCAGGCAATGACCTCGTTGCAGCCACGGCACTTGCTTCCGCAGGATGCCATCTGGTACTCTTCTCTACTGGTCGCGGAACTCCTTTCGGCACTTTCGTCCCGACGATGAAGATTTCCACGAATTCCGACCTCTACAACCGCAAGAAGAACTGGATAGACTTCAATGCCGGACAACTCGTTGACGGCAAGACAATGAAGGAACTCGTTCCTGAATTCATCGACAAGATCCTTGCTGTTGCAAGTGGTGAACCTGCACGCAATGAGGTGAACGGATATAGCGAGATTTCTATTTTTAAGAATGGAGTAACGTTATAATTAACAATTAAAAATTAACAATTAACATGCCTAACGCTACTGACATGTTAATTGTTATATTGTTAATATACGCTACCCATCAACGATAGGTCTGCTAATTATTGGAGGACTAAGGTCAAAGGCCATGCGCACTCCATGTTAATTTTTTAATTGTTAATTGATACAGTTATCTCCTTTAATCGTCTTCGTAGTCCTCTATCTCGCAACATCAATCATTGCGGGTGATTTCTACAAGCTACCAATAACCGTGGCGTTCATGCTTTCGAGCATATATGCCATTGCCATATCACGAAGCATGTCATTGGAAAAGCGCATCGAGACATACAGTCGCGGCGCCGGACAGAAGAACATGATGCTCATGATATGGATATTCGTGCTTGCAGGTGCTTTTGCAAAGTCGGCAAAGGATATGGGCAGCATTGACGCAACCGTTAATCTCACCCTGTCCATACTTCCAGCCAATATGCTGCTTGGCGGACTGTTCCTCGCTGCATGCTTCATATCCCTAAGTGTGGGTACAAGCGTCGGCACCATCGCTGCCCTGACACCTATCGCCGTGGGCATAGCCCATTCCACAGGCTCAAGCGTGGCGTTACTCACTGCCATCGTCGTAGGCGGCTCTTTCTTCGGAGATAACCTGTCATTCATAAGCGACACAACAGTAGTTGCCACCCAGACACAGGGCTGCAAGATGAGCGATAAGTTCAAGGCGAACATACGCATCGTGGCTCCTATCGCCTTTATCACCTTCATCATCTACATGGTGATGGGAAGGAATATAAGCGCACCGGGCACCATTCCCGATGTGGAGATTATCAAAATCATCCCATATCTCTTCGTTCTGGTCATCGCTCTTTATGGTGTGAACGTACTCATGGTGCTTTCAATAGGCATACTCCTAACCGGCATCATAGGAATGATTTCCGGTAACTACAACTTCTTGTCATGGTTCGCAAGCATGGGCGACGGCATCATCTCCATGGGCGAGCTGATCATTGTCACGATGATGGCAGGCGGACTTCTTGAACTGATTAAGGAGAACGGTGGTATCGTGTTTATCATCAATAAGATAACACGCTTGGTCAATGGTCGCCGTGGAGCAGAACTTTCAATCGGAATCCTCGTTTCGCTTGTCAACGTATGCACAGCCAACAACACCGTGGCGATAATCACCGTGGGCAGCATCGCCAAGGACATAGCCGACCGTTTCGGTGTTAAGCCGAAGCGTGCAGCATCCATCCTCGACACATTCTCGTGCGCCACACAGGGACTTCTACCCTACGGAGCCCAGATACTGATAGCAAGCGGACTTGCAGCCGTCAATCCTATCAACATCATAGAGTATCTCTACTACCCTATCCTCCTCGGTATCGGGGCTTTGATTTACATCATATCGAAAAAGTAACAGTGGAAAGAGTAAAGTGGAAAGAGTAAAGTGGAAAGAAGTATCGCGCGAAAGGCATGTTAATTGTTAATTGTTAATTGTTATGTTCCCAACAATCCAGGAAAACTTCACCATACTGCTTCGTGCAGGAGCGTTCGGCATTACTGACGAGCCTCTCAAACCCATGTCCAGTTTCAAGTGGAACAAACTCGTGGCTACCGCAAAGAAACTTGGCATCCACGGTTATATAGTGGCAGGGGCACAGCTATTGAAGGACGACCCTCGCCTACCCTCCGACATCAACATCCCGACGCCGAAGGAGAGGTTCGAGTATTCTGACACCGCCCTCTACGGATTCCTGTCCGCACGCCGCTACCGTAAGATAAGCGAGCAGGAGAAGCATAACATCGACTGCAGCACAGAGACGCTCGACTTCCTGCATCTCCTCGTCGCAAACATAGACCTCATCATCACGAGAGACATGTCATTATGCGGTATCATTGCAGTTGGCGAGTATCTAAGGACCCAAGGCAACCGCGTGGACTTCGTGAAGCTCAACCAATGGATTCACCGTCTCGGCATAGCACAGGCAGCCTCATTCATCGCGCACATGCTCATCGAGCTCTTCGATTTCGAGACCGAGGAACTGGAGTTCATGACAAGGACATACAAGAAACCGCTCATACACTATGAACGTCTTCTCGACAATGCCTTCAACCCGCATCATAAGTTCCGCCGTGCTTCAAGGCTTAATCTCGCATTCATCGAGACCTCAAGCTATCACCTGCTTAATTTCAAGACAAGAATTACTGATATAGAAGAGTAGCCCACCCAGTCCCTCCCAAAGGGAGGGTTCCTCCCCCCTCCCCCCCTCAAGGGGGAGTAAATACATTTTTCAAATCAAGAAATTTGTAAAATAATTATAAACCATTATTTAGTTTCCCCCTTGAGGGATTAATACTATAAAACATCCTTCCGTTTGGGAAGGCTTGGTTAGGCTTTTTATGCTCAAAATTAAACAACTCTACCCTATCCTCCGCAACCACCAGAAACTGTCAGAAAAGCGTTCACCTATGCTGACGCAAGGCAAGGTGGCAAAGTTCATGGCATACCTCATGGTAGGCCTTCTGGTGATGTACCTCATAGGCTTCTCCATCTCCCTGGCACTCATAGCCACCGACATGAAGAGCACAACGGCATACGAGTTCATGTACTCGTTCCTGCCCTTCACCATGACGCTCGACTTCTTCGCGCGCTTCATGCTCCAGCAGACACCGTCGCAGCAGGTTAAGCCATACGTGCTGCTCCCTATCCCACGATATACGTGCATCGACTTCTTCATCATCCGCTCATTGCTATCCTACGGCAATCTGGTCATGCTGTTCCTCTATGTGCCATTCGCACTCATGGCTGTCGTATTCGCTGAAGGCATAGGTCTAACCATATTGTTCCTCTTAGGCTTCTATGTCATCGAACTGATCATCTCGCAGGCATATTCCATATTCCGAACCCTCGTAAGCCATAACATGCTGTACTGGATAGGAATAGTCCCAATACTGGCACTCGTGGCATCCCCGCTCTTCTTCAATGCCGACTGGACGCTAACCGTGAACTTCGAACACCTCTTCCGCGGCTATGCCCATCTTGGCGGTTGGATATGCAAGGGCAATATCATTGCATGGTACTCAATGCTCGTCATCCTCGGCATCGTGACAGCCATAAACCGACGCCTACAGCACAAGCTCGTATATGCAGAGCTCTCACGCGAGGAAAAGGCAATGAAGGTAAGCACGAAGCAGAGCTTCAAGTTCCTCAACGAATGGGGAATAATAGGCGAGTTCCTACGTCTGGAAATGTTCTCCATACGCCGAAACAAGAACGTGCGCAAAACCTTTATCTCATCCAACGTAATAGTACTGATGCTCAGTCTGGTATGCTCCTTCAGCTCCGTATATGACGACCTCGGAATGGTGCGTTTCTGGCTCATCTACAACTTCTCCATCTACGGAGCCATGATGCTACTGCGCATC
>CADCHG010000061.1 GCA_902801155.1 uncultured Prevotellaceae bacterium | reverse complement strand
CATTCTTCTGCTGCACAGGCTTTGCCTGTTGTTGCTTCGGCTGTTCCTGTTCCAGAGCCTTCTGCTGCTCCTGCTTCTGCTGTTTCTGCTGTTGCTTCTGCTGCGCCTGCTTTGGCTGTTTCTGTTGCTTCTGCTGCTTGTTCATGTTCATCTCCGACTGCTTGTCGCCTGGACGGAAACCGTCGAGCCAGAGGGCGAGAGGCTGTACGTTACGCTTCTCCATGCGCTGTGGCACGTCTTCCATCCATTGCTTGCCGGCAGCCATCTGGAGGAAGTGATACTGACGTGTGTATAGGTCGAGAACCTTCAGATCGTCCATCGTGACGACCATAGGGCGCAATGGTGCATAGATGCGCTCCCACGTCTCATCGTCGATGCCGTTGATGCGCTGGAGGTCGTCGCACATACCCATGCTGCGAATTGCCACGGATGCATCGTTGGTAAGGAGCAGTACGCGCTTGCCCACAGAGAACAGTTCCACGGTCTTGCGGATGATGGCAGGATCGGCAAAAGCTGCATGATGGCTTTCTGCACAGATACCTTCAATCTTCAAACGGTTCTCGCGCTGCTGGGAGAGGATGAGTCGCTTTGCAAGACGGGCAGACACGTTACGGCACAATGCCTCGTCGGCGAAATCAGCATCCTTGTAGTTGGTAGGTGCCTGCTGAGTGGCGAAACGGTCAATCTCTTCGTATGTCTCGCTCATCATCATGAAACGTCCGCCACGGTAGCGCACGAGCTTCGAGATGAACTCAAGCTGACGCTCGAACATGAGTCGGGCGTTGACCTTAGGGTCGCTGTGGCTTGAGGTGTGGCCAACAAGGAGTTCGAGCCAGATGTTGGTGTCGGAGATAACGACATCATAGTTGAGTACCCAAGCGAGAGTGCCTTCTATCCAACGGAAACGCTTGAGAGCCTCCTCTTGCGTGAGCTGCTGAATCTGCTGATCGTTGAGAAGGAGCTGCCCCTTTGGCGCATTCACCATATCTACGATGGTGTCGATACGGACGGGATTGAACGGTGGAACTGGCTTCTGGGTAGCCCCAGCAGTCTTTTGGGTGTTGGTTGATGGGTGTTGGGTGTTGGTGGTTACCTCTACCTCTTCCCTTACCTCTGCTTTTACCTCAGCCTTTACCTCTTTCTTGCTTTCTTCTGCCCTACCCTTTTCCTCGGTCATGCCAATCACTTTCCCAGGTTCGGATGAAGGCTTTTTTTCGTTCTTTACCTCAGCATTTGTTTCCTCTTTCCTAGGCTTTTCTGAAACTGGATTCTGAACTTCTACGACTGCATCCTGTGATTCTGTGTATTGGGCTGTTGCCTGAACAGGAGCGTCATTGTTTTCTGTCTTTGTCTTGGCTGCCTCTACGGTTGTTTGTTTCGGTTTACGTCCACGTCGTTGTGGTTGTTTCTTTGCAGGAGCCTCTGTTTCATTTACTTCGATTAAAGGCTCAACAGCTTCTTCCTTCTTGGCAGCCTTTTTCTTTGTGGTAGCAGCCTTACGTACTGCTGGTTTTCTACGAGGCTGTTTTTCATTACCAGCCTCGGAAACTACCACTTCGGTTGTCTTTTCTGTCATAAAAAAATTAAAAAATTAGAAACTCACGAACCACAGCCCCCTTGAAGAGATAGTGCCCGCAGGCGAATGAGGGGCAGGCTGGTGGGTTATGTGTTTTCTCACTTAGAACGGGAATCCCACAGCAAAGTGGAATGCGTGATCACGTGAGAATTTTGGATGTACGAGCGGGAAATGCTCGCGTGTTGTGGTATAAGCAGGGTTAACCGCTTTCATACCCATATCTAATCGTACTACGAAATAGTCAAAGTTAAGTCGGAGACCGACGCCGTATGCCGCAGCTATCTGTTTCAAGAAAGTATCGAACTTGAACTGTCCGTCGGGCTGGTCCTGATACTCGCGTATCGTCCATATATTTCCGGCATCGACAAAGATGGCACCCTGAAACCTCCAGAATAGCTTTGAGCGCATCTCGGTACTGAACTCAAGTTTGATGTCACCTGTCTGGTTGATGAAGTCGATACGTCCATCCTTACCTGTATATCCTCCTGGACCGAGACTACGGACGCTCCATCCCCTCACGCTATTGCTACCGCCTGCGAAATAGCGTTTCTCGAAAGGCAGGATGGTGGAGTTGCCATACGGATATGCTATACCAAGACGAGCATGAACGGCAAGATTGTTGCGGTCATCCAAGGCAAAGAGACGGGAATAGTCGGCATCACCCTTGACATATTGTGCATAGGCAATGCCCAATGCCATATTCTGTCCATCTTCATTTTTCTTGAATTTCAAAGGACCGGCAAGAAGATGAAGGAAATTGCCGGCAGTCTCAAGATTCAGACGAATGGTCTTGTCCCTGTCACTATAAGTCAAACCTATACCAGTCTTCATAATCATGAGGTTCTCATAATTATAGCGCAGGATGGCGTTGCGGTTGGATACGGAATCGAGATAGTCGTGCTTGAAAGTCTCAGAAATCCAAGGCATTGAGATGAAGTTCACGTCGATAGCATCCACCTTGTACTGGATATGCTTCTGAGGATTGCTCCATTTGTATCTCCATGCCGCCGTGAATATACGGCGCTGGAACTCAGGGCGGTTCTGACGGTTGAAACTGAAGAGAATCTCACTTGTGGCAGAACTGCGACGGTGGAACGATTTCTTCATCCAAGGAAAAAGGAAACGCGGAAATGCGAGGGATGTCTCAAGTCCCAGTTCTTCATAGTCGTGGCTCTGGTAGCCTTCAAGTCCGCGGATAGCCTCGTATGCTCCACGTGCCGTTACGTTCAAGAGTTCGCTACCATGGAACACATTACGGTTCTGATAGATAAGGGAAACGGCAGCTCCAAGGTCGCCTGCGGTATTCGTTCCCTCTGGCTGGAACTGTATGGAGTTCGTTTTCTGCGGCGACACCTGAATATGGCAGTCAAGATAGAGGCTGTCGGGGTTCTCGTCGAAGTGGATACTTGTGTATCTTATAGCTTGAAGGCGTGAGAAGCGCGTGTATGTCTTCTGCAGATCGGCAGCACTATAAGGCTGTCCCGGTGCTATGAACGAGTTTTGCTCAAGGACAGACCGACGCAGTTTGAAATCAGGAGTATTTGCTCCCTCAAAATACACATTACGAACACGATATATAGGGTGCTGCGACAATTTCTGATAACTGTTACGACGATAGAGCTCAATGTTCATTGTGACATCCACCGTGCGATTCATCTGAGAGCTGTCAACATCGAAACTGATAAACTCCTTATTGAACAGATAGTATCCGTGATTATTGAGATATTCTGTTATACGGTTACGATTCCTACCCAATTGGTTTACGCTGAATATCTGACCGGAATGCATATCAAGCAACTGCTTATTCTGCATAAGCAAGGTCTCAATAGCGGGATCCTCGATGTTATGGCTTATCTTCCGCACGACATAGGGACTGCCAGTTTCGATATCATAGTTCACCTTCATTCGCTTTCCTATGGCAGACAACTGCGGAACGACCTGGGCATTGAGATAACCCTCATTGCGGACTGCTGCGGTGATATCCTCAACTGTACGGGCTGTGAGAACGCTGTCATAAACCACAGGCGCTTGTCCCCAGTTGCGAAGGGTTCTATTGATCCACTTCGTAGTATCGGCACCTGACATGGAATAGAATCCGAGAGGCACCTTCAGCGTAGAGAGCCATTTGGAGTTAGGGCGCTGACGGATATAGGTATCCATCGTGGTGAGATTGATACGAGGATTCTCGCAGGAAACACGTGCGGAGGTAAGCAGATAGTCACCATCAGCCACATAGCGCGTACCGTCACATCCTACCAAGACGAGCAGGACGAACACAAGGAAAGTGTACGATATATTAGATTTTATATTGTGAAGGCGTCGTGCCATGTTATGTGCTATGTACATAATAATATGCAAAATTACTATTTTTTTTCGTAAGAAACAAAAAAAATCTATGCAAACGGAATGATTTAGTATTTTTTACAGTAACTTTGCACTTGGAAAATCAGAAGACACCAACAATGATCTCCAAGAATCAACAGAAATACATCAGCAGTCTTGAAATGAAGAAGAACCGCAAGAAAGACAATGTCTTTGTTGCAGAAGGATTCAAGATTGTAGAAGAACTGCTTCACGCAGGCTATAATCCTAAAATGATTGTAGGATGCGAGGAGTGGATAAACTCCTATCACCCTACCCCAAACAGTCATCACCAGATTATCACGGTTACGGAAGACGAGCTTCGTAAGACAAGCTTCCTTCAGCATCCGCAACAGGTACTCGGTGTGTTTGAGATACCCGACAATAACACCATTCCCGAAGCAAACTGGTTTCAAGAGCATCTGTGCATCGCACTTGACGGAGTTCAGGACCCCGGCAATCTCGGTACGATAATAAGAATTGCAGATTGGTTTGGTATTGACACGATCATTTGCAGTCAAACGACTGCCGATGCGTATGCCCCCAAGGTTGTTCAGGCTACAATGGGTAGTATTTCAAGGGTGAAGGTTTTCTATACCGACCTTACGGAGTTTCTCAGGGAATTAGACAGGGATATACCTATATACGGCACACTTCTGGACGGAGAGAACATATACAACAGCCAACTGTCGGCAAATGGCATTATCGTAATGGGAAACGAGGGTAACGGCATCTCACCAGCCATAAGGGAATTGGTAAGCCACCGTCTGCTAATCCCTTCCTATCCTCCGGAACGTGATACAGCAGAAAGTCTAAACGTTGCAATAGCCACAGCTATAACGGTTGCAGAATTCAGAAGGATTGCGAAATAGACAATCCCAGAAAAAGTATTGATAACAGGTAACGGGTAACAATAAGGAAATTAGTGTAATCAGATGCCTATATTTTATTATTTCTATATATAATAAGGTATATATACTCCTTAGAATAATTCAGTAAAATTCTTGGCCATGCACTAAAATCCTTATTGTTACCTGTTACTTGTTACCAGTCGCGATTTCGCTCCAAAAAGACACTGGGCTTGCGCCCTGAGATTTCCAAATAATATATTCGCGTAAGCGAGCCTTTCTCTTGGCAAAAGATTGGTAAGATAGGGAACTTGTTTTTGCTTGTTGAGCCTTGCGAGAACTTTCAACTCCCTCCTATGCAAGTCCGTTCTAGGTCCGTTGTAAATCCGTTATAAGTCCGTTGATGCTCCATCGATGGAAGCGAACCTGAAGCGAAGGCATGCGGAGGCATTTCTAACCTTGCGATAACAGATAACGGGTAACAATAAGGATTTTAGTGTTAGCGTATCTCATTTCAGACATAGGCCCCCCGTTTGAATATGCTCTGTTGGGTGGGAATGATGCAAACGAGGTAAAAAGCAAGGATAATCAAAAGGGCTGATACCTAATGTAAGTACCAGCCCTGAATTTATTTAATCCATTTTTTTTAACCGGACAGCAATAATTACTTTTGAGCAGCCTCGGAAGAATCAGAGTCGTCCCATATCCATTCAAATTCGAGGAAAGCCTCTTTTATCTCCTGTTTCTTGCTGTCAAGCTTGGAGTTCTTCCTCCAGCCTTTTATCATTGACTGCATCTGCTTTTTATACACCTTCGAACCAGTACAACCGAAGAGATAGAGCAGGCACTTGAGACGCATGGACTCCGAGGTTATCTGTTCAAGGTAGTCCTGCAGGAACTTCTCATGTACGTCGGCTTCCGTCTTTCTGTCAAGGCAAGTATATGCAATGAAGAGAAAGAGATGCAGCTTTGCCGTCATGTTCACCGTAGGAGTCTTGAGTTCGGAAAACCTACGTATGAAGACGTTGAGATATGAATTATCGCGTACGGATATCTTTTCCCCATTGGCATGAGACAGAACACATCGATGGCCGCGCGTCATAAAGGAGTCGAACTTCTTATACATGTGCTTGCCAGTTTTGGCAAACTCCAGTATCTGTATAAACTCAGGACGTATCTCTGTGGTGCGTGTGGCTATGAAATTCAGAATATGGACATAGACAGTACCGCCATCCTTACCCTTCTGGCTTTCAAGTATGCCCTCAACTCCATCATAAGGACCGCCTATAATCTTCACCTTATCACCCTTTTCCAAGTCGATTTCCGAAGGCTTCATGAAAGGAACAGTCCTTGTGTTACGATTTGTCACGGTCTTGATGAACATATCCATCTGCCTTTCCGGAATGGTAATCACATAACGGAATGTGGCCTTATCGTAGCAGAACTCCTTCTTCTTCACCTCGGGCGCAAGCTGATTCAGGGAAACTGACGGATGTTCCTCAGACGGCTTCACCATGAAATTCACCCCGGGATTATTCACCACGAACTGCACACATTCGTCGAGGGAAGAGTGGATGAACATCATATTGAACATCAACGCCCTTTCCACACGAACTTGTACGCCCTGCTTGCGATTCTCTACCGCAGTATATGACGGCAGGAAAAACTCAAGACCGGAATTCTCAAGTTGGCTATGCATTTTCTGAAAGGAAATCTGGCCATACCTCAGCAGATACCAGCTTTTCCCTTCATGTTTCCAAGACTCGTTATTCTCCATTAACGGTTTTTATACATATCATCATAATACTTCTCGTAATCACCACTTGTGATGTTATCCATCCACTCCTGGTTTTCGAGATACCACTTGACTGTCTTTTCTATACCTTCTTCAAACTGGAGGCTTGGTTCCCAACCAAGTTCCTTCTGAAGCTTTGTAGAATCGATAGCATAGCGGGCATCATGTCCAAGACGGTCGGTAACGTATGTGATGAGGTTCATATCCTCACCCTCCTTACGTCCTAGCAGACGGTCAACGGTATTGATAACAACCTTGATAATATCGATATTCTTCCATTCGTTGAAACCACCAATATTATATGTCTCGGCAACAGTTCCCTTATGGAAGATAAGGTCGATAGCACGGGCATGATCCTCTACGAAGAGCCAGTCGCGCACATTCTCACCCTTACCATATACAGGCAATGGTTTGCGGTTACGTATATTATTGATAAAGAGAGGAATCAACTTCTCCGGGAACTGGTAAGGACCATAGTTGTTTGAGCAGTTTGTCACAATTGTAGGCATTCCGTATGTATCGTGGAAAGCACGAACAAAATGATCAGAAGAAGCCTTTGAAGCTGAATATGGAGAGTGAGGGTTGTACTTGGTTGTCTCATAGAAGAAATCCTCTCCGTAAGCCTCATGATGCTGTGAGCTTGAAGCCTTAGTAGTGAATGGAGGCTCAATACCCTCAGGATGAGTCATCTTCAAGGCACCATATACCTCATCAGTAGAGATATGGTAGAAACGCTTGCCCTCATACTTCTCTGGCAAAGACTCCCAATAGAGCTTTGCTGCCTGAAGAAGGGTTAGCGTACCCATCACGTTTGTACGTGCAAATGTAAACGGATCCTTGATAGAACGGTCAACATGACTCTCAGCAGCAAGGTGAATGATACCGTCAATCTTCTCATCCTGCATCAACTTATAGAAAGCATCAAAGTCGCAGATGTCCATACGCACGAACTTATAGTTAGGCTTATCCTCGATATCCTTAAGGTTAGCAAGGTTACCTGCGTATGTAAGCTTATCAAGATTGATGATATTATACTCTGGATATTTATTTACAAAAAGACGTACTACGTGGCTTCCTATAAAACCAGCTCCGCCTGTGATAACAATATTCTTCATAATAGTTTTTGTTGTTTTTAATAAAGGCTTACGTTAATATCGAATGGAGAATCGAAATCCTTGAGGCACTCATGCTTGGTGTCTTTCTCTGAAAGAATAGCCTTATCTGTAGGAATCTGCCAGTCAATACCAAGAGAGTCATCAACAATAGAGATACCTCCGTCAGCCTCCGGATGATAGAATTCATCACACTTATACTGGAATACAGCAGTCTCAGAAAGTACGGCAAAACCGTGAGCAAAACCTCTTGGCACAAAGAACTGCTTATGATTATCTTCTGTAAGAAGACATGATACGTGCTTTCCATATGTAGGAGAACCCTTACGGATATCAACAGCTACATCAAGCACAGCCCCCTTTACACAACGAACAAGCTTGCTCTGTGTGAAAGGAGGACGCTGGAAATGTAAACCACGCATTACTCCATAAGAAGACATTGACTCATTATCCTGTACGAAGTTTATCTTATGACCAAGAATTGCACCGACCTTCTCGTCAAACTCCCTCTGAGAGAAACTCTCAAAGAAATATCCACGAGCATCCTTGAAAACACGAGGCTCAATAACGAGCACTCCCTCTATATCTGTTTTTATTACTTCCACTTTATACTATTAACTTTACATTTTCTACTCTATTCCCGTTCCGTATCTCTTAACCTCATCAATAACCTTGAGGAGATACTGCCCATATTGATTCTTGAGCATAGGCTTAGCAAGTTCACGCATCTTGTCCTCATCAATCCATCCCTTACGGTATGCTATACCCTCAAGGCAGGCAACCTTCAATCCCTGACGTTTCTCAAGAACCTCTATATATGTACTTGCCTCAGAAAGAGAATCATGAGTTCCGGTATCAAGCCAAGCAAAACCACGACCAAGAGTCTGAACCTTCAGTTCTCCATCCTCAAGGAACTTCTGATTAACTGTGGTTATTTCATACTCACCACGAGCAGAAGGCTTGATATTGCGTGCCACTTCTACCACCTTATTAGGATAGAAATACAATCCAACAACGGCATAGTTTGACTTTGGATTCTGTGGTTTCTCTTCAATAGAAAGACAATTGCCTTCCTTGTCAAACTCAGCAACGCCATATCTCTCAGGATCATTTACCCAATAGCCAAATACTGTTGCCTTCTTATCCTCATCAGCTGTACGTACAGCCTCTCGGAGCATCTTAGAAAAACCTGTTCCCTGGAAGATGTTATCACCAAGAACAAGACAAGCGCTATCATTTCCGATAAAGTCAGCACCAATCGTAAATGCCTGTGCAAGACCATCTGGTGAAGGCTGTTCTGCATATTCGAAATGCACTCCATAGTCGCTACCGTCACCAAGAAGTCTCTTGAAGCCTGGAAGATCAAAAGGAGTGGAGATGATAAGGATATCACGTATCCCGGCAAGCATAAGCACGCTTATCGGATAATAAATCATCGGTTTGTCATAAATTGGCATCAACTGCTTAGAGATACCCTTTGTAATAGGATACAATCTCGTACCACTACCACCAGCAAGAACAATTCCTTTCATAGATTATTAATTAAGTTCGTTCATATTTCTCAAACAGGTTTTAAGGGAGTCGAGCCAATAAGGCACTTTCACCCCAAATGTATTCTTTACCTTTGTCTTGTCGAATACAGAATAAGAAGGACGAATAACAGGACTTGGGAACTCATCAGAATGACAAGGCTGTATATCACAATCATTATGACCGCTAAGCATGGCTATCATCTTTGTGAAATCAAACCAAGAACATACACCTTCATTTGAATAATGGTAGATGCCTGTATTTCCTTCATACTTTCTACCATTTACAATATCATATATAACATTAGCAAGATCGAGTGCATAGGTAGGAGTTCCAACCTGATCAAACACCACTTTCAACTGTGGCTTTGTAGCAGTCAGGTTCAGCATCGTCTTTACAAAGTTCTTTCCAAACTCAGAATATAGCCATGCTGTACGAAGTATTATGTATTTGCAACCACTTGCTATAATAGCCTGCTCGCCCTCAAGTTTTGTCTTACCATAGACTCCTGTAGGGGTTCCCTTCTGATCTTCCTTGCAAGGTACATTATACGGATCTGCACCAAACACATAATCTGTACTGACGTGAACGAGAAGTCCATCAACCTCAGCCATCACAACAGCAAGATTCTCAGGAGCCTTGGCATTCAGCACACGACAGAAAGCCTCATCCGACTCTGCCTTATCCACATTAGTATATGCAGCACAGTTAATAATACATTTTACATCATTGTCTTTCACGATAGTTCGGATAGCCTCAATATCAGTAATATCAAGATGAGTTGTCTGAACGCCCTCAATATCCATTACATCCGTAAAGATGTATTTATCCGAACTGTTACGGCTAACGATACGCATCTCGTTTCCAAGTTGTCCGTTTGCACCTGTTACAAGAACATTCATATGTTTCCTATTATAATTAAAATTTATTAATTTTATGTGCAAAGGTAGTACATTTTTCCGAGATAATGAAATTTTTTCCCAACTTTTCTTGCATATACGAAAAAAAATGAGTAATTTTGCACCCACTTACAGATAAAGTCAACAGATCTGGTCATTTATTCGTGAGAAACCGACCAGACTAATACATTACCTTTTAGAAAACAAAAAAAGAAGAAAAAGGGCTCATCGAGATGATGTGCCCTTTTTATTATCTATAAAAATAGCCTTTACAAATTTTCCTTTATCATATTAATAAGTTCCTGATATTCAGCATCAGTAAGATACACCTTACCAGGATTCATTTGGAACACCCCACCATAATCCGGTCCGTCAACATATTTCGGAGCAAGGTGGAAATGAAGATGTGACAATTTGTCGCTATAGGCGCCATAGTTTATTTTCTCCGGATTAAACGCCTTCTGCATAGCGCGTGTTGTCTGTACGACATCCGCCATAAAGTCATTACGCTCTTCATCTGTGAGTTCGTTCAAATCACTAACATGCTTGTCATAACTCACAAGACAACGACCACGATAGGTCTGTTCCTTAAAAAGAAAGACACGAGACACGCGAAGATGTGCTATCTCAATCATCAACTCATCAAAATTGTTTGTGCAATAAAGGCACTTCTTTGGATCACTATACATTTTATTAAAGTTTTAAGATTAGTTTTATCGAATTACCATCAAAGCTGCTTTAGTTTAGGCAACGACAAATGATATTTTACGGCAAAGAAACGTATTGCAACAATAACGAAGAATGAAATTGTAGCAGAAACCGTAACATTCACGCCAAGATATATCATCAGCCAATACAAGAAACCTCCAACTATACTTGCCATAGCATATATCTCCTTCTGGAATATCACAGGAACAGAATTTAGAAGGACATCACGAATAACGCCTCCTGCACTTCCCGTTATAGTACCCATTATTATTGCCACCCAGAACGGATGCCCCATAGCAAGCGTCTTCTGCATACCGGCAATAGTGAAAAATGCAAGGCCGAGCGTATCAAAAACAAACCACGCATTATCCAGTTTCTTGATATATCTTGAAAAGACAACCACAAACAACTGAGCTATAAAGGTACATATTATATATATAGGTGCAGTCATCCAAAACGGACGCACACCAAGCAATACGTCACGTATGGTACCTCCACCTATAGCAACGGCTATGCCACAGATGAAACCGCCAAACCAGTCAAAGTTCTTGCCTGCCGCTTGTCTTATGCCAGAAATAGCAAAGGCAAACGTACCAAGAAACTCTATGATAACCAATAGATGATCTACGCCTAACATTTTCCCAATAATTTTCAATTACCGAAACCTATCTCCCCAAAGCTTCAGCATATTCTGATACTGCTTATCTTCGGAAGGAGAATGCTGTGCATGCCAAAGACGCTCATT
>CADCHG010000060.1 GCA_902801155.1 uncultured Prevotellaceae bacterium | reverse complement strand
TAAGGTATATAAACTCCTTAGAAATATTCTGTAAAATTTTTGGCCATGCACTAAAATCCTTATTGTTACCTGTTACTTGTTACTGGCCGGGATTTTGCTTGCCTGTTGAGCGAGAGTTTATTATTGCTTAACAAAGCCCAAACCAAAGATAATGAGATCGTTATATATAAATCAGAGAACAGAATGTAGGCGACCGATAGTCTCAACAGCATAACAATAAGCATTAATCACGGGTAGATTTCCCTTATTCAGCATGCTAAAAAAACGCGGGAAAAAGCTCCAGTAACAATAATTCCGTTATTTTCAATAGCAATCACAAAATGCTCATTATCCTTCAAAAAGAGTGTGAAAACCATCCCAAAACACCATCCTCAAAATTGATACAGGCTTCAATGAGATTCTGCGAGAACTTCTCCCTAAGATGCAGTTCCGTTGTGAATCCGTTGTAAATCCGTTGTAAATCCCATCAGCCTCCGTTTCCTACGAACGGATTAGAAGCGGACCTAGAATGCGAAGGCACAACAGCACTTCTAACCATGCAGTAACAAGTAACAGGTAACAATAAGGAATTTAGTGTAGTACCAGTTCGGAATTTATCTAATCAAAAATTTCTTTCCGGACAGCAATAATAAAAAATCCCCCTAAAAGGTGGACTTTGAAGACGATAGGCGACTCTCCCCTCGGAGGGAGAGGTCTTATTTTTTACAACTCATCCTTCGCATAGAAGGCGAGTAGATGTGGCATTCCGTATGAGAACAGCTCCTCGTCCTTGAAGAAACGCTTAAGCTCGGCAGCAGCAGTTTCAGGACCGTCAGAGGCATGAACGATGTTCTCCTGACCAGACATGCTATAGTCACCTCGGATTGTGCCAGGAAGCGCCTTACGGCCATTTGTTGAGCCTGCCATCTGACGTACAACCTCAATAGCATCAATACCTTCGAGAGCCATAGCAATAACTGGAGTCACCATCATTGAATCGCGAAGGATTGGGAAGAAAGGTTTAGATGCGAGGTGGGCATAGTGTTCCTTGAGGATTGCCTCATCGAGCTGCATCATCTTCAGACCTACAATCTTGAGACCCTTCTTTTCAAATTTAGAGATAATCTCACCAATGAGAGAGCGCTGAACCGTACAAGGTTTCAGCAATACAAGTGTTCTTTCCTGTTGCATATTTTGGGATGGGATTTTAAGGGTTAAAGTGTGTTGGGCGTTGGGCACCCTTCACCTATTATTTTTTTACTGTCGGTTTCTTTACCGCACCGCCTTTTGGGGCTGCGGAGCCCGACTTAGTAGCCGTACTTCTGGTTTTGGATGCTGTGCCGCTACCAGTCTTAGATGCCGTTCCGCTAGTAGATTTTGAGGATGGTCTTCTTACCGTTGTCTTTTTCGGAGCAGGAGCAGGGACATCGGTCAATATACCCTTGATCTTCACATCGGATATACCGATTGTCTTGCCACGCGACTTTTCCGACACTCTCAGCCAAGGATATACACGAAGGTAAATGCTCTGTCCCTGTGGAACTCTCTTCAGCATTTCCTTGGTGATGGTAAAGCATTTGTCCTTCGGAATCTTTTTTTCCTCTCTCAGAAGCTCCGGATTTGAGAAATCATCATTGGTTGAGAGATATACAGAATAGCAACCGCTATTACCTCCGAAGCCGCAGATATCCAAGGTAACATTGCTAACAGTCAATATCTTGCCATTAGGCACTTTTGCCTTGAATTCTACGTATCTTGTAGGTACCTTATCATAGTCAACAGTCGGCCATATCTCCCCGTCGATATTGAAGAGCATCATCTCACGGTGATTACTTGGTGAGACAGGAATCTTTGTATTTTTCTCAATGACCATCTCGGACGTTGTAACCTCGGAAGCCTCAAGAGACCTTGCAATTGCGGCCTTTGACTTATTGGCAAGCGGCCATGAAGCGAAAGCCTCTTCTCCTACGCCCTTATCTATATTCTCAACCTTTATTGCCTGTGTCTTTGTTGTTGTTCCGTATGTTGTTGTCAGTTGAGAAACAACAACTCCCCCCTTGCTTGTATTAGCACTAACATAGACAGGAGTCATAAAGGTTGAGTTTGTATATTTTATATCTACAGACTCACTCCATTGGTTTTTATCCAATGAAATCAGGAAGCCATTATCGACAGATATTTTCACATGACCGCTCTCTGTTGGCATATCGAAACCGGAAACGTTAAAGGTCTTGGTAACATCAGAGCCAACGTATGCAAGTCCCATGTCACCATTGTAAGGAGTCACAAAGACACCCTTGTTGATAACCACCTCATTAGCAAGTGCCTGAAGTACCTCCTTCTTCTTCGGATTAGTCTCGCTTGATGCCTGCCTCTTCAACATGAATGCAAATTCGCGTGCTATCAAGGCTGCTCCAAGGGCAGTCGTATGGGTCTTGTCATTTCCTGCGAACAGATGACTTGTGCAGTATGAATACCCGTATTTGGCATACATTATTGCTGTCTGCTCAGTTAGGTTGATGAAAGGAACATCGGCAAACTCCCCTGCCACCTGCTTTGCTGCTGCAGTATAGTCATAGGTCTGGTCGCCAGGATGCACCTTTTTACCTTCGAAGAATGTCTTGTTCCTGATAACAGAAAAACTCTCGCCAAGGTCATGCTTTCCTGCCCTTGTGATTCTTTTTCTATCCTCAGTGAAGTCCTTACGGGAAATAGCGCCTACGACAATAGGCTTTACACCCATTGCCTTTGCTTCTTTGATGAAGTGGCGGATATACTCCTTGTATGTATCAAACGGAGTGGTGCCACGATAGTCAACGCCGCCGACTCTGTGCATGGCTCCCTGACGGGAAAAGTACTCCTTGAGTTCTGCACCGTCCGCTCCATTGTTCTTCTCGTCATTATGCGCAAACTGAATCAGCAGGAAATCGCCCTCATGCATTTCATATTTTCCGCCCTTGAGCAGATTCTGCCACAACGAAGCCTCCACATAGTATGATTTGCTCGAAGATCCAGACTTAGCGCGATTGTCGATTACCACATTATCGGTGAAATACTGTGGGAGCATCTCCACCCAGCCACGTCTGCCGGATTCATCTTCCAACATAGTGGCATCACCGATAGTATGCACTTTCTTATGGGGACCTGCTGAGTATGCCACCGAGAAGGCGGCAAACAAGCAAGCTATCGTTGTCATTATCCTTTTTTCCATATCCTTTACACTTTGTTATAATAGTTCATAATAGTCAAAAAGCTTTTGACACTCTCTGAATACCAAGAACCGTATTCCCCTTATAATTTTTATATGATTACAAATCCTGATAATATGCGACCGCATTTCACGTCGCCTTTCTGTTCCCTTCTTGCCGAGAAGAACCTCTCATCAGTATAGGTATCGATAGGACTAACCTCTATATTTTCAGCCAATACTCCAAGCGAGAGCAACTGGCATCGGTTTATTTCCTTCAGGTCAAGATGAAGACGCTTTTCATCTGTCGGATGGATTACATTCATCTTCGGAAGTCGCACAGATACCTTTTCTATATCAAAGCCTTCGTTTACGAAAGCCTCCCCGACCTCATCCCCGACCTCGAAACTCTCAAGGCTGATGCCAGGTCCGATTGCAGCCACGCACTTGGCAGGATTGGTGCCGAAAGTCTCTTGCATCTTTACAAGCGACTTTTCCACGATTCTCTTTACCGTTCCTTTCCATCCTGCGTGAATAGCTGCAGCTGCATGATGCTCGGGATCATAGACCAATACGGGAATGCAATCAGCCGTTGAAATTCCCATAATCACATCAGGCACATTACTGATGACTGCGTCTATGCCTTCGAGCCTGTTTATCCTTTCCGTCTCTGGCAATGTCAGGAACTCATCCGTTATATAGAAGACATTATCGGTATGAGTCTGATGGGGATATAGGCCGTTATTTATCCGACCTTGAAGATTTGGGAAATGCCTGATAAGCGATTCTCGAATCCTATATATGTCGCGCCCCTGAGTACGATCGGTGGTGAATGCGACTATGCCCTTTCCGAGGTTATATAGTTCCATCGCCTAATCCTCCTTCTGCTCTTCAGCATCTTCGAGGTCGTCAACATCATCAATGTCGATATACTCAATATCGTCGGCATCCTCGATATCATCCCATTCTTCTTCTTCGTCTTCCTCATCATCGTAAGCGCCCCCATATATCTCCTCGTCAGCATCACGATCCTCGTCATATACTTCTGCTGCGAGATAAGAGAGGTCTTTGTCACGATGTACGAGAGTATCGCCGGCTATGACACCTGCAATTTTGTTGCTTTCAGAGTTAAGTTCCTTCCAAAGTATGTCCTTCAGTTCTTCAAGTCCTTGTCCTGTAACGGCAGAGATAAACACCACCTGAAGATCATCCGGCAAAGTCTCCTTCAGCATCTCGACAAGCTCATCGTCAAGTAAGTCGCATTTGGTAACGGCGAGCACCCGATGCTTCTGAAGCATCTCCGGGTTGAATTGTTCCAATTCATTAAGCAGAAGCTGATACTCTTTCTTGATGTCATCGGTATCACCCGGGACCATGAACAACAACAGGGAGTTGCGTTCAATATGGCGTAGGAAACGAAGACCGAGTCCCTTACCTTCGGCTGCGCCCTCTATGATTCCTGGAATATCAGCCATAACGAATGACTGGTTATCACGATACCCCACGATACCGAGACTTGGCTCAAGCGTGGTGAATGGATAGTTCGCTATCTTCGGACGGGCAGAAGAAAGAGCGGAAAGGAGGGTTGACTTGCCGGCATTCGGAAGTCCTACCAGACCGACATCAGCAAGGAGTTTCAGCTCCATGATGATGGTCATTTCCTGCATAGGTTCACCCGGTTGTGCATAGCGAGGAGCCTGATTGGTTGCTGTGCGGAACTGGAAGTTGCCCAATCCGCCGCGACCACCTTTCAGAAGAACTACTTCCTGCTTGTCTTCCATAACATCGCAGACATACTTTCCGGTCTCGGCATTATATACGACAGTACCGCAAGGAACATCAATATAGATATCCTTGCCGTTAGTACCATGGCACTTGTCGCGACCGCCATTGCCACCGTGCTCTGCGTAGATATGACGCTGGTAACGAAGATGGAGAAGAGTCCAATAATTGTGGTTTCCGCGAAGGATTATACTTCCGCCGTTACCACCATCACCACCGTCAGGTCCACCGTTAGGGTTGTATTTCACATGACGAAGATGCATAGACCCTCGTCCTCCCTTGCCCGAACGGCATTGTATCTTTACGTAATCTACGAAATTACTTTCCAAGTCTGAAAGGCTTTTTATGTAGATAATTTACCATGTACAAATTACAATTCCTGTGCTGCGCAGCAAATTGCACTTTGTACATGGTAAACTATACTTTGTTTTACTTCTTGATAGCAGCGCTGATCTCAGCGTAGATTTCATCAATAGAACCTACACCGTTTATCTTTGCATATTTACCCTGCTTAATGTAGAAATCCTTAAGAGGAAGAGTCTGAGAATAATATGTATCAAGGCGCTTCTTAGCTGTCTCCTCATTATCATCAGCACGACCGCTTGTCTTACCACGAGCAATGATACGCTTGATAAGCTCAGCATCGTCAACCTCAAGACCGATAACTACGTTTACCTCCTGACCACGCTCCTTGAGCATAGCGTCGAGAGCCTCTGCCTGAGCGATAGTACGTGGAAAACCGTCGAAGATAACGCCCTTGATGTCCTTACCCTTAGAATCGAGAGTTGATGCAAGCATATCAACAATCAGAGAGTCAGGAACGAGCTTACCCTCGTTTATATAAGCAGAAGCAGTCTTGCCAAGCTCTGTGCCAGCCTTGATTTCTGCACGAAGCACGTCACCCGTAGAGATGTGCTCAACTCCGAATTCAGCGATAATCTTATCGCTCTGTGTACCTTTTCCTGAACCAGGTGCACCGAAAATTACGATGTTCTTCATCTTTTATACCTTATTTGAAATGTTTTATGTTGAAACTATTATCCTATTTCCTAACTATTCACTTTTTTCTCAACTTTCTTGGCAAAGCGTATAGACATCCCTTAACTGTCTGCCTGCCTCGTTGTAGTCAAGTCCATACCCTACAATGAAGTCGTCTGGTATAATCATTGCCGGATAATCAACTTTCAGGTCAACCTTCAGTTTCGACGGTTTGAAGAAGAGAGAGCAGATTACGGACGATGCCACGCCCTTGCTTTCAAGAATGCTCTTCAACTTTAGCAACGTATTACCACTCTCAACAATGTCCTCTACAATAATGACATCTCTACCCGTTATATCAGAATTAACACCTATCAGTTCCTCTACCTTACCAGTAGTCTGAGTTCCGCTATATGAAGAGAGTTTTACAAAGCTAACTTCACATGGGATGGTCAGTTCACGAACGAAATCGGCACAAAACATAAAGGAGCCATTGAGTACTGCGAGTATCAACGGACACTTTCCTTCATAGTCCTTGTTGACTTTCTCCGCAACGGCCTTCACGCTCTTGAGAATCTCAGTCTCAGGAATACTCAACTCGAACGTCTTATCGTGTAATTTGACCCTTTTCATTAATACTAAATGCTAAATTTGGTACAAAATTACTAAAAAAAAAGGAGAAACTGCTCAATAATGAGTAAAATTTAGTATTTTTGCACTCATAAATCACAAAATGATGAAAATATTTACGAGTTCACAGATCCACGAACTGGATAAATACACGATAGAGAACGAACCGATTTCTTCTATTGACCTGATGGAGAGAGCCGCAAGAGCTCTCACCCAAGCTATTATGGACACATGGGATGTAGAAACTCCTGTCGTTGTATTTGCCGGCCCAGGAAACAATGGAGGTGATGCCCTTGCTGTTGCAAGGATGCTCGCAGACAGACACTATACCGTAGAGGCATTCCTCTTCAATACAAGTGGCCGTCTGTCGCCTGACTGTGAGGAGAATCGTGATATTCTCAAAAAACGCAACAACCTCAAGACGTTCACAGAAGTGATTCAGGAATTCGATCCTCCTGTTCTTACCAAGGATGTACTTGTGGTTGACGGACTCTTTGGCTCTGGAATCAACAAGCCGTTGTCTGGTGGATATGCTGCTCTCGTAAAATATGTGAACTCATCAGAAGCTCAGGTTGTGAGCATCGACCTCCCATCAGGAATGATGACCGAGGACAACACCTACAACGTAAAGGCAAACATCATCCGTGCAGACGTGACCCTGACTCTTGGCAGTAAGAAGCTCTGTATGATGATGCCTGATCTTCAGCCACTTCTAGGACATATCCGTGTGCTCGATATAGATCTCAGTCAGGAGTTTATTGACAAGACCGAAACTCAATATAGTATCATCGAGGAGGATGAAATCCGCAGAATGTTCATACCTCGTGATGATTTCGCACACAAAGGCAACATGGGACATGCCCTTATCATTGCCGGTTCCTATGGAATGGCAGGAGCTGCCGTTCTTGCAACTCGTGCATGTCTGCGTTCTGGTGTAGGCAAGGTGACTATACACACACCAAAGAGCAACTACGAAATCATGTCAATCTCTGTTCCAGAGGCCATTATGCAACTGGACAAAGAAGAGACCATATTCACACAGCCTGCAGATTCCCAAGGATATGAGGCAATAGGCATTGGTCCTGGCCTTGGACAGAGCGAGAACACGGCAATAGCAGTTATCGCCCAGATAAGAAGTAACAAGACTCCAATGGTCATTGATGCGGATGCCCTGAACATCCTATCAACTCACAAGGCATGGATGCAACAGCTGCCTGAGGGACTGATTCTCACTCCTCATCCTCGTGAACTTGACCGTCTTGTCGGTGTATCTTCTACAGACGACTTTGAACGTCTCACAAGAGCCCGCGAACTTTCTCAGCAACTCAGGGCTTACGTAATACTGAAAGGACACTATTCCGCTTTATGTATGCCTAACGGACATATCATATTCAACTCAACTGGTAATGCAGGAATGGCAACTGCAGGTTCTGGAGATGTACTTACAGGTATCATTACAGCGTTTCTTGCTCGTGGCTACTCACGTGAGAATGCAGCAATAATGGGTATGTATCTCCACGGATTTGCTGGTGACCTCGCAGCAAGCGAACTTGGTGAGGAAAGCCTCACAGCAAGTGACATAATCAATTACCTCCCAAAGGCTTTCTGCCAGTTATAGTTTAGATTACCTATGAAAAGAATAATATCACTATTTGTAATTGCTATCGCAATATTTCAATCGTCGCTTGCTCAGGACATCGTGAATGAGGGCGCTCCGTATTACCTTCCCAAAACCGCATTCAAATTCCGTATTCTTGTCCAGAAGACCAAGTTTACTCCTGGAGAATATGCAGAGTATGCATCTCGTTACCTGAAGCAATCAGATGCCGTACTCGAGCCTAAGACATCATACAAGATTATCGACCTCCAGATGCAGACTATTGGCGTACCAGACCCTTCAAAGCACTTTAACGCTAAGGCTGGCATGAAGTATAACATACAGAAAATCCACGTTAGCGATAATGGCGTACTTCTCTCTGTCAATACCGATCCTGCACCTAACAAGGAGGAGCCTTCGTTTTCTCCAGCCAGGAAGCCTGCCCCACTTAATCCTCGCGACTATATGAGTGAGGATATTCTTGCAGCAGGAAGCAGAGCAAAAATGGCTCAGCTCTGTGCTGAGGAAATATATACTATCCGTACTTCACGTAATGACCTTACTCGTGGTACCGCAGAGACCATGCCAAAGGATGGCGAGCAGTTAAAACTCATGCTTGCTTCGCTAAACAATCAGGAAAAAGCTCTTCGTCAACTTTTCGAGGGCATTACTGAGATTGATACTACCGAACACGTAGTTACAGTTATGGCAGATGCGCCTACTACTGGTCAGTTGGCTTTCCGTTTCTCTGAAGCCTTTGGAATAACCGATAATGACGATTTTTCTGGCTCACCATATTATCTTAGCGTGGCAGATCTTCAACTGACTCCTGAAGACACCCGAACAGAAAAGGAGAAAGCCGCCCAGAAAGAAGATCCTGGACTCTATATCAATGTTCCAGGCAAGGCTCATGTAGCGCTCTATAATGCCAACAAGATAATCAAGGAAATGGATGTCTTCTATCCACAGTTTGGTAGAATTGAGAATCTTAGTGCAAGTCTATTCAATAAGAAAGTCATGACAACCTTCCAACTTAACCAAGTTACAGGTACAACAATAAACCTGAATGTACAGGAAGTTGGAAAATAGACTTATCCTCAATCCTTCGCTTTAGTTTCGCTCTATCTCCGTTCCAGGTCCGTTGTAAATCCGTTCCAAGTCCGTTCCCTATAATGGGAGAAAAATGGGAGTTACAAGGGAATCATATAGGAATTACTTGGGAGTTGCAGTAAAGGCAAAATAGAATCAACCTCATAAAAAGAATTTTCATACTACTCGTCAACTCGTCACCCATAGCCTTGTAAAGTTTTCTGTGTCAGAGAGTTGTAGTGGTGATTCATTTCACTTCACTCGTCACCCACTCATCACCCTCACGCGTGTATTGTCTTGACACATAGCTACTTACATAGCATATTCACTCGTCACCCTAAAAACGTTGACAAGTGGTGACGAGTGATTTGTGCATCTATTATCCACATACTCAACAAGATACAAAGTTTTTGGTGATGAGTGGGTGACGAGTGCTTTAAAATGAATCACCGCTGTAACCAAAAGAGTTACAATCACTTGCAGCGTTGAGGGTGACGAGTTGACGGGTAGTGTAAAAATTCTATTTTTTTCGCAAAGCTATTCACCCATTCTTCTTTCGCTCTCCCTCCGCTTCTCCTCCATTCCAGGTACGTTGTAAATCCGTTCCTTAGAATATGCGAAAATAGAAGTTACATAGAAAGTTTCTACATACATTATACACATTACATAAATTATAACTTCATCAAAACCCACGCTAACATAAAAGGAAAGAGCAACCATATTTTGGCTGCTCTTTAATATTTATTAAAATCCAAACTCTGCCGTAATTCCCCACTTCATCATGTCGCCTTCATTTGTAAAAGCTTTATGCAAATCTCCATGCAGACGAACAAATTGCTTATTTATTGCCATCTGAATACCTACACCGAGATATGCACCTATGTGTTGCATACGACTAGGCCAACTAGCATGTTCAATTTCATCTTGTAAAATTATATCAGATCTTTTAGTTTTTACCCGATATTCTTCCTTTACTCCCGAATGTCGGACAACGAATCCGCCACCACGAATAAATGGTTGAATTTTTCCATTGCCAAAACATTTGATAGCACCAACAGAGAGATTAAAAATTCTTTTCTCATATTTTGTATAAGTATATTCTGTATAATAATTAAAAGTATATTCTTTGTAACGCCAACCTGTATTGAAATCGTGTGAAGATTCATATTTTGGTGTGAACGCTAAACCCAGTTCTGCACGGAAGCCTTTGATTATTCGTTCAAGATCCATCTCAACACCCAAACCTATCTCGTATGTATTTCCTGGATAGTTTTCCTCTTTGAAATATTGATTGTCTGTTTTTTCTGTTGAATAATATGCATAACCAGCGAATGCCTTGAAATGAAGTATTTTGTCAGAGTTCTCTTTGTATTCATAAACCATGCACTTACCCCCATCGATACATACATCATTATGATATTCTCGTACAACATTAATAAGTTTTTTCCTTGACATATTATTGTCATCCATCCCCTCTACTGCTTTCCATGATTTCAGCAATAAGGACTTAACTTTGCCGTACTGTTCTCTTTTCTCTTGTACATCGTCCTTTACCTGCTGAAGAGCAGCTTTTGCATCTCCTTGATAATTGGCAACCCTGTTTGTCAGTTCTGCCATCTCACCATCTTCACGCTCAAAGAAATAGAATTCGTCAAAATTATGTGTAACGCAATACAGGTTCATTTTACCCTGAACCATAAACTCCGCGAAATACAGTTCAGGCTCGCCAGTGACATTCAGACGGCGCGTCACAAAGAACTTTCCGTTGTTCTCGAATCTGAAGCCCTCTATGTCTCCTGGCTTGTAGGTTGTCTTTACAGCTCCGCCATTTGCCCAGAAGTCACAATGCTTCGACAGCTTCTCGTTGGTACGGAAGTCAATAACCCCCCGGATAGTGTCACCATTGTTTGTAATGACATATCCGGGCTTTGGATTTGTCTGCGCCATAGCTATCATCGCAGAGATTGCAAAAATGGCGAAAAGGATTATTTTCCTCATAATCTTCGTGTATTCATCTATTGCGCAGCAAGAGCATTCTGTAATTAATCTTTTCTATAATCGAATATATCACCTGTCAATGTGCTGCGCAGTTCAAGGACCGATGAATATCCTAATGCCGTGCAAAGGTAATAAAATTTTCTGATATACGAAATGATTGTGCGGATTTTTCATACTGTAATGCCCCCAAAGAACAAATATCATATTTTTCACCTCAACCATAATAAAAAAAGAGCCTCAGAATAATCATTCTGAAGCTCTCTGTTTTTGAAAGGAGGCGGCTACCTACTCTCCCGCATTGCATTGCAGTACCATCGGCGCAAGCAGGCTTAACTTCTCTGTTCGGA
>CADCHG010000059.1 GCA_902801155.1 uncultured Prevotellaceae bacterium | reverse complement strand
ACGAGGAAACAAGCGCACATGACTACCAGGGATGGCTGCAAGCCAGACCTATAAGGGAAGACATAAAGAAGCATTTTGTTCTTTTAATTTACTGAATATAATTTGCTGCTAATTTCTTCGCTAGGCTCAACAAGCTAAAGCAAGTCAAAATTACTCCGCTACTATCTCGAGCACACGACTTGACCAGTCGTTGCGCTTGCCGTAGTCAACATTGTGGGCGTAAGGCATTTCGAGACCAGTCTGCATGAGATATGCTCCGCTGTATGTCTTGCCCTCGCAAGAGAGAGGCGTGTCGTCAACACGGTTGAGCTCGTGAACCTTATACATGCGGTTGGCATCGAGTCCCGACATGCGGATACGTGGCAGGTGCTGATTCTTGAATGTCTCGAGCTTCCACCAGAAGAACACGGCTTTCTGCTTGTCAGCTGACACATACATGAGCGATGCGAGGTTATCGCCCGAGTATGGCGAATGGAGGCGATAGAGGTCGCCAAACTGAACGACAGGACGGATGCGCTTGTAGTCGGTTATTGCCTGTCGGCAGAATGCTTTCTCCTCGTCGGTCATGTTCTTCGGCTGTATCTCCATGCCCAGACGGCCTGACATAGCCACATCGCAACGGAACTTGATGGAGGTGGTGCGATATACGGCATGGTTAGGCACGGCTGATATATGACTTGCCATTGCTATTGCAGGGAAGAAATAGCTGGTGCCCCATTGCATGAAGATGCGCTGGAGGGCATCGGTATTGTCGCTTACCCAGAACTCGTCAAAGTATGGCAGGAGACCGTAGTTGGCACGTCCGCCTCCTGAGGCACAATCCTGAATGACCACATCTGGGTACTTGGCACGCACTCGCTCGCACACGTTTATCAGTCCGCGGTGATACTCTATGTAGAGGTGGCTCTGGTCAGCCATAGGGAGATATTGCGAGCCGTGGTTCATCACAGGCGCATTGGCATCCCACTTGATATAGGCAATCTCCGGATACTTGGTGAGGAGGTTATCGACGATGGAGAATACATAGTCCTGCACCTTCGGATTTGAGAGGTCGAGGACAACCTGAGTACCGCCTCGTCCCTGAACAGGCTCACGCCCAGGAGCCTTGATGATCCAGTCGGGATGCTTCTCGTAGAGTTCGGAGGTGGTGTTAGCCATTTCTGGCTCAATCCAGATACCGAATTTCACGCCGTTCTTCTTCGCATCGGCAAGGAGTCGCTCAATGCCTTCGGGCAGTTTCTTGGTATCCACGACCCAGTCGCCAAGGGCTGCGTTGTCGGTGATGCGGCGGTATTTATTGCCAAACCAACCGTCATCCATTACGAAGAGCTCACCGCCCATTGATGCTATGTCGTGCATCATCTGATCCATGCCCTCGTGGTTGATGTCGAAATACACGCCTTCCCAAGAGTTGAGCAGAATCATGCGCTCCTTGTCGCCGTGACGGAGCATATACTTACGCGCCCATGAGTGGAATGTCTGGCTCACGCCGTTGGTTCCGCTGACGGAATAGGTATAGGCAGAGCGCGGTGTGGTGAATGTCTCGCCTTTTTTGAGATGATACTCGGAGTTATCGGGATTGATACCTGCAAAATACTGGTGATAGTCGGTTTCGTCAGTATCAATAGTGATACGGAAGTTACCGCTGTAGCAGAGGGCTGCGCCGATGACATCGCCTGTGTTCTCACGGGCAGGACCATCGAGTGAGAGCATCACCTCGTTGCGGTCGGAGGTGGCGTTGCGGAGTCCGTCCTTGTTCTTTATCTCAAGCAGTCCGTTCTTCAGAGGCTGCTCAACGAGCTGCCCCTCGCTTGCCCAAGAACCGTGGAAATGGGTGACGTGCACGTTGCCGCGACGCACAGGGAGGAGAGGGTTATAGAACTGCGTGAGGGTTACGGTTTTCTTCTCATCGTTTTTGATATCCGTCCAAGACTCAAGCATATCGAGGTCGCTGTATGCGAGATAATAAAGATGGACGGTGGTTGGATAGAGAGGGTCTTTGAGGGTGACGGTGAGCAACTGCCCAGAGCGCGTTTCGCCATTAGGGGCTTTCTCCGTGTGGGCTTTGATGCTGTAATCATCAATGATGAGATTGGTGGAAAGGTTTCCGTCAGCATGGCGCATGGCAAGGCACACCTCATTCATAGTATGCGTTGCACCGTAGGCAGGATAGACCTCGGAGCGTGTCCAGTTGTCGTCCTTCAGCTTCTGGAGGTTGGCGATGTCAGCATTGCCGATGGCAGGGCCATAGTAGAGGAACTGAGGCTCTGCGCCTTTGTCAAGGTCGAGGACAAAGGAGGTGTGAGGGGTGGAAAGGGAAACGTTTTCGGCAGAAAGAGGCATACAAAAGCCCCCCAGCCCCCCAAGGGGGAGTATTCTATATAGTATTTTAGCGCATAAGTTTCCCAATGGGGAATATTTAGATAGCATATTTACGAAAGGCATGTTAATTGTTAATTATTAATTATTAATTGTTGAGTTCTCTCAATTATCTCCAGACACATCCTTGAATTGTGGTAAGGGCATTTCCAGAAGCCGGCATGGTCATCCTTGCGGTTGATGTTGCGCTCAGGGTCACGACTCCAGTACCACTCACCAAGCTCGTTGTCAATGAGATTATCCTTGATATACTGCCAGCAACGCAGAGCCTTCTGAAGAGCAGCCTCATCACCGAAATGCTGATAGATGTTATAGAAACCAACGACGGTTTCTGCCTGTACCCACCAATGGCGGTCATCGTCAACATAGCCGGTATCAAGATTAGCCTCATGCGTCATAGAGCCGTCGGCATTGAGACCTTTTTCCGAAGCCTTGGCAACAAGCTGCACGATAGGCTCAACCTTCGCAAGCACTTCCTTGTCACCGAGCACAAGGGCTGCCTCGTGCATAAGCCATGAGCATTCTATGTCGTGACCGTAGGACTCCAGCCAACCAGCACCGCGTGTCCAGTCTTTCTCAAAGAACAAGTCAAGATGATGCGTCTCTGGGTTCAGAATTTTATCACAGAAGATATCAATGAGGTTGCGGAGAGAGGTCTCGACCTTGTTAAGTGAAGAGTGAATAGTGAATAGTGAATAATTTGAGTTAGTATTCTTCGCGCATTCAGCATTATGTGGAAACTTAAACTGTTCACTCTTCACTCTTACCTCTTCACTTAGCACGCGATACAGGTTAGCGTATGGCTCAATGATGTGCAGGTGAGTGTTCTGCGACTTTGGATAGTTGGCATCAAGCTCGGAGAGGCGCATATCCGCTATCTCGCCCCACTCTCGGGTACATGCTTCGATATAGCCGTTATAAACCTCATCAAGCGAATGGTCTTCAATACAAGTGTAAAGGCTTATGCAAACATCCAGTACGCTTTCTATCTCTTCTTCACTCACGGAAGCATCAGGACGCTGACGAAGCGCACGAACATATTCGCTCATGCCATAGAGCATGAAACCGAGGGCATAGAACTGCTTCTTCGTGTCGATGGGGTTGCCTTTATAGTCGAGTTCCCAGTATGTGCCTCCATACACAGGGTCGATGAAATGCTCAAGGATATAGTCTTTGGCACGGGTAGCCGCAGCAAGATACTCTGGCTTGCCGAGCACACGATAGGCAGCAGAGAAGCTCCACAGAATTCGGGCATTGAGTATTCCGCCCTTGCTTGCCTCCTTCACGAGCACTCCCTCACCAGTCATACGGCCATAGAAACCGCCATTCTCCTCATCCTGAAACCTGAGCCAGAAGGGGAGGATGTTGTTCTCAAGGCAAGAGAGGAGTTCAGACCTAAGGCCCCCCTCCAACTCCCCCGAGGGGGAGAGATTTTTATAGTTTTTTTCGCTCATACAATTGGCTATTTCAATTTTTTACAATTTCCACATTGGTATCTCCCGGACGATAAAGATAGCCAACAGAAGCAGTACCATTAGCGGAATATTTCTTCCACTCTATATTTTTCCAGTCAATCTGGTCGGTGCGCTGAGCAAGAGCGGCATGAGGGATAGCAGAGCCATTCTTAACAAGAACGACGATAGGCATCTGGTCGCCTGTCTTCTTCCATTGCGGAACATCAATCTTACGCCATCCCGGCTGATAGACCTTACCTGTCTGATAGTCAATCCAAGGCTCTTCGCCTGGGAGATACATGGTACGTGAAGTGCCAGCCTCAAGCATCGGAGCTACGAGCATCTGACTACCGAACAAATATTCATCTTCCACGAGCCATGCGCCCGGATCATCAGGATATTCAAGAAGAAGGGCACGCTGCATAGGAAGTCCCTGCTCGGTGCAGAGCTTTGCCTGTGCATAGATGTATGGCATTAGCTTATACTTCATCTCAGCAGACTGACGGAAGAAATCCATGAACTCCTGTCCCTTTGAATAGTCTGACTGTCCATCGGTATAGAGCCAAGGCTCTGTCTCCACGCCATGAATACGTGAGTGGGAGGTGAAGAAACCGTATGGCAACCAACGGCGATAAAGTTCCTCAGGCGACTTAGTTACGAAACCTCCTATATCATTGCTCCAGAAAGAGAAGCCTGAGAGTCCGAATGAGAGACCTGCTCGCACGGTTCCGAGAAGTCCGGTGTTCGTTGTGCAGGCATCACCACCCCAATGAAGAGGATAGCGCTGAGAGCCAGCCCATGCTGAACGCGCCCAGATAATTCCCTCATGATTAACGCCATCGATAGCCTCGTATGCAGTCTTGTTATAGCGAACAGGATAGAGGTTGTGCTCATAGAAGCCTGTACGGCCATTGCTGTATATGCCATTATTCAAAGGTGCGCCCTCACCAAAGTCAACCTTTATGACGGAAACACCCTGCTTTATCAAGCCCTGAAGCTTCTCTGTGTACCACTTACGGGTTTGAGGATTAGTGAAGTCGAGAACGGCATCCTCGAAGGGCAACTGCCCATTAGGACTCTTCACTGCCATACCGTTTTCCACAAGCTCGTTGAAATAGCGGTTCTTCGGAGTGAAGTAAGGCAACTGCCACAAGCAGGTGTGGAAACCGTCAGCCTTGAGGTCTTTCAGCATCTTCACTGGATCCTTGAAGTTCTTCTTCGAGAACTCATAGTCACATTGCCAGTCAACCTCAAACCATCCAGTATCGAAATGGATAACATCAGAAGGAATCTTGTTATCACGCAACTTCTTCGCAACGCTACGGCCTTCTGCCTCGGTGAAATAAGAGATGCGCGACATCCATGTGCCGAAAGACCAGAGCGGTGGCAACGTAGGCTTGCCCACAAGGTCGGTGTATTCGTTCAGGATTTCCTTCGGAGAGCCGAGCATGATGAAGAGATCGGCGTTCTCATCGCCCATGAAGAGTTGGGTAGAACCGATATATGAGCATCCGAAATCAACGGTAACAGGGGATGCGGTGTGCATGAATATGCCATAGCCACGGTTGGAGAAGAAGAACGGAATAGGTTTATACATGTCTGCTGTCTCTGGTCCCTGCGGATCAGTAACGAAGAGATTGAGTTTCTGACCTGCATGGTTGAGTCCGCTTGGAGACTCACCACATCCATAGATTCTCTCGCCAGGAGCAAGTGAAAATACAGGTTCGATGGCACGACTATTGTCAACGCCACGCTTCATCCACATAAGCGGATGTGTCTTTACCTGAGTGGAATCATTATCCGACAAAGCACGGGTATGTGTCAGTTCCTTGCCATTCTTATCCTTCACGACAAGTCGCCAAGGATATTTCTGAATCTCAATGCTACCCTCGGAACTCTTATATACGATGGCTTTTGCTGTCTCCGTGACATTCCATTGTGCACGACCATCGGCAGGCTTCCTTACAAGCATCACCTCATCGTCATAGTTATCCTTCGGAATGATAGGAGATGTATAGAGACGAACGCGCACGGTACGGCTGTTTACTGGCTCTACCGTGAACTGCAATTCAGGACTCTGGTCGTATGCAGGTCCTGGGAAGTCAAGATTCTCAAGAGGGATGATCCATTGTCCGTTGGCATTGAAAGCCTGACGGGCATGGAGCTGCTGACGAGCCCACTTAATCTTACCCACGCCTGTTGCCTTATCGAAAGCCGCAAGACTATCTGCCGTGAAGTAAGTGTTTGACATATCAAAGAACTGCTGGCTCATATCCAGAGACTGGTTGAGCAGATACTGCTGTCCGTTGTTTGTGGTTAGCTGTGCCGAAGCTCCTGTTACGCAAAGCGCAAGGGCAAGGGCGAAAATAGGTTTCTTCATTGTGTGCCTTTATAAGTAAAAATAAAAAAGGAAAAAGTAAAAAGTGGCAACTAATGCCAATAAGCTACATAGCTAATCATACTTTTTATTTTTTCCTTCTTACTTTTAATTTCTTTAGTTTTTATTTCTTCAACGGGAACTTATACGCAAGGAATCCCATCAATGCTGCCATGATAGCAGGGAAGATAGAGAAAAGTGCCCATACCATTGTCTTTACCGATTCCTCGTTGGTGATGGTCACTATTGTCTCACCTGTGGTTTCATCCGTGGTTGAAACAAGTCCTGCCATACCGAGAAGCATTGCGATGAGAGAACCTGAGATTGCGCCACCGAACTTCTGAGCCATTGTGCCGGAAGAGAAGATAAGACCTGTGGAAGATTCACCGAACTTCTCTGTAGCGAAGTCGGCTACATCGGCATACATAGACCAAAGCAATGGAGAATAGAGGCCTGCTCCTACTGATGTGAGGATTGAGATGGCTATCAGCACCCAGATATATGCCTTATCCATTGGGATGAAGAAATACAGAACTGATGTTGCAAAGCATATTACGGCTGCCCATACGAAAGCCATGCGCTTTGAGCCTATCCACTTTGTGAATGCCGGCGACAAGCCTCCGAATATCATACAGGTAGCCTCGCCAATGCCCATGAAGACGGTGAAGTTGATGATAAGGCTACCCATCGTGATGTCACCGCCAAGACAATAGGTGAACATATATCCTGCTACAGCATAGCGGAATCCGTTGAAGAAGTTTGTGCATACGGCAACGAGGGTGATATAGCACCAAGGCTTGTTCTTGAAGAGATCACCAAACTGACGGAAAGAGAAACTCTCGGCACGCTTTGGCTTTATACGCTCCTTTGTCAGCAATCCGCACGCCATCGTCATCAGACAGGCTATCAATCCGAATGCAGCTCCAAGAACGGCATACTGATGCTGCTCGCTGCCTCCTACCATCTTCTGAAGGTAAGGGAAGATGAACAGGGTGATGAAGCCCATCGCGTATGCACCAACCATACGGAATGAAGAGAACTGGTTACGCTCGTTGTCATCATCGGTCATCACGCCAAGCAAAGAACCGTAAGGCACGTTCACGAGAGTGTACATTGCCATCATGAGGATATAGAATCCGTATGCCCACACGCGCTTTGCCGTGATGCCAAAGTCGGGTGTGAAGAGCAGAAGTGCGAATACAAGTCCGTAAGGGATAGCTCCGAATATGAGCCAAGGGCGGTATGTGCCCCATCGTGTCTGTGTGCGGTCGGCAAGCGAGCCCATGATAGGGTCTGTTACGACATCGAACATACGTGCGATGAGCATCAACGCAGCCGTATCGGCAAACGTAAGTCCGAATACGTTTGTAAAGAACAATGGGAAGGCAATTGACATTATCTTCCATGTGATACCTCCGGCAGCCGCATCACCAAGAGCATAGCCGATTTTTTCCTTTAGTGTAGCCATTTATGACAAAATTTTCGGCCTCTCCTCCCGCCCTCCCCCATAGGGAGGGAGCCGGAAGGCGAAAGGCAGTTCAAATTATAAGCCTAACCAAGCCTTCCCAAAGGGAAGGATGTTTGATTGTATAATCGCGAAAGGCATGTTAATTATTAATTGTTAGTTGTTTTTGGTTCTCCGGCTCCCTCTCTACGGGAGAGGACGGGGGGATAGGCCGTTCATCTATTCTTTCTTATCAAAGCCTTTATCTTCTCCACCGAACTTGCGGTAGTCAATCCATCCTCTGGAGTGTTCTTGCAATAGTCGATGAGTTTGTCGATAGTAGATGTCGCAACGTGCATGCGAGTATCGGAAGAAGCATAGTAGATGAACACCTTGCCGTCATCGTCAGCTATCCAGCCATTGGCAAATGTAACGTTCATCACATCACCTATGTATTCCTCTTCCTGCGGAACGAGGAAATATCCTCCAGGCTCAGCAATAACCTTCGTAGGGTCTTCAAGACTCGTCATATACAGATACAGCACATAACGAAGTCCGGAAGCACAGGCACGAACACCATGTGCAAGATGCAGCCAGCCTTCCTTTGTCTTGATAGGATGAGGTCCCTCACCATTCTTCACCTCTGTGATGGTGTGATAGTGACGGGCATTTATTATTTTCTCTTCCTTTATCTCTGCATTCTCAATATCATCAACGAGTGCCCAGCCTATACCGCCACCAGAGCCAGTATCGATGAAACCATCCTGAGGACGAGTGTAGAATGCATAATGACATTTACTATTTGACGATTTACTATTTACAATTTTCCCATTCTCATCCGTATAGATAAACTCAGGATGAAGCACCACATTGCGTTGCTGCGACTTTGCCTTGAGGTCTGGCAGACGATACCATGTCTTCAAATCCTTTGTACGGGCGATACCTGCCGTTGCAGTAGCCGCGCTAAGGTCTCCCGGCTGTGAATCATCATGACGCTCTGCACAGAACACGCCATATATCCAACCATCCTCATGAGCCGTAAGACGCATATCATATACGTTAGTAGCGGGAATGACATCCTCTGGCATGGTGATAGGCTCATCCCAGAAACGAAAGTTGTCAATGCCATTCGGCGACTCCGCAACAGCAAAGAAGCTCTTACGGTCAGCGCCTTCCACACGAACCACGAGCAGATACTTGCCATTCCATTTCATAGCACCACTATTGAACGTAGCATTCATCATGATGCGTTGCATCAGGTATGGGTTATCCTTCTCGCAGAAATCATATCGCCATTCAAGAGGAGTATGCTCTGCCGTAACAATAGGATATTCATACCTGTCATATATCCCGTTGCCCCATTCTTTTCTCTTATTAGGACGGGAAAGCAGCCCCTCATGACGAGCACGCAGAACTGCTACTTTTATTTCAAATTCTTTACTCATTATTATATATATGGCTTTTCAACCTTATACTCTATATACTAAATAGTAAACAGCCCCGCCCCCTGATGATGTTGGGGAAACATCGCAGAGATCTGCGATAAAATAAGTAAAGTCAAGAGATTGTAGGGGGCAGGGGCTATTGTACCATTTTATATCTTTATTCTATTAACGTTTCACTTTCCACTTTCTACTTATTACTTATCTACTTTAAACTCTTCACGTCTTTTACAAACAGGAAATTCTTTTCCTTTGCCCAAGCCTTGAAGTCGTCAGCAGTCTTTGCATCCTTCGAAGCCCCGAAGTGCTCTTTGGAATAGTTGCGCCAAGGAAGGAAGTAGCATATAGGATATTTCTCGATGACAGGCTTGAACACACGCTGCCACCATGTAGCATCCGGTGAGTTCTGATAACCGCACTCCGTCATGGCGATGAGCTTTCCGTGCTCTTTCGCAATCTTGGCAATCAGCATAAGGTCCGCGTCAAGCTGCTTTTTGAAGTCGGCCTCATTACCCCATTGATACGCATCCTCACCTATGAGATCAACACGATCATCACCGGGATATCTAACCATCCACTTCTCCTCTGTCCAGTTGCCCTGAAGATTCGGGGAATAAGACCATACAATATAGTCTTTTAGGGTGTTGGGTGATGGGTGTTGGGTGTTAGCGGAAACCTCAACGGCATTGATATAATCCTGCGTGAGATTCCATAAAGCGTGGAAGTCGGAATCCGAACAGTTTGCCTGTCCCCACCAGAACCAGTTTCCGTTATTCTCATGCCAAGGGCGGAAGATTATCGGCACCTGATTACCTTTTTTGTCTTTTAAGGTTACAAGAAAATCAGAAATCCGCTTAAGCCAAAGTTGATACTTGTCTGCCATCTTTCCACCAGGAAGGAGAGATTTCACCGTGTTTTTGGGATTGTCTATCTGCGAAACAAGGTCTTCACGTCCTATCTTCTTCAAGGCTGCAACAGCCTCGTTGTATGCCTTAATATCCTTCTCTATCCAAGCCGTAGTGCCGAGTAACGGATTACGAGGATGCCATGAAATTGTTACTATCCCACCACGTTCATACTGTCGGATAATCTCCTGACGAATACGAGTGAAAGGCACAGAGTCGAGATTCTTCTCATCACCCATCTCAAGACCTCCAAGGTCAAAGCCCATCACTCCGGGATAGTCACCTACAAGCTCGTATGTGTCAGAACGGTCGTTATCCCATTCCCATGTAATGCCATAGAAAGGATCATCCTGATGACCGTACATATAACCTTTCTGCTGTATCTTCGCCAAACGGTTTATGAGCTGCTGTCGAGGCAAAGGCTTTGCCGCACTTGCAGGAGCCCCCGCAAGAACCAACAGAAACAACACGCCAACGGATAGCGTCAGTAGTCTTTTCATAATGCAAAAATACACAGTTTTAGTTATGTTATGATTTCGGTTGCAAAATTAACGTGATTCAATCACATAAACTTTGCTTTTTTTATCATTTCCTTGCACTCGCATATTTTCTTGACAAAAATCCATCTAACCACCATATAGCTCCACTATAGAAATGGGACTTGCACCGAGTTTGGTACGGATTTACATGGGACTTACACAGAATTCTCATACCACAATAGGGGATTCCCTAAAAGATTTAAGGGAAATATTTTTTCGTCTCATATATTTTTTTTGTACCTTTGTACTGAATTTATACCAATCTACCTATCGTTTTGAGTGATGGATAGTGTTTTGGAAAAAGATGATTATGAAAATCAATAAGATATAATGATAAGGCAATTTGTTCTTCTGATAATAACTTGCATGATGCTTTCATCGTGTGATATACTATTGGAGGCTCTTTTCGATAGTGATGATACATCAACGGATATAAATATAGAAGATCCTTTCAATAGGAATGGGAAAAAACAAAAGAAGGTGAAGAAAAAGCTCGATGAGGCTTATCCATCCTTTGGAAACAAATAAATGATAATGAAAATTGGGATAACAAAGAGATTTTGCTTGATTACGGCATTTACGCTCTGCGGAGTGACTTCTGCATCAGCACAAGAGATGGTGGATAATATCGTAACTGATTCTAATGTGCTAGACTCAAAGATAGAATCTGTGTCTGAGGAAAAGCCAAAGCGCAAACTGACGAAGTGGGGAGCTTGTATTGAAGGTTCTATAATGGGTAATTCTGATATGCTTTCATTTGGATGGGGACTGCAAGGTTGCTATAGATTCAATACTAATTTCAATGTCGGTTTAGGTTTTCGAGTGTTATATTGGGAGGGGTATTCCGAAAGCTGGCATGATAACGGATATCTTTACACTTACGAAAAGGAGACCGATGACAACGGCGAATCAAGCTGGAGAAGACAGTATGATCTTACCTTGTCTGCCACTTATATTCTGCCAATAATAAAACGAGCAGGTATAGCTCTGGGCGGTACGGTATTGCTAAGTCCAATACCCTATGAGCAATTTGAGGTTAGTCGAACCCCAATAACCTTCTATGACGACTCTTATCATCATCATTTTTCAGAAGCAACAGAATCAAAGAACAAGTATGTGTATGATGCTTTTCAGCCAGGACTATTTGCAGAGGCAGGATTATATTACGACTTCAACGAGAATGGCGAGAAGAGCCGATTCACACTCATGTATGGTATTGGCACGTTTGATATGTTCATGGGCTCTCGCCACAGCAAGGTCTTCGACCAGAAACTTGGTGATCATCTTCCAAGCAAGAAGCTTTGCCATTCTCTCACCTTGCGCTTAACCGTATTCTAATGTGAGTTCACGAAAAACTCCCCTGACGAGCTGAAGCCCAAGATTAAGTAAGGGTAGCTCCCTTCCTGCACCAATTCAGGGAACGGACTTACAACGGATTTGGAACGGTATTACAACGGACTTACGACCATTTGAATCTCACCTGCGTAGGCGCTTTTTAGTGACCGCTATCACCTAACACCCAACACCTGAATTTACTAGTGACCACGTGCGCTGCAGCTCGCACGCTGTCAAAAAGTGCGTGTCAGACCAAAGGCTTGCGCACGTCCTTCGGTTTGACGAGTGCAAAGTTACAACAAATTTTCTCGTTACTGCAAAGAATCATGAAAAATAATATGTTAGTTTTGAGAAAAGTTTGTTTTGGACTTGTAATGTGCTGATACACAGGCTTATATTTTCGGAAGGATATTAAAATAACCCCAATCTAACATATATCCGTTAGAACACACACACACAGGGTATATGTGGGTGATCTATAGCCATAATATAATATATATTATACCCGTTGGCGGAATTAAATATTAAGTATTTTTATATATAAAAAGTTGTGTATATCATTAATTTTTAGTAATTTAGAGGTCCCAAACAATAAAATA
>CADCHG010000058.1 GCA_902801155.1 uncultured Prevotellaceae bacterium | reverse complement strand
AGCCGATTATTGTTTGATATTCTACCAGTTGAAATTTCAGCTCGTTGACTTTTTACCTTGGTGCTAAGGCTGATTAATGCTCTTGACGACAGCGCAAATTTGCGCCATCGTAGTTTTTATCATCACTAAACTTTCATAACACATACACTATTTTCGCGTTTTCTTCGCTTTTCTCCTTTTTTTTTAGTATTTTTGCATCGTTAATTCATAGGCAAAATGAAAATCGGAGATAAAGTAAGATTCCTCTCTACTACGGGAGGAGGCAAGATAGCAGGCTTCCAGAAGGGCAATATTGTGCTTGTGGAAGACGAAGATGGATTTCAGATACCTACATTGGCATCTGAGGTCGTAGTCATTGCAGAGGGCGGCGACGACTATAATATGTTCAAGACTTCCTCTTTTCTGGGAAAGAGTGGGGAAGAGGCAAAGAAACATGAGTCTGGCCGTTCCGTGCGCTCGATAATGAACGAGGTGGATGACGACGAGGATATTTCGGCTACTATCGTTGATGATGATCCTTCGCTCGGCAACATCACTTTCCGTGCCCCTGTTGAGGAAAGGAAAGGCGGAGACCGTCTTAGTGCGTATCTCGCATTCGTGCCTGTTGATGCTTCGATGATAACGAATACACGCTTTGAGGTGTATCTTGTGAACGACTGCAACTATTATTTCCGCTATACCATCCTTCAGGCAGAAGGACAGGCGTGGAGCCTCAGAAACGAGGGTGAGGTTGAGCCTAATACCAAACTCTTCATAGAGGAAATAGGGCGTGAGGACCTTGAGGAAATACAGCATCTCGGCATTCAGATGATAGCTTTCAAGAAAGAGAAGTCTTTTGTTATTAAGCCAACTATTGATGTACAGATGCGTATTGACGGAGTGAAGTTCTATAAGCTCCATACCTTCCAACCAAACGATTATTTCGAGCAGAACGCACTTCTATACACAATCATAGAGAATGATAAGGCTGCACGTCCGCTGGTGGTTGATGCCAAGACGCTGAAGCAGGAAATGTATGCCGATGCAAAGCCTGCGCAGGTGTCTGCCGAGGGAGAACTTAACACCGAGCGCATAGACAACTACGTACGCCGATATGAGAAACCGGGACAGAAGAAGGGAAATCCGTTTGCTCCAAAGCAGAATGATAAGGATGCGCCATTGGTGATAGACCTCCACGCAGATGCCCTTCTCGAAACAACTCAGGGCATGTCGAGTGCCGATATTCTTCAGTATCAGTTGGATACATTCAAGAATACGCTTGAAGCCCACAGGAAGGAGCGTGGTAAGAAGATTGTCTTCATCCACGGCAAGGGCGAGGGCGTTCTCCGTCGTGCCCTCATTCATGAACTGACTTACAGATACAAGAACCTGCGCTATCAGGATGCCTCATTTCAGGAATATGGGTATGGGGCGACGCAGGTGACGATTTAGGGCAAGTGACGGCCCCTCACCCGCCCTGCGGGCACCCTCTCCCCAGGGGACGAGGGGGAAGTTAGTATTGAAACCTCAAATTTAATTAACAATTAAATATAAATAACTGAGCTCCTAAGCGATAAAAGGTAACTTTTACCTCGCCCCTTGGGGAGAGGATGCCCGAAGGGCGGGTGAGGGGCTGTTTTCCTTATGAATAACTTCGGATACATAAAAGTGGCATCTGCCATTCCAAGCGTGAAGGTGGGTGACGTGACCTTTAACCTTCAGCAGGCAGAGGAGATGATTGCCAAGGCTGAAGGCAAGGGTGTTGAGATTATCGTGTTCCCTGAGCTTTCGCTTACTGGCTATACCTGTCAGGATCTGTTCCGTCAGCAGATTCTCATTGATGCTGCAGAACAGGCGGTTATGATGCTGCTCGACTTCACACGTCAGCTTGACATCATCGCCATTGTGGGACTGCCTGTGATGGCTGGCAACATTCTGCTCAACTGTGCGGCGGTCATTCAGAAGGGTGATCTCCTCGGACTTATCCCTAAGACATATCTGCCAAACTATTCTGAGTTCTATGAGAAGCGATGGTTCGCTTCTTCTCAGGACTTGAACCCAACGGATGTGCGCTTCGCAGGAAGCACTATTCATATTAGTTCGCAGCCGACGATTTTCCGCACTTATACAGGCGCAACCTTCGGAGTTGAGCTTTGTGAGGATGTGTGGGCTCCAGAGCCTCCAAGCACACGCCTGGCACTCTCTGGAGCGGATATTATCTGTAATCTCTCTGCATCCGACGAACTTATCGGCAAGCATAACTACCTATGCTCATTGCTCTCTCAGCAGAGTGCTCGAACCATGAGCGGATACATCTACAGCAGCAGCGGTTTCGGCGAATCCACTCAGGATGTGGTGTATGGCGGTAATGCCCTCATCTATGAGAACGGCAAGTGTATAGCAGAGAGTGAGCGATTCTCATTCGACCCACAGCTCGTTATCTCTCAGATTGACTACGAGAAGATGCGTGCCGAGCGTCGAAATAACACTACTTTCATCAATGCCCAGCGTCCTACATCATTGAGTCACACGCTGCCACAGGTGCGCTTCGTGGATTGCCATTCGGTAGAGCCGCATGACTTCGTTCTTGAGCGTGAGGTTAATCCTACGCCGTTCATCCCTACAACTGACGACATGAAGGCTTCTTGTGAGGAGATCTTCAACATACAGGTTGCAGGACTTGCCAAGCGTCTCGTACACACCAACTGCAAGACGGTTGTGGTGGGTATAAGCGGAGGACTTGACTCAACGCTTGCCTTGCTCGTTTGTGTAAAGACATTCGACAAACTGAAGTATCCTCGTAAGGGAATCGTGGGTGTGACTATGCCGGGCTTCGGAACGACAGACCGCACATACCATAATGCCATTTCGCTCATGCAGCATCTTGGTATAACAATCAAGGAGATAAGCATCAAGGATGCGTGCATACAGCATTTCAAGGATATTGAGCACGACATAAACGTGCACGACGTGACATACGAGAACGGACAGGCACGAGAGCGCACGCAGATTCTAATGGATCTCAGCAACAAGCTCAATGGTATGGTGATAGGTACTGGGGACCTCTCAGAATTGGCTCTTGGTTGGGCAACATACAATGGAGACCACATGTCGATGTATGGTGTCAATGTGTCAATTCCTAAGACACTTATCAAGTATCTTGTGCATTATGTTGCTGATAATGAAGTGGAAGAGGCTTGCCGTGAGGTGCTTGTGGATATCATCGACACTCCGATTTCCCCAGAGCTGATCCCTGCGGATGAGAACGGAAACATAAAGCAAAAGACGGAAGACCTCGTAGGTCCGTACATTCTTCATGATTTCTTCCTTTATTATGTGCTTCGTCTCGGTTTCTGTCCTGACAAGATTTTCATGCTTGCGCGTAAGGCATTTGCACAGGGGGGCGAGTATGTGTTTGATGATGAGACCATTGATAAATGGCTCAAGACGTTCCTTCGCCGCTTCTTCAATCAGCAGTTCAAGCGCTCTTGCCTGCCTGACGGACCGAAGGTGGGTAGCGTTAGTCTGTCTCCGCGTGGCGACTGGCGTATGCCGAGTGATGCATCGTCAGCGTTGTGGTTGAGGTAGGAATCCTTTTATAAAAAATCTTAAATTTTCGTATTATCTGGGAAAATCTACGGAAATAGTATTAACTTTGTATCGCATTATGTGGGTATTTTTATATCCATTTCGAAATGAACTTTATCCACTCACGAATGAACAATATACGTAATTTCTGCATCATAGCTCACATCGACCACGGAAAGAGTACCATAGCCGATCGTCTTTTGGAGAAGACAAACACTATCCAGATTACAGAGGGCCAGATGCTTGACGATATGGATCTCGAGAAGGAGAGAGGCATTACGATTAAGAGCCACGCCATACAGATGGAGTACGAACGTGATGGTCAGAAGTATATTCTGAACCTGATTGACACTCCGGGACACGTGGATTTCTCATACGAGGTCAGCCGAAGTATTGCTGCTTGTGAGGGCGCTCTGCTCGTGGTTGACGCTACGCAAGGTGTACAGGCACAGACAATCTCCAACCTCTATATGGCTATTGACCATGATTTGGAGATTATTCCTGTAATAAACAAGATTGATATGCCGGCTGCTATGCCTGATGAGGTGGAGGATGAAATCATCGAACTCATAGGCTGCGACCGTTCTGATATCCTCCGTGCAAGCGGAAGAACAGGTGAGGGCGTTCAGGAAATACTTGATGCTGTTGTTGACCGCATTCCACATCCTGTAGGCGACCCTAAAGCTCCTCTTCAGGCACTTATCTTTGACTCTGTATTCAATTCCTTCCGTGGAATCATTGCTTATTATAAGATTCTGAACGGTTCAATAAAGAAGGGCGACAAGGTGAAGTTCTTCAACACCGGAATGGAATATGATGCAGATGAAATCGGTGTTCTGAAAATGGATATGGTGCCTCGCAATGAGATGACTACCGGCGAGGTAGGATATATTATTTCGGGCATCAAGGATGCGAAGGAGGTGAAGGTGGGCGATACCATTACCCACGTTTCAAACCCTTGCGACAAGGCTATTGCGGGTTTCCAGGAAGTGAAGCCTATGGTGTTTGCCGGTGTGTATCCTATAGATCCTGCTGATTATGAGAACCTCCGTGCCTCTCTTGAGAAGTTGCAGCTCAATGATGCAGCTTTGACATTCATGCCAGAGTCATCGGTTGCCCTCGGCTTTGGATTCCGTTGCGGATTCCTCGGACTCCTCCACATGGAGATTGTTCAGGAACGTCTTGACCGTGAGTTTGATATGGACGTTATTACCACCGTGCCAAACGTATCTTATATGGTATATGATAAGCAGGGCGGGGCAAAGGAGGTGCACAATCCGTCGGGATTGCCTGATCCTACATTCATCGACCATATTGAGGAACCATACATCAAGGCTACAATCATTACAGATGCCAATTATATCGGTCCTATAATGAAACTGTGTCTTGACAAACGTGGTGAGCTTGTGAATCAGGAATACGTAAGCGGTAATCGTGTAGAACTGCATTTCATGATTCCTCTTGGTGAGATTGTCATCGACTTCTACGACAAGTTGAAGTCGATATCCAAGGGATATGCTTCTTTCGACTACCATGTGGATTGTTTCCGACTCTCCCGTTTGGCAAAGCTCGATATTCTGCTCAACGGTGAGCCTGTTGATGCGCTCTCAACGCTTACACACTACGACAATGCTGTTACGTTTGGTCGCCGTATGTGCGAGAAACTCAAGGAACTAATCCCTCGTCAGCAGTTTGATATTGCCATTCAGGCTGCAATAGGTGGTAAGATTGTTGCCCGTGAGACTATCAAGTGCGTCCGCAAGGATGTTACGGCGAAGTGTTATGGAGGTGACGTTAGCCGTAAGCGCAAACTCCTTGAGAAACAGAAGAAGGGTAAGAAGCGCATGAAGCAGATAGGCAACGTGGAAGTGCCTCAGAAGGCATTCCTCGCCGTGTTGAAACTTGACTAATAACTTATTTTAACAAAAAAATCCTCAACCACAAATCTGATGAAAGACCTTAACATCCCAATTCGTGACATAGCCCGTGAGCTTGCACGACGGTATAGCACTATGACTCATGAGGAACTGGATGTCCTCGAGAGCATCCTTGTTCCGCTGAAATTCTCCAAGAGTGAGATGATTTTGGCGGAAGATGAGGTTTGTACGAACTTCTTCTACCTTCATAAAGGTCTCGTGCGTCAGTATTACTATAAAAATGACAAGGAGGTTACGGAGAACCTTGCTGTAGATGGCGATATGTTCTTCTGTATAGAGAGTCTTTTCACCGAGACACCTACAAAACTTATGTGTGAAGCTCTTGAGCCTACCTATGTCTATGCCATTCCAAGGAAGCGACTTGAGGAGGTGGCTCTTCATAATCAGAATATCCAGATTCTGTATCGTAAGATCCTTGAGGAGAGTCTCATAAAGAGTCAGAAGCACTCGGATATGGTGCGTTTCGAGAGTGCCCAGAACAGATACCGCCGTATCTGCAAGTCTGCTCCACAGGTTGTGCTCCGTGCACCGTTGGTTTATATCGCATCATTCCTGCAAATGACTCCAGAGACATTGAGTCGTGTACGTTCGTCAACGCTGATAGATTAGAAGCCTAACCAAGCCTTCCCAAAGGGAAGGATGTCGGATGGTAGGTAAACGCTTCAAGAATATAGGCAGTAAATAAAGTATGTTTCATTCTTCAGAAGGTTCAAAGGTAACTGCTCCTCTCCATTTGTGGGAGGGACTGGGGGTGGGTATTCTCCTTTTTCTTATCCTCTTCCTCTTTTCCTGTCAGGAATCGTTGGAAGAAAGGGCGGTACGACAGGCGAAGGAATATACGGAACGGTATTGCCCTACTCCGGTAGTGAACTACAGCAGGACGGATAGTATCGTCTTTGACCAGAACAGGCATGTTTATATCTATTATCTTTCGTTCTGTGGTATGCTTGACGACCAGAAAGTCGTAGATGAGAATAGGGATAGGATAACAGATATGCTTACGCAGTCGGTCCGGGAATCGACAGGACTTCGGAATTTCATTGAGGCAGGCTTTAAATTCGAATATGTCTGTCACTCGGAAAAGGAACCTAAAAAAGTGCTTTTCAGAATCTTAATCTAAGAAAGAATATAATAAGTTAAAAGGTAAAAAGTATGTGATAATACTTTTTACCTTTTATTTTTTTAGCCTCTGTCTAAAACATAGGCATAAACTACTGCAAGTGAAACCAATACAGCGAGTGAGATGGTTGCCCAATAGACAACACGTCTAATAATTCTGATACGCTTTACGTGGTCAGACATTCTCTTTCTGAAAATACCGGTATCATCAGGTCTATGGTGACTATGATGATGGTGGTGATGATGGTTTTCGTTATTAGTTGTACTCATTTTCTTTTTTTTGTATCTTTACTTTACTTTACTTTCTATTCTTTATCTTCTCACCAAAAGCACAACGTTCTCGACGTGTGGAGTGTGTGGGAACATATCTACAGGCTGTACTTCTACAACCTTATAGTCTGCATCAAGCAACTGCAAGTCGCGTGCCTGAGTAGCAGGATTACAGCTTACATATACTATTCTCTGTGGCTTTGCCCTGAGGATAGTGTCGATTACATCCTGATGCATACCTGCACGTGGAGGGTCGGTGATGATAACGTCAGGCTGTCCGTGCTGGGCAATGAAATCATCTGTAAGGATGTCCTTCATGTCTCCTGCGTAGAAATCGGTATTGCCGATTCCATTAAGTTCTGAGTTTACCTTTGCATCCTCGATAGCCTCTGGAACATACTCTATACCGACAACCTTCTTTGCCTTGCGAGCAACGAAGTTGGCAATTGTTCCAGTACCGGTATATAGGTCATAGACCACTTCATCGCCTGTGAGTTGTGCAAACTCGCGTGCTACGCAATAAAGGTGGTATGCCTGTTCGGTGTTGGTCTGGTAGAATGACTTTGGTCCAACCTTGAACTTCAGGTCCTCCATCAGCAATAACATGTGATCCTTGCCTTTGAATACGTGTATTTCCTGATCACCTATGGTGTCGTTGCATTTCTGGTTGTCGAGCCAGAGTAGGGAAGTGATCTGCGGGAACTTGTCGGCAACAAACTGCAGAAGTCCCATTGTCTGCTCTTCGCTAAGTTTCAATGTCTCCTCCGAAGTGCGGTCGAAATGCATCTGGAGGATAACCATCCACTCACCGCTGTTGCTGCAACGGATGATGATGTCGCGAAGTAAACCTACCTGTTGTCGGAGGTCGAAGAAAGAAAGTCCGTTCTCAAGAGCATAGTCGCGTATGGAGTTGCGTATTTGGTTGTGGAGGTCATCCATTAGCCAGCACTTCTCTACAGGAAGAATCTTGTCGAATGCACCTGTGATATGGAAACCGATAGCAGGACTGAAAGGTACTTGAGCCTTCATCTGTTCCTGTGTAAGCCACTGTTTGCTGCTGCAACCGTAGTCGAGTTTGTTGCGATACTCTTTCGTCTTCACGCTGCCGAGTATCGGACGGAACTCAGGCAGCTCAATCTTACCTATTCTATGTAACTGGTCACTGACCTGCTTCTGCTTTGCCTTTATCTGTGCCTCGTATGGCAGGTTTTGCCACTTACATCCACCACATATACCGAAATGTTCGCAGAACGGAACGGCACGTACATCGCTCAACTTATGGAACTTGATAACCTCAGCCTCTGCGTATGAATGCTTCTTGCGCTTAATCTGCAAATCCACCACATCTCCCGGTACGCAGAAAGGAACGAATACCACGAGGTCGTTGACGCGCACAACGCACTTTCCCTCTGCGGCGATGTCCTGAATCGTTATATTTTCAAGTATAGGTAATGGTTTCTTCTTTCTTGCCATTTTGAAAAATTCGAATTTGGTGCAAAGGTACGAATTTTTTTTGATAATGAGTAAAAAAAGATATTAAAAGTGATTAAACCGACAAAAAGTGTGAAAAAAACAACAAAAGATTTGGCCGTTATTTTTAATTTCCATATATTTGCAGTCCCTAATAATGATATTTTGGTTAATAACCTAAAACTATAAACACTCATTAAAAGAAATGACACAAAAAAGAGTTTACACCTTCGGCAATGGACAGGCGGAAGGCAACGCACAGATGCGTGAAGCACTTGGTGGCAAGGGCGCCAACCTTGCAGAAATGAATCTTATCGGTGTACCGGTTCCTCCAGGTTTCACTATTACTACAGACACATGTAACGAGTATTATAAGGTCGGGCAGGACAAGATCGTCGAACTCCTTGAGAGCGACGTGAACGCTGCTGTTAAGCATATCGAGAACCTTATGAACTGCAAGTTCGGTGACGCAGAGAATCCTCTTCTTGTTTCCGTTCGCTCTGGTGCTCGTGCTTCAATGCCTGGCATGATGGATACAATCCTCAATCTCGGTCTCAATGATGAGGTTGCCGAGGGTATGGCAAAGAAAACAAATAATCCACACTTCGTTTACGACTCATACCGCCGCTTCGTGCAGATGTATGGTGACGTGGTTCTCGGCATGAAGCCTGAGAACAAGGAAGATATTGACCCATTCGAGAAGATTATTGATGAGGTGAAGAAGGAGCAGGGAGTGGAACTTGACAAGGATCTCTCTGTTGAGTCACTCCAGAAACTCGTTAAGCTCTTCAAGGCTGCCATCAAGGAACAGACAGGCTCTGACTTCCCTGACGATCCTATCACACAGCTCTGGGGCGCTATATGTGCCGTGTTCCGTTCTTGGATGAACGAGCGTGCCATCCTCTATCGTAAGATGGAAGGTATTCCTGACGAGTGGGGTACAGCCGTATCAGTTATGGCTATGGTATTCGGTAACATGGGCGATACGTCGGCTACTGGCGTTTGCTTCTCTCGCGATGCAGGAAATGGTGAGAACCTCTTCAATGGTGAGTATCTTGTTAACGCACAGGGTGAGGACGTTGTGGCTGGTATCCGCACACCACAGCAGATCACTAAGATTGGTTCTCAGCGTTGGGCTGAGCGTGCAGGAATCTCTGAGGCTGAGCGTGTTGCAAAGTATCCTTCTATGGAAGAGGCAATGCCTGAAATCTACAAGCAACTCGACCAGATTCAGGATGCCCTTGAGCATCACTACCACGATATGCAGGATATGGAGTTCACCGTTCAGGAGGGTAAGCTATGGTTCCTCCAGACTCGTAACGGTAAGCGCACTGGTACTGCTATGGTGAAGATTGCTATGGATCTGATGCACGAAGGTCTTATCGACGAGAAGACTGCTATCCTTCGTTGTGAGCCTCAGAAACTCGACGAACTCCTTCACCCAGTATTCGACAAGCTCGCTCTCTCTAAGGCGAAGGTAATCACACAGGGACTTCCTGCTTCTCCTGGTGCTGCTTGTGGTCAGATTGTGTTCCATGCCGATGATGCGGAGAAATGGCACGACGACGGACACCAGGTTATCATGGTACGTATCGAGACTTCTCCAGAGGACCTTGCTGGTATGGCTTCCGCAGAGGGTATTCTCACCGCTCGTGGAGGTATGACCTCTCACGCTGCCGTAGTGGCTCGTGGTATGGGTAAGTGCTGCGTATCAGGTGCAGGAGCTATCAATGTTGACTATAAGGCAAAGACCGTGGAGATTGACGGTACAGTATATAAGGAGGGCGACTTCATCTCGCTCAATGGTACTACAGGTCAGGTTTATGCCGGACAGATCGAGACAAAGGCTGCGGAGCTTTCAGGCGATTTCAAGGAACTTATGGATCTCTGCGACAAATATACCAAGATGGAGGTTCGTACCAATGCCGATACCCCCCACGATGCTCAGGTTGCACGTGCATTTGGTGCAAAGGGTATCGGACTCACTCGTACTGAGCACATGTTCTTCGATGACCAGAAGATTGTGGCTATGCGTGAGATGATTCTGGCTGATTCTGTTGAAGGTCGTGAGAAGGCTCTTGCCAAGCTCCTGCCTTATCAGAAAGCAGACTTCTACGGAATCCTCAAGGCTATGGACGGGCTTCATGTCAATATCCGTCTGCTTGATCCACCTCTCCATGAGTTCGTGCCACATGATGGTGCCGGTCAGGAGACAATGGCAAAGGAGATGGGTGTAAGCGTAGAGGAAATTCGCAAGCGTGTAAACTCTCTTGCAGAGAACAATCCAATGCTCGGTCATCGTGGCTGCCGTCTCGGCATCACATTCCCAGAGATTACAGCGATGCAGACTCGTGCTATCCTCGGTGCTGCCTGTCAGTTGAAGAAGGAAGGCTATGACCCACATCCTGAGATTATGGTTCCGCTCATCGGTACTGTCAACGAGCTGAAGCAGCAGAAGGCTATCATCAAGGCTAATGCAGAAGCTGTATTTGCAGAAGAAGGCGTTTCCCTCGACTTCGAAATCGGTACAATGATTGAGATTCCTCGTGCAGCCCTCACAGCAGGACTAATCGCCGAGGAGGCAGAGTACTTCTCATTCGGTACTAACGACCTCACACAGATGACTTTCGGTTACTCTCGTGATGATATCGCTTCATTCCTCCCTGCATATATGGAGAAGAAGATTCTGAAGGTTGACCCGTTCCAGGTTCTTGACCAAGAGGGTGTTGGTCAGCTCATCAAGATGGCGGTGGATAATGGTCGCAAGACTCGTCCAGGTCTTCGTACTGGTATTTGTGGCGAGCATGGTGGTGAACCATCATCAGTTAAGTTCTGTGCAAAGGTCGGTATGGATTACGCTTCTTGCTCTCCATTCCGTGTACCTATAGCACGACTCGCTGCCGCCCAGGGCGCTTTGGAGGAATAAGATAACGTAAAATAGAACTTTAACTAATTGGGGTAAGTCTTTAATTATAAAAGATTTACCCCAATTTTATTTGTTTTTCAAAATTTCCTGTATTTGGCAAAAAAGTGCAGAAAATCAACATTTGTTTAACACATTCTGCACGTGTTTTACGCAAAATGTGCTTGTTTATTCTGTGTGCCAATAGGTAAAAGAATACTGCCGTTTATCTGTTTTTGTTATTATATATTATAAGGTTTAACTTTAATAAAACAGATTTATGGCATTTTTCAAAGCAAAGGTATTACGTCAAAGAAAGGACGGAATGTATGTGGTATACATACGAGTTACACAAAACCGCAAAAGTCAATACATCAGGACTTCATGGATTGTTGATGACATGGGACTGAGCAAGGACAAACAAGATGTAATTGATCCTTTTGTAGCGGAACAGACTTCCAAAGTTATTGCTAGATACTACAGCATCCTGAATAGAATTGACACGCAGAACTGGACGGTTAAGGAAATTGTGGACTATATTCAGAAAGGGAAAGATGGTATATCGTTCTCAATGTACGCTCGTAAGCATATAGAGAAGATGAAAGCTAGAGGTCAGGAAAGGACTTCACGTGATTACAAGTGGGCTCTTTATAGCTTGGAAAAGTATGCGGGAAATAATGAGGTCATGTTTTCCCAATTGACATACTCATTCCTTTCCCGATGGATAGACTCTCTTTCTCAGACGGCAAGGTCTAAAAACAAATACCCAATCAACATCAGACAGATTCACAAAGCTGCTATGTTGGAATGCAACGATGAGGAAAGAGGTATTCAGTTAATCACAAACCCTTGGCCAAAGATTTCAATACCCAAAGAAGATACGCCACACAAAAGAGCGATAAGCCCCAATATGCTTCGCAGGTTCTTTGCCGTCGTTCCAGACTTCAGCAGATTTACGCATCCGCTCCAGGAACTTGGTCAGGATGTTGCGTTGATAAGTTTCTGCATGTGTGGTATCAATAGCATTGATTTATTCTTTGCGAAAAAGAGTCAGTATCACAATGGCATTTTCCACTATAACAGAAGAAAAACAAGTAAATCCCGTTCCGATAATGCATACTTTGAGATAAGGGTGCCACAATTTATAAAGCCCACATTCGAAAAATACATGTCCAAAAACATGGAATCTCCCTGGCTGTTTGACTTTCAAGACCGCCTAAGCACATCAGACTCATTCAATGCCAATGTGAATGCTGGCATTAGTCAAATCTGCAAGAAAGTCTCGCCAGACTTCCATGCCAGCCTGTATTCCTTCCGTCATTCATGGGCAACGATAGCACAGAACGGATGCGGTGCGTCCCTTGGTGACGTTGATTTTGCACTCAATCACTCAACCTACAAGATGGCAAGAGTATATACAAAGATAGATTACTCGCCGGCATGGGAATTGAATGAGAAAGTCATAGACTATATTTTCTGAGAAAGTCATAGACTATATTTTCTTCAGCAATGAAGATATAGACAATCATGAAGATTCCGGTAAATCCTTTGAGAGGATGTCAAAGTACAATCTTATTCGCGGAGAGGCATTCATCGGCGGTGAGTGTATATCAGTAATTGAAGACTCGGGATTCACAAATGTTGAACATGTCATAACAGAATTACTTTTGTCTTTGTCAGATGATATACCGCGTCCAATCAAGGTTCAAATAAAGATTACAAATCTTGACAAGAGGCAAATTCAATTGTATCAGAGGACAATACGATAACATATGTGCTAAATAAACTGCAAACAAATAAGATCTCGTATTATTTCGGTTGAAGACTCAGACGGTACTCGCTGGGCGACTTGCCGAGGTGCTTGGTACAACTAAGTAAATACTGTTCGTATATCGTTGTAGGCAATAGAGACTTATAATACCATTTTGTACAAACTGTCCACAATCAGAAAGCATCGTGGAAGTTTTGTACGGTTATGTAAACTCGGCAACAAATCGCATTTGCTGCCGAGTTTATATTTGTGAAATTAGTTTCTACTGTTTGATATAAGGTTTACTCAATCAAAAAGAAAGAGAGTCCAAATTCCAGAAGCGGAAAAAGGACTCCTTTAATTCTAAATGATAAAAACCTCGTCCTTATAGATCACCCTCATCTCTAACTATATTCTCGAAGTTTTGGGTGGCCCATTCCATCAAACCGATGACATGGGGCATGAGGCTTTGGCCCAATTCAGTAATGGAGTATTCAACCCGTGGAGGAACCTCTGGATATACTTGACGAGCTACAAGACCTATCTGTTCCAGACGTTTCAGCGTTTGTGATAACATTTTCTGCGAGCAGTCCGACATGTCACGCCCCAGATCGTTGAAACGCATGGTGCCACGCTCGTTGAGATGATATAGCACCAACAGCGACCACTTGTCTCCAAACTTTTCTATTACGTTGCGTATGGGGCACGCTTTGTATTTCTCGTCTATTGCTCGATTTATCTTACGCATATGTTTGACTATTTTTAAATCCGAGTGCAAAGGTACAAAACTTTCCGAAAGTAAGCAAATTTCTGAAGTAGTAAATTGCACATAGACAATAATTTTAATCTTTAACATTTTTTATGATTAAAGAAAATGCCTGTATTTCAGCAATTCTAACAAAAAAGTAAGTAAGCCACTTTTTGGTGCCTTCTTGTAACGGTTGCCGAAAGTTAGTACCTTTGCACCGTCGAAACAAAAGTATTAACAATAAAAACAAGAAGAATTATGAAACAGATTGAGACAACAAAGAGTGGTAAGAATTACAAAGTGATTAACGTTGGTAAGTTCAGCGACCTGATGGACTACGAGCTTCCTCT
>CADCHG010000057.1 GCA_902801155.1 uncultured Prevotellaceae bacterium | reverse complement strand
ATCTCCAATACTCGATACACTGTTTGGAATCGTAAGAGAGGTCAAGCCGCTACAGCCCTGGAAAGCACAATCTCCAATACTCGATACACTGTTTGGAATTGTAATTGAGGTCAAACTATTGCAATTATAGAAAGCTACTTTCCCAATTTTTTTCACAGTGTTTGGAATTGTAATAGAGGTTAATCCACTACTTTCACATATAGCATAGTCTCCTATGGCTGTCACCTTTAGTTTTTTATTGTTGTTAGATACTTCTTGGGGTATAACCACAATGCCACTATAACTGTTATAGCTGTCTGTTTTGTAAGTAACTTCCAACTCTTTCTGGTTATTGATGTAATTGTAATAAATAGTTACGCCATCAGCATTCTTTACTGCGATATCGTAAGCAAATGCTTTTGTTACTGCCATACTCAAGAGTACGCTAAACAGGAAAAATAATTTCTTTGTCGTCATATTTCTGTAGATTTAAATTCTAATCGTCTGCAAAAGTAATCAAAAAAACTAGTACGACAAAGAAAATTCGGGAAAAAGTATGATGTGTCAAGAAAGACGTGTAGATAAGGGTTCTTTCTCGTATCATAGTAAGTCCGTTCTAATACCGTTGTAAATCCCTTGTAAGTCCCATTTTTCGCCCATTCCTAGGAACGGACTTGAAACGGATTAGAAGCGAAGGAGAAACGGACCTGAAGCGAAGGAATAACGAAGGATGTAATAAGGTTCTTTGAGAATGGGTGTAATACTCCTGAGATGAAAAAATCAAAAAGTTTTTTGAGGGGGTATTACACCTTTTGCTGTTATACTCAGTATTTTTATTGATTATCAGTGTGTTAGATGCGATGTAATACTCTTGTAAGTATTACACTATTTTGTGTGATTTGATGTAATAGTGGTGTAATACTTTCGGGGGTATTACACCAAGGGAAATGGATTGATATATAATTGTTTAGTATGCTTAAAACGACAAAAGTGTAATACTCGGCGTTGAAAACTTTTTTCAAAAAGTATTACACCGACTATTACACCAGTATTACACGAGTTTCTGGAAACCTTCTATTTAACGTCAGTTCGACGAAATACCCCACTTGCTCAAGAAAAAATTAATGCGACATTAATGTGTCATTTGTGATCATTAATGTAGGTTCGCAGAGCGAAAACATATAATATCTCATTAATATCACGTTAATACCGTATTAATTTTCCGTAAAGTACAAGCATCGGAGATGCATCCATGAAATTTTCGCTAAGGCTCAACAAGCTGAAGCAAGTCGTCGAACTCACGTTAAATTTATCAAATCAAAGATTTCTTATCGGACAACAATAAATATCAAGCAAGTTTTGGGGATAATCTGCACTTATTTGTAATGAATGGATAAATAAAACTGCCCCATTTTTGTTAAAATGAGGCAGTCTCTATATGTTTCTACTCTCTCTGAATATCAGCAGAGGGCGGGTATGAACTTGGCAAAGAGATAAAGCCCTTCGTTGCCAGCTATTACTTCGTGCTTTATTTTTGCAGGCATTATTGATATTACACCTGGTACGTAGTCTATAGATTTGCCGTTGTTAAGACAGATTCCGCTACCAGCTACAACCTCGTGCGTTTCGAGTTGCGTTTCATGAGTGTGCAACCCAATTTTGCAGTTTGGCGCAATTCTTACCAGATGATAGCTGAAAAGACCACCGCTATCCTTTGCTGTTACAATGTGTTTCAGAGCCACACCCTCGAATGTTGGGTGCTCGTTCCATTTCAGACTGTTGAAATCTACCACTCTTTCGGGCAAGGCTAGTTGCCCTTTGTCAAATTTTTCAAATATTTCCATTTTGTGTAACTGTATAATGATTTAACGCTGCAAAATTACGAAAATGGAAAATATTATGCTTGTATAAAATTGCTGATTTTCAGATGTCGCGGATTTTTCTCTGATATTCCGACGGCGAGATGCCCACAATCTTTTTGAAACACTTGTCAAAATGGCTCGAATCGTAGAAGCCGTTGTCTAAGGCGGCATCAATCAGCCGACCGCCAAGGCCAAGTTCCTTCTGCGCTTTTCGCACTCTTACCTGAATCATTAACTGATGAGGCGTCAGTCCGATTTTCGACTTGAACTTTCTGATTAAGTGATATTTGCTTATGTAAACATCTTCCGAAAGTTGGTCGAGCAAGTATATATCTGATGATTTCTCAGCTATCTTGTCGGCAACCCTCTGAATGTCTTCTGACAATTTGTAACGCTCATCGCCTATACTTTCCGCAATCAGTTCGATGGCGTCGGTCAGTTCGGTTTTAATTCTGTTATCAAAACCGTTTTCTGCCGAGATTTCATCGAACTTAGCACTTACTTTCTGGCTAATTTCGTTGGCAGACTCTGAAGAAAACAATTCTTTGTTTATGCAGATTGACAGGATCTGCGAATCTGCTTCCACCTTAACAGAATGAGGCATATACGGACGCACGATGAATGTATCGCCTTTCTTTAGAATTATGCTTACATTGTTGTATAAGAGCATTGCCTCGCCCTTTGTGATGAATGTAATTACATAATGATCGGTATGGTTATGCAGACCGAAATCTTTTGTAATATCTTCTGTTACAACAAATTCAATACTTCTGTCATCAAGAATGAAATATTGCATAAAACAACGATAGGTGAGATCATAATGAGAATTTATTTCCCGAAACAAAAGACGGACTTAATATCCGAAAACCTCTTCGAGCGTGAGACGACGGATAGGAGCTATCTGCTCCAAAGCCTTGATGTCGAGTTCCTTCTCATCGCCGAGAATGATGTAGCGATAAGGCTTGTTAGCCATGTTCTGCTTCTCAAAATCTACGATGTCCTTCAGATTGAGGGATGGCAAGAGGTTATAAACTTTTTGGTTGAGATCATAGTCAAGGCCGAGACGCTGTGCGTTGATATAGGCGTTGAGCACAGAGAACTTGGTGGTGCGCTGACTGGCAATCTGCTTCATTGCTGCGTCCTTGGCAATCTGAAAAGCAGCCTCGCTCTGTGGCATGTTGTTCAGAATCTCGTGGAACTGCTTCACACAATCCATCATCTTGTCGTTCTGGGTGATGATATGAGTATAGAAGTTCTCGGTCTCACCCTTGCGGCTTGGACGGTTGTAGTAAGCATAGGCGCTGTATGCAAGTCCGCGAGCCTCACGCATTTCTTGGAACACGATGCCGTTCATACCGCCACCATAGTATTCGTTGAATAGGGTGGTGATGCCCTGCTTCTCAGGATTCCATGCACGTGCCTCATTATGGTACATACGCATATAGATGTTCTTGGCTTCGTAAGGCGCAATCCATATCTCGTTCTGTGGCGTCTGTTGTGCGGCGAATGGCTGTCCCTGAGGAGTTGGGGAGAGAGTCTTGGCAGTCTTGTGATACTTGCCCACTACATCGGAAAGTTCCTTCTCGCTGAGAGGACCATAATACAAAACGGTATGCTCATAGCCTGAGATATTCTTCAAGAGGTCGGTGAACATCTTAGGATCGGCTTCTTGCAGTTGCTGGGCAGTCATATCGTCACGACGCATGTTGTGAGGACCATAGACTGCATAATGATAGAGGTAGTCGAAACAGTTCTGCTGATTCTTCTTGGCATCCTCGCGATTCTTCATGATAAGGTCAACAAACTGCTTGTATGCCTCCTGATCTGGCTTTGCGTTGGTCAGGATGTCTTCAAGAAGAGCGAGAGCCTGTGGCATATTCTCGCTAAGACCGCTGAGGGAGATATTGATGTTATTGCCATTCACGCCCACGTTCATGTTGCACGCAAGTTTGTAGAACTGCTGCTTTACCTCGGTGGCAGAGAGCTTGTCGGTGCCTAAGTAGTTGAGATAGTTGGCAGCAATGTCGTAGCGGTTGTCATCCTCATGTCCGAAGTCGTAGCGGAAAGAGAGGTTGAAGAGTCCGTCGGTAGTATTCTGCTTGTAGAGCAGAGGGAGTCCGTTCTTTGTCTTGCTGACGGTAAGGTCTTTCTTGAAATCGAGGAACACAGGCTGTATAGGATCAACCTTGGTGTTCTGAATGTCCTTTACAAACTGGCTAACCTGATCGCGGTTGGTAGGGATAGCCGTAATGGCAGGTTTGTCAATCTTCTTCTGGAGAGAATCCACGCCCTGTGTCTTGAATACGGAAATATAGCCATCAGTAAAGAAACGGTTGGCAAATGCAACAATCTGTTCCTTCGTCATGCCACTCATACGGTCGAGTTTCTTTACTGCCTGTTCCCATTCCGTTCCGCAGATGAAGGCATCCATGAACTGCGATACGCGATAGCGGTTATTGTCGAGTGAACGGAAATAGTTGAGTTTCTTGTTGTTGATGACAGAAGGCAAGAGGTCATCAGAGAACTCTCCGCGCTTCAATCTGCCGATTTCATCGAGCATAAGCTGACGGACTTCCTTCAAATCCTGCCCTTGCTTAGGTGTACCTATAAGTATGAAGCCAGAGTAGTCTTGAAGTGATTCCAAGCCTGCTTCAGCCCCCTGCACCTTCATGCTCTGGTTCAGGTTGAGGTCGAAGAGTCCGGCTTTGCCATTGCTGAGAATATCACCGATTACATCGAGCGTGTCGCATTGAAGTGATGCTGCCTTTTCTGCCGGCCATGCCATAAATAGCATTTCTGCCTGTTGACCAACAACCGTGGTATCTACAGGAGCGGTGTATGGCTTCAGGGCTGGGAATACAGGCTGACGTACATCATCACCCTTCTTCCAACCACCGAAGTACTGGTCGAGTAGGGCAATGGTCTTGTCTGGGTCGAAATCACCTGCCATACAGATAGCAGCATTGTTAGGCACATACCACTTCTTGAAATAGTTCTCTATGTTGACGATAGAAGGGTTCTTGAGGTGATCCTGGGTGCCGATAACCGTCTGTGTGCCGTATGGGTGATTAGGGAATGCTTTTGCAAGGAGAGCATCAAAGCACTTGTTCATATCGCTTGACAACCCTATGTTGTATTCCTCATAAACAGCCTCAAGCTCTGTGTGGAAACCGCGGATAACCATATTCTGGAAACGGTCGCTCTGAATCTTTGCCCAGTTCTCAATCTCGTTGCTTGGAATATCCTCGGTATAGCAGGTTACGTCGTAGCTTGTGAAGGCGTTAGTACCCTCAGCTCCGATAGTAGCCATGAGTTTGTCGTATTCATTCGGGATGAAATACTTGGCAGCCAACTGAGAAACAGAGTCAATCTCGTGATATTTCTGCTTGCGAAGGGCTGGATCCTTGATTTGACGGTATTCCTCGTAACGCTTCGTGATATCGTCGAGCAATGGCTTCTCTGCTTCTGGATTATTAGTTCCGAACTTCTTCGTACCCTTGAACATAAGGTGCTCCAGATAGTGAGCCAGACCGGTAGTCTCGGCAGGGTCGTTCTTTGAACCTGTTCGCACAGCAATATAAGTCTGGATGCGTGGTTTTTCCTTATTCACAGACAGATACACTTTTAGTCCGTTGTCAAGGGTGTAGATGCGAGTCTGCATAGCATCTCCTGCTACGGTCTGATACTTGTAGTCCTTGGCATTCGTATTAATACCGAATGCCAATAAAACAATTGCTAAAATATTTCTTGTTTTCACAGGTTGGAGAAAATGTTAATTGTTAATTTTTAATTTTTAATTGTCACTTGTCAATTGTTCTATCACCTTCACATTCGCCTTTCTCAGCGATTCACTTGCTGCAGCAAGGTTTTTAGAGAATTCCTCAAAAGTTTCAGCACCAGAGTCGCAGAGGTCGGTGACGGACTTCACGAAAAGAATTGGCTTTTGGAAAAGAGAGCATACAAATGCTATTGCTGCGCCTTCCATATCCTTGAGCTGACCGCCATTTTCGTGGATTATCTTCTCATCGCATGGCTGCATGTCAAGACTTGAGCCGGTCGTGACCTTGCCCATCTCAAAGCCGAGTTTCTTTGCCAAAGCCTCCGAGCCTTCCCATACAGGGTAGTTGCCGAGAGCCTGAGTTCCCCAGGCATCATCGCCAGGAACACGACGGTCGTGGAACATCACGCCATTGCCGATGAATACCTGTGCTATGCTTGCGCCTTCGCTTTTGAAACCTCCGCAGGTGCCGCTGTTGATGATGATATCGGGATTAATCTTCTGGATTGCAGCAAGCGTGGCAACTGATGCGGCCTCGCATCCAACGAGGTCGGAGCCATGTTGCTGACCATTCAGTACAATGTTAAGTTCTGAGTTTCCGTTGTCAGTAGAAATGATACTTCTGTACAGTTTGCAGGGAAGTGGAGCGAAGAAGTCTTTCACCTCCTTAACACCGAAATGATCGATGAAAGGTTGGGCTTCTGCTTGCATCGCCACAATGTAACATATTTTCATTTTGTGATAAATTTTTGTTAAATCGGGTTTGCAAAGTTAATAATTAAGAAACAGAAAAACGAAGAAATGCACAACTTAATTAAATAAAAATGGAAAAATAGGTTAAAAAGACGTTTTTTTTTACTAACTTTGTGCGCGAATATTAAAATGTGCGCCAGCCTTTTTGACTGACGTGCAATTTTTTCTTCACTCGAAGAGAAGAAGTATGGTATTTTGGAAATGATTTTTTTGTGAGATAAAATTCAGTAAGTTTAATAGATAAGTAAAATGACACGTGTAATTAAATTGTCAAAAGGTCTTGACATTAATCTTGCAGGTAAGGCTGAGCCAAAGAAGGTAAGCTTGTCTGCAGGAAATGTTTATGCCTTGAATCCAGCCGACTTTGAAGGCGTGAAGCCAAAGGTGGTTGTGAAGGAAGGCGACAAGGTCAAGGCCGGTGATGCTTTGTTCGTCAACAAAGACTTTCCACAGGTGAAGTTTGCTTCTCCAGTCAGCGGTACTGTAAAGCTCGTGGAGCGCGGTGACCGTCGTAAGTTGCTCAGCGTTCAGGTTGAGGCTGATGCACAGCAGGAGTTTGTGGATTTCGGAAAGAAGGATGTGAAGTCGCTTGACGCACAGGCTGTGAAGGACGCTCTGCTTGACGCAGGTCTCTTCGGGTACATTAACCAGTTGCCATACGCTATCTCTACTAATCCGGAGACAGCGCCAAAGGCAATCTTCGTCTCTGCTTTCAGGGATATGCCACTTGCTGGTGATTTCTCTTTCGAGCTCAAGGGACAGAAGGCTGACTTCCAGACAGGTCTTTCTGCACTCGCAAAGATTGCAAAGGTTTATGTAGGTGTTAATGAGTCTATGAGTCTTAGCGACGTAGAGGTTGTTGAGTTCCGCGGTAAGTGTCCTGCTGGTAATGTTGGTGTTCAGGTTAACAACATTGATCCGGTGAACAAGGGAGAGATTGTTTGGACGGTTGAGCCAAGTGCAGTTATCTTCTTTGGCCGTCTTTTCAACACAGGTAAGGTAAATCTCACTCGTACCGTTGCCGTTGCAGGTAGCGAGATGAAGGAGAACGGATATGTTGACGCTCTCGTTGGTCAGCAGTTGACAGTAAACGTAGATGCCAACGCTCGTGTTATCATGGGCAATCCTCTGACAGGTAAGGCTGTAGCTACAACACAGCAGGCTTCTGCCATAACAGTAACTCTCGGTGCTCATACCAGTGAGATTACAGCTATTCCAGAGGGAAACAACGCTGACGAGATTCTTGGTTGGATTATGCCACGTTTCGGTCAGTTCTCTGTAAACCGCAGTTACTTCTCTTGGCTCTTCGGTAAGAAGCAGTATAAGCTCGACGCTCGTGTAAAGGGTGGTGAGCGTCACATGATTATGAGTGGTGAGTATGACAGCGTGCTTCCTATGGATATCTACGCTGAGTATCTCATCAAGGCAATCATCACTGGCGACATCGACAAGCAGGAGCAGCTCGGTATCTACGAGGTAAGTCCAGAGGACTTCGCCCTCGCAGAGTTCGTTGATAGTAGTAAACTTGAATTGCAGCGCATAGTCCGTGAAGGTCTCGACGTGCTGAGAAAGGAAAATGAGTAATGAGCTTCTTAAGAAATTATCTAAATCAAATAAAGCCGAACTTCGAGGAAGGTGGTAAGCTTCATGCTTTCCGCAGCGTCTTCGATGGTTTCGAGACTTTCCTGTACGTACCAAATACTACAGCCAAGTCAGGTGCGAGCATCCATGATGCCATTGACTCTAAGCGTATCATGTCAATGGTAGTGATTGCTCTTATGCCTGCACTTCTCTTCGGTATGTACAACATAGGATATCAGAACTATCTGGCAGCCGGTGTAGAAGGTTCTTGCCTTGATATGTTCATCTATGGTGCTCTTGTAGTAGTGCCAAAGATTCTTGTAAGTTATATCGTAGGTCTTGGCATTGAGTTCGCTTGGGCTCAGTGGAAGAACGAGGAGATACAGGAGGGTTACCTCGTAAGTGGTATCATCATTCCGATGATTCTTCCTGTAGGTTGCCCACTTTGGGTTATCGTGCTCGCTGTTGCGTTCGCGGTTATCTTCGGTAAGGAGATTTTCGGTGGTACAGGTATGAATATCTTCAACGTGGCACTCCTCGCGCGTGCGTTCCTCTTCTTCTCTTATCCAACCAAGATGTCTGGTGACACAGTATGGGTAAGCACAGAGAGTATTTGGGGCTTCGGTAACACACTTCCTGACGGATTCACATGTGCAACTCCTCTTGGTCAGATGGCTACAGGTAGTGCTCCTACAGCATCTCTCATGGACAGTGTTATCGGTCTTATCCCTGGTTCTATCGGTGAAACAAGCGTTATCGCTATCGCTATCGGTGCTATTATCCTCCTTTGGACAGGTATCGCATCTTGGAAGACAATGTTCAGCGTATTTGCCGGAGGCGCTCTTCTTGGCTATATCTTCCAGGCTACTGGTCAGAGCCAGATAGAGTGGTATCATCAGTTCGCTATCGGTGGTTTCTGCTTCGGTGCAGTATTCATGGCTACCGACCCTGTTACCTCTGCACGTACAGAGACAGGTAAGTACATCTATGGTTTCATCATCGGTGCTCTTGCAGTTATCATCCGTCAGATGAACCCTGGTTTCCCAGAGGGTATGATGCTTGCTATCCTCTTCGGTAACATGATGGCTCCTACAATAGACTACTTCGTAGTTCAGAGAAATATCAACAAGCGTCTTAACCGTGTAAAGAAGTAGAACTATGGCAAAACTGAATACAAATTCAAATGCTTATATCATAGCATATAGCTGCGTGATGGTTGTCATCGTGGCTTTCCTGCTCGCTTTCATCAGCAGTTCACTCAAGCCTACACAGAACGTGAATGTTGCTCTTGATAAGAAGAAGCAGATACTTGCAGCTCTCAATATCCGTGACCTCTCAAACGATGCAAGTGCAAAGAAGTATCAGGAGGTTATCACCGCTGACGCTATCGTTGATGTTGACGGCAACATCGTAGAGGCTGGCGAACAGGGTGGTGAGAAGGCTGGTTTCAAGCTCAACAGCGCTGACTATAAGGCTGGCAAGCTCGCTCTCTATATCTGTAATGTAGATGGCAAGAAGATCTCTGTTGTTCCTGTATATGGCATGGGACTTTGGGGACCTATCTGGGGGTATATCGCAGTTGCCGAGGATGGAAATACCATCTATGGCGCATACTTCAACCATGAAGGTGAGACTGCAGGTCTTGGTGCCGAGATCAAGGACTCAAAGGCTTGGCAGGATAAGTTTATCGGCAAGACTATCTATGATGCGGCCGGTACACCTGTCATCAAGGTGCTGAAGTCAAGCGAGGTAAAGAACCCACAGAGCGAGGTTGACGCCGTTACTGGTGCTACACTTACATCAAATGGTGTTAGTGATATGCTTCAGGATGGTTTCAAGAAGTATAATGCAGCTCTGAAAAAGTAAAAAAAGCAGCCTAACCAAGCCTTCCCAAAGGGAAGGATGTTAGGTAGAAAAATTCATCATAAAAATGACCAAGCCTTTATAAAGAAAAGGTCTTACGCTCTAAGTGTATAAAACATCCTTCCCTTTGGGAAGGCTTGGTTAGGCTTTAATTTTTAAAAGTATGGCAAACAGTAAAATGAAAGAGGTCTTCACAGCTCCGATCAACGTGCTCAACCCTGTGCTCGTACAGGTGCTTGGTATCTGTTCGGCTCTCGCTGTTACCTCTCAGCTTAAACCGGCTTTAGTGATGGGACTTGCCGTTACTGTTATTACGGCGTTCAGTAACCTCATCATCTCAATACTGCGCAACACTATTCCAACACGTATCCGTATCGTGGTACAGCTTGTAGTAGTTGCTGCCCTTGTAACTATCGTTTCACAGATTCTCAAGGCATTCGCATACGATGTTAGCGTTCAGCTCTCTGTATATGTAGGTCTTATCATTACCAACTGTATCCTCATGGGTCGTCTTGAGGCATTCGCTATGCAGAACGGTCCTGTACAGTCACTCATTGACGGTTTCGCCAATGGTCTTGGTTATGGTCTTATCCTCGTTATCGTAGGTGCTTTCCGTGAGTTGCTTGGTCGTGGTTCTCTTCTTGGCTATCAGATTATCCCAGAAGGTGCATACGACTTCGGCTATATTAATAATGGTATGATGACAATGCCTGCTATGGCACTTATTATGATCGGTGTTGTAATCTGGATTCATCGTGCTTATTTCTATAAGGAGGAGAAATAAATGGAACAATTGATAAATCTATTCTTCAGGTCCATCTTCGTGGACAACATGATCTTCGCATTCTTCCTCGGTATGTGTTCATTCCTTGCCGTTAGTAAGAACGTGAAGACATCTCTCGGACTCGGTCTCGCCGTTACCTTCGTGCTCTGCGTTACCGTTCCTACCAACTATCTGCTCCAGACCAAGATTCTCGGTCCTGACTGTCTCGTAGAAGGCGTGGATCTCAGCTATCTTGCTTTCATCCTCTTCATCGCAGTCATCGCTGGTATCGTGCAGCTCGTGGAAATGGTAGTAGAGCGTTTCTCTCCATCACTCTATGCAGCTCTTGGTATCTTCCTTCCATTGATTGCCGTGAACTGTGCTATCATGGGTGCTTCGCTCTTCATGCAGCAGCGTATCAACCTCGATCCATCAAACACACAGTATATTGGTAGTGTTCTCGATGCGTTCGTATATGCTCTCGGTTCAGGTTTCGGTTGGCTCCTTGCTATTGTCAGCATGGGTGCTATCAGCGAGAAGATGGCATATAGCGATGTTCCAAAGCCTCTCCGTGGTCTCGGTATCACATTCATCACCGTAGGCTTGATGGCTATCGCAATGATGTGTTTCTCAGGACTCAAGCTTTAAAATAATAATTACAAATTGGTAATTAAGTATTATGAATATAGCATTTAATTTACTCAGCATAGGGGTATTCCTCGTGGTTATCCTCGTACTTGTAATAGTACTGCTGGTAGCAAAGAAATATCTCAGCCCAAGCGGTCAGGTTACCCTTACCGTGAATGGCGATACCAAACTGACCGTTAATCAGGGTGGTTCCGTTATGGCTACCCTTAATGAGAACGGCATCTACCTTCCTTCTGCCTGTGGTGGTAAGGCAAGCTGTGGTCAGTGTAAACTCCAGATTCTCAAGGGAGGTGGCGAGATTCTCGACTCTGAGAAGCCTCACTTCACCCGTAAGGAGATTAAGGACCACTGGCGTCTCGGCTGTCAGGCTAAGATCAAGGGCGATATGGAAGTAAAGGTTCCAGAGTCTGTATTGGGCGTTAAGGAATGGGAGTGTACCGTTATCGGAAACCGTAACGTGGCTACTTTCATCAAGGAGTACAAGGTTGCTCTCCCTCCAGGCGAGCACATGGACTTTGAGCCTGGTTCTTATGCTCAGATCCGTATCCCTGCATTCGAACTCGACTACGACAAGGACTTCGACAAGTCTCTTATCGGCGATACCTACCTCCCAGCATGGGAGAAGTTCGGCTTGTTCGGACTCAAGTGCGTAAACCCAGAGCCAACAATCCGTGCTTACTCTATGGCTAACTATCCTGACGAGGGCGATATCATCACTCTTAATGTTCGTATCGCTACTCCTCCATTCAAGCCAAAGGATCAGGGTACAGGCTTCATGGATGTAAACCCAGGTATTGCTTCTTCTTATATCTTCTCACTCAAGCCAGGCGACAAGGTAATCATGTCAGGCCCTTATGGTGAGTTCCGTCCACAGTATGGCACAGGTCGTGAGATGATCTGGGTTGGTGGTGGTGCTGGTATGGCTCCTCTCCGTGCACAGATCATGCACATGCTCAAAGGTCATGGTATTGCTCCAGAGGATCGTCAGCGTCCAATGCACTATTTCTACGGAGCACGTGCTCTTGAGGAAATTCCATTCCTCGACGACTTCCTCCAGCTTGAGAAGGACTTCCCTAACTTCCACTTCCATCTTGCCCTTGACCGTCCAGATCCAAAGGCAGATGCAGCAGGAATCAAATATACTCCGGGCTTCGTAGCTCCAGTTATGGGCGATACATACCTCAAGCAGCATGAGACTCCAGAGGATTGTGAGTACTACCTCTGCGGACCTCCAATGATGGCTAAGACCGTTCTCGATCTTCTCCACTCTCTTGGCGTTGAGGATAACATGATACGTTTTGATAACTTCGGCGGTTAATCACCTTAAACATAGAAATGGCGAGCATCTTTATGATGCCCGCCATTTTTCATTTTAAATCTAAAGAATTTGCCGAATTAAATTTATCGGCAATTTACTTTCACTCTTTCGTAATTACTTATAGCTCTCGTATGCCTTGTCAAACGCTTCTTTGCTGCAATAGCTCTCGTACAAAGCATTATCGCTAAGGCATAATTGCTGAGAGGAAACAATCTTATCGCGACCTTGCCCACGACCATGAACCGCGGCAAAGGCATATGTGTATTCTTCCGAATCTTCAACCCTAACCGCCAATTTGCCGTCAACGGAACAAAGTGAGAAACGAGACATATTCGACAGGCTTTCAAAAACGGGAATCTCGCCAATCTTCGTTGCACTTGAATTGTCAAGGCTAACGACAATCGAACAGCACGTTGGATGTGCAATTTCCTCATCTAAAGAAGCCGCACGT
>CADCHG010000056.1 GCA_902801155.1 uncultured Prevotellaceae bacterium | reverse complement strand
ATATTTTATTGTTTGGGACCTCTAAATTACTAAAAATTAATGATATACACAACTTTTTATATATAAAAATACTTAATATTTAATTCCGCCAACGGGTTACTATTAAAATTAGTTTTAGCATTTTGCAGTTGTATCTCTCACGCAAACGAGTATCAATATTGGGATGACCTTGATGAAAGCTCGAAGTCTGAGATCATCAAGTCTATTGACGTTTTTTCAGCCTGGCGTAAAATATTATAAATAATGAATATAAATAAAACTCATATATTATTAGCAACAGTATTAGTCGTATTTTTCTTGTATGCAACTAATACAAGAACAAGTACAATAATCAATAGTACATGGAAAAATACTTGTGGCACATCAATTGGTAGTGGTATTATTAGTTTTGGAACAAAATCATCATATGAATACCAATGGCCAGTTATTAAAAGAAACAATACTGCTATAGGAATTGTGGTTGCAAATTTTAATGATAGATTAATTGTTTTGTCATTATCTGAAATAAGCGTATCATTCTTTATGAAAATATAGTATTATGTCAATAGAGTATAAAACTGTTATGGTTCAATGAACTCGGACTCTATAGACTCTGTTTGTTCTCATCTTCCAAGCAGGCAATATTGTGTGCCTGCTTGGATTTTTTTCTTGTTTTTCACCATGAACAGGGATTTCTTCTCTCAGCCCTTGTGATGCCTTTACAAAGCACATAGACTAAAAGCAAGGGAACATTCCTATGCTTTTAGGGCTGTTCATTTTCCAATGATTCTCCCTTGTTCCTCCGATGATAATACCATTATATTACCATTATATTACCATAATAATACCATAATAATACCATTGAGAATGGTATTATTATGGTATCTTAATAGTAAATTAATGGTATTTAAATGGTAATTACATAGGACAAAGAGCGAAATTTCAAGGTTCCTAACAGGAATTAGTTAGTAGAAGGCTTATTTACAATAATACCCCTCAAAACCGAATTCGATTTTGAGGGGTATCATCTGTATTGTGGATTGTAAGAAATGAGGAATAAACTATATTCCCCAGTATTCGCAAAAGGCGGAGATTGTGGCTGGCATATCAGCTGGGAGGTCTATTCCCTCTCTCTTGCAATAGGCAGAGAGTCTTGCCACGAAATCATCAGTAGAACAGGCGTTTTCGCCCATTGTCTCCTTTACTATATAATAAGGAAGGGCAAGGGAATCAAAGGCACAATAGAGGACTGTAATGGCTACAAGCTGAGACATTGAGCAACCACCGATAAATGCCATCATCTGTTGCTTGAAAGTCTTTACCAGTTTGTCGGCCTCTTCATCGCTCATTGACTCAATATCCTTTTCCTCACGGAATGCGATGAATGGGTCATACTCCACGTTATGATCGAGACAGGTGAGAAGATCTTCTGCAACGGTCTTCTGGTCATATTCTGCCGTCAGATCGCAATAGGTATAGTGATAGCAGAGTATAGAAGTGCATGACGTATAGTCAGCCTCAGCCTCAAGTTCCTTGATAATACGATTGGCGAGAGCCTCGTCATAAGTATAGATGATGTTACCCTTCGGGGTGTGCATCTTCTTCTTGTTCTTAAAGATGGTGAGGTGATCACCTTTTTGTTGGAAGGAGTAAGCCCCCTCCCGACCTCCCCGAGGGGAGGAGGTATTTATATAGCTTTTATCGCTTATGGGCATGTTAAATGTTAATTATTAATTGATAAAACTTTTTCTGAAAGTTGTCTCTGCAAATGCGGTTCGTATTCCGAGGCATCAAGGATATGGACCTTGAGGGCAGAGGAACTCGGAAAGGCGTTAAAATAAGGGTCGTTGGTGATGAAGAAATCAACACTCTTTATTTCCCTACTCATAAGTACGCCATTACGATAACCGACTATGCGCTGGCGAATGCGTGGAATGACCTTTATGCCTGAACGCCCATCGTGAAACCTGACAACTGCCACGACGTGCCAACGCTTGCGAGTACCTGCGAGTTGCTGTTTCTGCTCAGGAGTACTCTTATGGGTAATCGTGATATGCCGTCCGAAACGCAGGTTGATGTCGTTCATCATCTGGCGAAAAACCTTTCCATGAGCACTTGTGTCCTTAATGCCATTGAAATTGATGTAATAGTGTATCATCTCATGGATGATAGTGTCCTCAACTTCGCTTTCAGGCAAGTCAAGACGGATGCTGATACGGAGACGGAAATCGTAGAGCTCCAGTTTGCCGAACAGTTTCCTCCGTTTCTTATATACAAGCATACCGAGGAAAGTCTTGGCATTGCTTAGTTGAATGGGAAGAATAGGGAGTTTATCATCAAAAACGAGATGATTAAACTCCCTAAACTTATTCTCTATATATTCTATTGTGGGTTTCACTTCGTTATTGCCAATCTGAAACCGCGGTCTGCATTATTGCTTGTTGCACTAGATGAAGAACGTGATGTGTAACGGCAATCGCTCTGACCAGAATTCCAGCCACCACCACGGATTACGTATGTACGGGTAGAGTCAGCTTCTGGACATGGATCTTTCTGAGCCTCTGCAGGATATGTGAAATGTCCGTCCTGACACCATTCCCAGACATTACCTCCCATATCATAGAAACCCATCTCATTCTTATCCATTGCACCTACAGGATTGAGAGTACCACGTGAATTGCTCTTATACCAAGCAACATGATCAACATATATACTACCACAGAACTGCAAACTCTTTCCCTTCTTAGCACCACGGGCAGCATACTCCCATTCTGCCTCAGTAGGCAGACGGAACTGCTTACCGGTCAGTTCGTTAAGCTTCTTGACGAATGCCTGACAGTCGTCCCAGCTAACATTTATCACAGGAAGGTTCTTTCCCCCCTTGATGGCAGAAGGATTACTTCCCATTACAGACTCCCATAGTTCCTGAGTAACCTCTGTCTTGCCGAGATAGTAGTCCTTTGTGATGGTCACATCGTGTGAAGGCTGTTCCTCTGAAGGAGTAACCATCTGCATCTCAGCAGTAGCACCAATCTTAAAAGTGCCAGCCTCAACGAGAATCATCTCATAGTCAACACCTTTTGATGACAGCACAGCTTTACCGTCTTTTTGGGTTTCAAACTCGGTTTTGTCAGAACTGCATGATACAAACATGCAAGCGCTTAGAAAAGCCGCAGCGCAGTAGAATAATTTACGGTTTACCATTTACAATGTACAATTTAAGAAATAAAACATAAGAATAACTTTCAGTTATTATAATTTAATTCGATTAGACATAGTCTTCCATTCCTTCCTCATTTTCTATCTTTCCAAGAAGCCTTCTTACCATAGCTGAAGAATCCTCTTTTTGACAGATGAGCAAAACGTTGTCCTTTTCTGCGACAATATATCCGGAAAGTCCGCTGATAACAGCAAGTTTTCCATCAGGTAAGGATATGACGTTATGAGTGGAATTCTCGGTTCTCAGACATGATTTCTTATTGACAAGGACATTATCAACGTCAGCATTGCAGAAGGCCTCATATATACCATGCCATGCACCAATGTCAGCCCAACCGAAAGAACATTCCATAACCACCTTCTCAGGCATCTTCTCAAGGATAGCCATGTCGATAGACAGGTTAGGGCTCATGGAATAGTCCATATCCTCATCAACTCCCATGATGGTAGTGAGCTGTTTGGTGATATAATTTGCCTTTGCCATATAGATGCCGGTATTCCATAGGAATTCACCACTATCCATAAACATACGGGCAAAGTCACGCTCAGGTTTCTCGGTGAAAGACTTCACGTGATGTGTGGTAGGATTTGGATGTTCAGATGTGGGAGAAACAAGTTCGCCCATCTGAAGGTATCCGTATCCGGGTTCAGGTCTTGTAGGCTTGACACCCATGGTGAGTACATGGTCAAAACAGTCGATATAGTCGGTTGCGTTGTTGATAGCATCCTTGAACTTATCTTCATTCATTACAACCTGATCGGCAGGAACTATGATTACATCACCATCATCAGGGATAATGCCAGAACGTAGAGCCATTAGGGTGGCAGGTGCCGTATTTCTGTTGATAGGCTCAAGAATGAGATTATCGTGAGGCAGTTCAGGAAGCTGTTCGTGTAGAATGTCTTCGAATGCGGTATGAGAGACCACAAGGATATTCTCTTTCGGCATTATCTTCTGCATTCTTTCGTAAGTCTGCTGGAGAAGAGTTTTTCCACAGCCGAAGAAGTCTATGAATTGCTTCGGAAGGTTCTTGCGGCTCACAGGCCATAGTCTTCGTCCTTTACCTCCAGCGAGTATTATTGCATATTTCATGTTTCTATTGTTTTGTTTAGAGTTTAGGGTTTAGGATATAGAGTTTAATACTAAACTCAAATTATGGGCAAAGGTAGTAAAAATATCTGAAACCTCCAAACATACTGGAAATATTACGATATTTTAGTATAAAAAGACCATTCTTATGGGGTAGAAAAGCAATAATCGCCCAGGCATATCGTTATATAGTATATAAAATAGCCACATTATATCCAAATTTATACATGATAACAGCATCGGTAGTAACATACAATCACCATCTGCTTGACATAGAGCCAGTGTTGCGAAGTCTCTTTGCATCACCGGTGGATGTTGTCTATATCATAGACCATTCGGCAGACATAATGCCTGATCTTGAGCGTGAGCTGATGGAATTCAGTAACCGAGTGCTGACAGGAGAGCCACAGCTTCGCAGGAAGGTAGAGATGGGTTTCCACCTGCTTTATTTCCGTCATGAGAATAACGGATATGGTGGTGGACATAACTTTGCTATTCGCAAGGCTATAACGCTTGGCAGTAAGTATCACCTTGTTGTGAATCCAGATATTTGGTTCGGTCCTCGTGTCATACCAGAGCTTAAGCGATATATGGATTTACATGATGATGTAGCACAGATGATGCCAAAGGTTCTTTATCCAAACGGTCAGATTCAGCGTCTTGCAAAACTGCTGCCAACACCTATAGATATCTTCGGAAGATTCTGTCTGCCTCACTTTATGATAGCGAGAAGAAACGCACGCTATGAGCTCTTCTATTCTAACTTTGAGATGGTGCTTAACGTTCCTTACCTCTCTGGATGCTTCATGTTCTTCAGATTGAGTGCGTTGCAGTCTGTCAATCTGTTTGATGAGAATCTCTTTATGTATGCAGAGGATATAGACGTTACGCGAAGACTACACGAGAAATACAAGACACTCTACTACCCTCTTATTCCTGTGTATCATAAGTTCAGCAGGGGCTCACATAGCAGTTTCCGTCTTTTCTGGATTCATGTTACGAACATCATAATGTACTTCAACAAGTGGGGATGGTGGAAAGACAGTTTCAGGAAAGAGGCAAACAAGCGTGTTGAGGAACAGATTGCCGAAGGTGGAATAAGCGAATCTAATCCGTTTGCGGTCAAGAAGGCGACATTGAAGCCTTTGTTTACCAAACTGAAAATAAAAAGCAGATAAATTGAAGCAATATCTTCTTATATTATTCTCCATTTTCTCGTTTCCTTATGTCTGGGGTGATGCCATAGGCACATGGAAGGTATATCCTTCATACAGCGATGCCTCAGATATCGTTCCTACGGGGAAAAACGTCTTCGTGCTTGCTTCAAAAAGCCTTTATTCTTATAATGTAAACGACGGTTCACTACGGACATATTCCAACAACGATGTTCTTAACGGATGCAATATCCAGAATATTGCCTGGGTGAATGCCGCCAAGAAACTCGTAATCACATATTCTGACTATACGATAGACCTCCTGTCGCTTAATGGTGACGTGGAGAATATAAGTGCGCTTGCCGACAAGCAAACCACCGATGACAAGACCATTAACTCTATCTATGTTGACGGTCAGTATGCATATCTTGCTACGGGTTTCGGCATAGTCAAGGTGAATGCAAAGGATGCGACTATTGCCGATAGCTATAATCTTGGATATAAGGTTAACTACTGCTATATATCTGGAAACAGCCTCTATGCAGCCTCAGAAAGCAAGGGATTGATGAAATGTCAGCTTACGGCTAATCTCCTGAATAAGAACGAGTGGACTTCCGCTGGTGATTACAAGAAGCAGAATAAGGAGAAATATATCTATGATTCTACGAATAAATGCTATTGGGCAACAGATTCTGACAGTAAACTGACAAAATATCAGAAGGAGGGAGATACATATCAGGCAGTATCTACCGGAGTAAAGCCTGACGGCCCAGAGTACAACGAGCATAACTACATCATCTATGACAATGGAAGGATTCTTTCTGTGCGAGGCAGATTCGATTATGTTTCTTTTGATACTTCCACCCCGGGATTTGTTCAAGAATATGCAATAGATTCCGATACATGGTATTGCTATGACAATTCTTATTCAATAGACAAAGGGAAGAACTGCATAGCACAAACCCAGATAAGTGTTGACCCGAAAGACAAGAATCATATAATGGTAGCGGCTAAGTCGGGATTATATGAATACAAGGACAGGAAAATGATTGCCTACTATGACATGAATACCGACGATCCTATTCTCTCTGTCATCAATAAGGTAAACTATTCTGTTATTTCAGGTACCAGATACGATGCTTCCGGCAATCTGTGGATGTTCAATATGGGAAACGACAACATATTGTGCCTCACCTCTGCTGGAGAATGGAAATCCTTTAATCAGAAGAATCTCTCAAAGGACGATTCATATCGTCTCAGAAGCCTTTTCTTTGATTCAAGAGGGCTGCTGTGGTTTGTGAACGATAGTTGGAAGGCTCCTTTATTCGGTTTCTACGATATCAATTCGGATGCTATGCGCGTGGTTTCCTCATTTACCAATACCGATGGTACTGTGATATTGGAGAAGAAGAATATCTTCGCCATCACAGAAGACAGGGGGAAAAATATATGGGTAGGTAGTGAGACTGGATGCTTTTATATCACTCCTGATGATGTGAATGCTATGCTCTCAGTTGATGGAGAGAACACAAACGTAAGACCTACCCAGCATAAGGTGCCACGAAATGACGGTACCAATCTTGCTGACTATCTTCTGAGCAATGTATTTATCTGTGATATAAAGATTGACAGGGCAAATCGCAAATGGTTTGCTACAAGCAATGGTGTATATCTTATCAGTAGTGACAACAATACGCAGTTGGCTCATTTTACCATGGATAACTCTCCTCTTCCGGATAATGATGTAAGGAGTATTGCTATCGATGATAATACAGGAATGGTGTATTTTGCGACACTCAACGGACTTTGTTCATATCAGAGTGATGTTACAAAGACGTATGGTGATCTTACGGATGATAACGTATATGCCTATCCAAACCCTGTGACACCCGACTTTACCGGTGATATTACCGTTACAGGTCTTACCGAGGGAGCACAGGTAAAGATCCTTGCAACATCCGGACAACTGGTGAGTGAAGGTACGAGTACTGGTGGTTCATTTCGTTGGAACGGTTGTGATATGAAAGGCAAGAAGGTGGCCTCTGGTGTTTATATGGTTAATGTGGCTACTGCAGAAGGAGAAAGCGGTATTGTCACGAAGATAAGTGTAGTTAGGTAAGCCCCAAACAATTAATAATTAACAATTAACATGCCCACTAGCTATATCAATACCTCCCCCTCAGGGGAGACGGAGGGGGGCCGTTTCTCCATCATAATCCCCCATAAAGGTCCGCAATGGCAGTTGGACAGATGTGTAGCATCTGTTCCGCAACGTGATGATCTCCAGATTATTGTCATTCATGATGAAGAAGGACGTGGAGCTGGATGGGCACGCAATCAGGGGCTTTCCAAGGCAGAGGGGAGTTATGTCATTTTTGCTGATAGCGATGATTTCTTCCATCCTTCTTTTGATGCTTTTCTTGATTCCATAAAGGAAGAAACCGCCGATGTCATCTTTTTCAATGCTGACTCTGTAGCAATGGAAAGCGGAAAGCCATCTTGGCGTGCCAATCATCTTAACAGGATAATGCGTTCTTCTGATGCTGTGTGGCAGGAGAGGCATCTACGTTTTCATTTCACCGAGCCTTGGTGCAAAGCAGTCAGAATGTCGTTTATTAGGGAACACGCTATCAGATTCAATGAGTCTAAAATCCTTAACGATATATATTTTTCCACTCAGGTGGGTATCTTTGCAAAGAAGATAAAGGTATATACCGATAAATGCTATTGCGTTTGTAATCATTCTGACAGTACAGCCAAGAGCAAAAAGGCAGAGGACAGGATGCTTGACTATACCCGCGAGACGGCAAAGTCTAATCTGTTGCTTGCTCAGTATGGCATAAAACGCTATCATAGTCGTATGCTACGTCCTATGATGTCATCTATGTGCCATCTGCGCCTACGCTCAGCCTTCAGATGCTGGAAGGAAATGCGCAGTTGCGGTTACAGCATCCATACATTACTCTATTATATTATCAGATATCCTCGCGACCTTATGAAACTTATAATTCGCAAGGCTCAGGCAGGAGAGATATTCTAATTAACAATTAATAATTAATAATTAAAAATCCTTATAGCGATAAAAGCTATATAAAAATCTCTCCCTCTCGGGGGAGACGGAAGGGGACTAATTATGCGCATTGTTTACGTCATAGAGAAAATGTCGGGAAAAGGTGGTATGGAACGTATCATTACCGACAAGATGAACTATCTCGTCAGGCATACTGCCCATGAGGTTGTTCTTCTGCTACTATGGCATGACGAGAGTCCCTTGGCATATCCGTTGGACGATAGAGTGAGGGTTGTAAGAATGGATATTCCATTCCAGCATAAGCTCAGAGCCCTTTTCTCTTTTCGCAAGACTATTCGCAAACTAAATCCTGACATAACAGTATATACATGGGTTATGGGTGCTTTCCTCGCCGCTTTCAGCGGATGGAAAGGCAAGAGCATATACGAGGCTCACAGGGCTCGTCCTACGATGAAGCACCAATGGATTGTCTCTCTTATGGAAAGACGTGTGGATGCTGTCGTTGCACTTACACAGCAGGATGCCAATGGTTATCCCCACGCCAAGAACGTTGTTCTAATACCGAATTTCACGTCTCTTAATGTTGAAAAGCCTTCTGATTGCTCGTCAAAACATTGTTTAAGCGTAGGGCGACTTGTTGATGTGAAGGATTTCTCCCGACTTCTCGATATATGGAAACTCGTATCAGAAAAGCATCCTGAATGGTATCTGGATATAGTAGGTGAAGGTCCTGAAAGAGATGCACTTCTACAGAAGATAGAACGCTTGAACCTTTCGTCAAGCGTAACCTTGCACGAAGCTACGAACGATGTCCTTCCATATTATATCAATAGTTCGATATATCTGATGACATCCCGTTTTGAGGGACTTGGCATCGTGCTTATCGAGGCACAGACTTGTGGATTGCCTATTGTAAGTCTTGATTGCGACTATGGTCCTCGACATATCATAGAGGATAGTGTAACTGGCTGTCTCATTCCTTACAATGACGACAAGGCTATGGCAGATGCTATCTGCAATCTTATCGAAAATCCTGACAAGAGACAACAGATGGGCATAGCAGCTCTGGAAGCGTCACAGCGCTATAAGCCGGAGGAGATAATGAATAAGTGGATAGAATTTTTTGACGAAATCACGAATCGATGATGTTATCTATTATCATACCAGTTTATAAGACCGAGAAATACCTTGACCGCTGCATAGAGAGCATCCTAATGCAGAAGGTTGATGATATCGAGATTATTCTCGTTGATGACGGTTCGCCTGACAAGAGTGGCGAAATGTGTGACAAATGGGCATTGAGGGATAATCATATTCGTGTGATTCATAAGCAGAACGGAGGTCCGGGAAGTGCCCGTAACATGGCTCTCGATATAGCTCAAGGTACATACATAACCTTCATAGATAGTGATGATGCTATTGCCGAGAACACTTTCCTTCCTATCATAAATTATCTTACAGAGCATCAGGATATTGACATTCTCGAATATCCCGCACACCTCTATATCGGAAGTCCTAAGGAAAGGAAACTCACCTTTGAGAATGACATTTTTGATATTCACGATTTAAAGGATAAGCAAAACCTATGGCTTGACAACAAGCTATATGCTCATTGTTATAGCTGCAACAAGGTGTTCCAACGTTCTTTGTTTGATGGGTTAAGATACTCAGAATCAGTCACTTTAGGTGAGGACATCCGACTCATTTCCCAGTTGTTGAAGAAAGCACGCAACTATGCCACCATAAATACAGGAATGTATCTGTATTATTTCAACGGAGAAAGCATCTCAGGGTCTTTGAAATATGCCGACGAACTGCTCTCTTCCCATCTGTATGCTGTTGAGCAGTTGGGTATTGATATCTATTCAAAAGTCTCCCGACGACTATATCTCACCATGCTTAACTTCCAGATAGATGCCTATCGCTTTGCCAAAAGCACACCTAAGGAGCCTATATTGAAGAAGAACCCTATCCCTCTGCGTTATGCGCAAAACAAGAAGGATTTCACAAAGATTCTCCTTATGCGAATCTTAGGTGTGAAAAATATGTGCCGACTGTTCAGTTGCCGATAACACTACTCGTTTATCTATTATTTACGTTACTCTTGCAGGAAACAAAAGGATAGTTCATCATTTTGATGAACTATCCTTTTCCATACACTTCCTAACAGCCTCCATAATGGCAGGACCTCTAAGGTCACGATCTATGATAGTACCGTCAGGGCCAAAAAGTATTATCGTAGGAATACCCATAATACCATAGGCATCAAGCACTTCCTCACGAGCATTAATAATCTGCGGATATTCTATACCCAACTGTTCTACAGCCATGAAAGTATCTTTCGGTTTGTCCATTGAGGCTACGCCAAGCACCTCGAACTTAACGCCTTTGTACTTCTCCCATACTTTCTTGATATTTGGTATTTCCTCTCGACAAGGACCACACCAACTTGCCCAGAAATCCACAAGAACATACTTACCCTTACCAACATAGTCGGAAAGACGCTGCACCTTACCATCATATTCAACAGAAAAATCCACGAACTTCATTCCCGGCTGTGTATTCTTCTGCTTCTCCTTTGCCTTCCTTTCCTTCTCCTCATAGTAGCGACGTTGTGCTTCTTTCTCATGAGCTTTTTCCAATAGCTGTATGCCAAACTCGCTGACGATAATTGACTCCGGAAGCATATTAACTATACTGTCAAGAGGTAGTATTCCATTAGTTTCATAAAAACTGATACATCCTTTCTCCGTATTATGTTCCTTGAAGTATTTGGTAGCAAGTTCCTTTCGCTGGTCTCCCTTGAGGTTCTCTATATACAAATCGGCTTCTCCCCATTGTCTGTAGAATTCAGAACCCGAAAGATAGAAACAGCCATTCTTTACCGTAAGTTCACACTCTTCCCCAGGAACAAATGGAAAACGCATGCAGTACTGGCATATAGAGCCGTCAGGGAATGTTGCAAAGAGTTGAGCCAGACGTTTTTCATCAAGACACATATTGTATGAAGCCTTTTTGTCCTTTACTGCAATTTCCGACTGCAATGTATAATACCGTTCTTTCTTATCATACATATATATAAGATAGCCATTGTCCGTTATATCAGGCGAAACATTCACATTGAGTTTGAAGTTAGGCTTCTGCTTCTTCGCATTTTCCTTTATATTTGCTATTGTCGGCTTTTCGGAGCTTCCAACGAAGAAATTAATACATTTAGTACCTTCTGCCACAGGCTTAAACACAAGATATCCTCCATATACGCGCATCTCCGGAGTACAGTTGTCATCCAGATTAGCTATCTCCGCACGTACAATCTCATACTTGTTTCCATGTTCATCCTCTATGTGCACTTCTTTACCTATAAATATGTTACTTAGATAAAAATCGCTCATTATATGTAGTACGGTCTCGTCTTTTCCGAATATCACATCCTTGACATATATTAAAGGATTTTGTGCTTCTTGGGTAACTGTCTGCCACTTCTTGCCCTTGAACTTTGGGGTATGAGGAGTAACAAGAGACGGATTGGCCGTTCTCGCTGCAACAACACCTCTCTCTATATTTTGCATATATTTCCTTGTTGGCTGCCCCCCGAAATGCCCATTATGCACTTCAAAAGAATAGGTCTCACCCGGAACAACAAAGAAATCTATACAAGCAGAGCATACCTCACCACCCGGGAAGATACAGCGAATTCTTGCAGCTTTCACCTTGTCACACGGTATCTCTATGCGGAATTTCTTATCTACAACAGGCACACACATATCAACTTTACTCTCATCGATATGGAAATAATCATCACTAATATAGACATTGTAACATGAATCTGTAATCTCAGGATCCACACTACCGTCAATAACAAATGTCTGTTGTGCGAACAAGCACACTATGGCACACAGACTCAGCGCCATTGTAAAAAAAATTCGTTTCATGATTAGTTTTATAAGTTTTAGTTTTATGGTTTAATTGTTTTACACTTTTTTCATTTAGTGTAGTAATATTTTTTCGCATGCAAAGATAAACAAAAAATAATATTCCACCAAGAAAAAAGGATAAAAAAGTTTAACATTTTTCCATATCATTTTCACCATATTCTTACAGAAAGCAAGTAGGCATAGAGTTTATTCAGCCTCATCTCTACCTTTGGATGCTTTGGTTTAGTTCTGAGATAAGGGGATTTTCCTTTGCTTTAAGTCCGTTCTTCCTCCGTTGATCCTTCGCTCTTCCTTCGCTGATCCTATAGTTCCGGAAGGGATTTGAAGCGGATTTACAACGGAGGTGGAACGGAGGTAGAACGGACCTGAGATAGAGACGAGACGAATGAATTAGAAAAAAAGAATTTTCACGCCACTCGTCAACTCGTCACCCTCAGCGCTGTAAGCTGTTGTGACTCTTTGTGTTACAACGGTGATTCATTTTAAAGCACTCGTCACCCACTCATCACCCAAATCTCAGTATCTCATTGACTATGTGGTATTTATATAACTATTTCACTCATCACCCATTCACCACCGTTTTTAGGGTGACGAGTGAATTATCTCTGTAATTTATTCTATATCAAGATGATAAACCACTTGAAGGTGACGAGTAGGTGACGAGTGCTTTAAAATGAATCACCGCTACAACTCTCTGGCGCTCAAACCATTACAACGCCATGGGTGACGAGTTGACGAGTGGTATGAAAATTCTTTTTTTTCGTTATTAATATTGTGTTTCGCTGATTAAAGTGGTCACTTATCCGTCTTACGACCAGATAGAATTGACGGATCACAACAAAGGATAGGATTAGTGGGAAGTATCTATAAAAATAGGAAGCTTTTGGTAAAAGCTAATGATTTTT
>CADCHG010000055.1 GCA_902801155.1 uncultured Prevotellaceae bacterium | reverse complement strand
TTTGTATGAGATCGTATTCAATCCCATGCTCTTCGAGGCACTTGGCAATCTTCTTCCACCGTTTCTCTGGTGATTTGAATCCCTCGCGTTTCGGACAATATATCAATCCTGTTTTCATATAAAAGCCTAATTAAAGCCTAACCAAGCCTTCCCAAAGGGAAGGATGTTTTATAGTATTAATCCCTATGAGAGAAGGATTTTTTATTTACTTATGATTAGAAATACTATCTACTCCCCCTTGAGGGGGGAGGGGGGAGGAACCCTCCCTTGGGGAGGGACTGGGTAGGTAGTTCCTTATTGCCTTGACTTTCTCCTCCATCGGAAGCAGAGCGTCAATCCAGTTTATCTTGCATCCACGCCTCTCCATACCACGGAACCAAGTCATCTGTCGCTTGGCAAACTGGTGTATGGCGATTTCCAGTTCCTTGAGCATGTTGTCGTATGAACGCTTACCGATGACGTATTCGGTAACATACTTGTATTCAAGTCCGTAGTAAATCAAATCCTCTGCGCTTACCCCAGAGTCGAGGATGCGCTTTATCTCGTCAACCATTCCCTCGTCCACACGATTCTTCAGTCGGGTTGAGATCTTCCTTCTGCGCTCGTCACGCGGGATGTCAACGCCTATGATAGTTGTTTCGATAGGAGGGAAGTAACGGTCTTCTGTCTTGTGTTCAAGGTTATAAGCCTCAATCTCAATGGCACGAATCGCACGTTGTGGGGAATCTACATCCGTCTTGTTGTGCATATCGGAATTGTTCTTCTCCTTTAAGTCCATGAGAATAGCCGTGAGCTCTGCCATAGACTTATGGCTTAGTTTCTCGCGCAGTTCCTCGTTCTTTGGAACAGGTGAGAGGTGATATTCTCGGATAACGGATTCTACATAAAGACCAGAGCCGCCACAGAGGATAGGCAAGGCACCACGTGATGTGATATCCTCGTATGCCTTGAGGAAATCCTGCTGAAACTCGAAGATGTTGTATTTCTCGCCCGGATCACATATATCTATAAGGTGGTAGGGGATATGGATGGTGGGTGATGGGTGTTGGGTGTTGGTCGGAAGTGTGACTTCGTAGTCGCACAAATCCTTTCCCGTCCCTATATCCATGCCTCTATACACCTGACGTGAGTCTCCAGAGATGATTTCTGCCGGCTGTCCTTCAACAATGTAGGAAGCTGCAAGGTGTGCAGCGAGAGTTGTCTTTCCCGATGCTGTAGGGCCTATTATGGTTATCATCTTTTGTTTCATTGAGTGCATTTGAGTGCAAAGATACGAAAAATTAATGAAAGATGGAAAAAAGTGCAGATAAAAGTGTGTAACTTGAAAAAAGTTTATGCATGTTTCACAAGTGAAGAGCGCCAAGTACAGAACGGCCTGAAAGGCCAACGAGCACTTAGCTCAGGGCATCGCCCTGAATATAAGAAAGTTGATACAATCGCCCTGAAAGGGCAAAAGCTTATATGTCGCTTTAGTGCTTTTGCCCTTTCAGGGCGTAGATTATACATCACGCTTACCCAGAGCGATGCTCTGGGCTATAGGCTTTCTGGTCTTTCAGACCGTCTTTAACGCATCTCCGATGCTGAACTGACAATAATTACCAATCTGCGCAATCTTTTTCCATAAATATCCATTTTTATTGGTTGAAGATTGGTAAGATTGGTAATTATTGTCAGTTTAAAAAACAGCTTGCTGTTGCCGTATAGACAATTATTCGCAAAGCTCACCAAGCTTCACAAGTCGTCAAATATATAATGTTGATAAACAAAAAAGAGAGCATATCCGAAGATATGCTCTCGTATATTGGTTGGATTTCTCCAATCAAGTCTATTTGAAATCGGTTTAGATCTCAGAGAAGTACTTGATTGTACGAACCATCTGAGAAGTATAAGAGTTCTCATTGTCGTACCAAGAAACAACCTGAACCTGATATGTATCGTCGTCGATCTTGCTAACCATTGTCTGAGTAGCGTCGAAGAGTGAACCGTACTTCATACCGATGATATCAGAAGAAACGATCTGATCCTCTGTGTAACCGAAAGACTCAGTACCAGCAGCCTTCATTGCAGCGTTGATACCCTCTACAGTTACGTCCTTACCCTTAACAACAGCAACGAGGATAGTTGTAGAACCTGTTGGAGTTGGAACGCGCTGAGCAGAACCGATGAGCTTACCGTTGAGCTCTGGGATAACGAGACCGATAGCCTTAGCAGCACCAGTTGAGTTAGGAACGATGTTGCAAGCACCTGCGCGTGAACGACGGAGGTCACCCTTACGCTGAGGACCGTCAAGGATCATCTGGTCACCTGTGTAAGCGTGGATTGTTGACATGATACCTGACTGGATAGCAGCGTACTTGTTAAGTGCGTCAGCCATTGGAGCGAGACAGTTAGTTGTGCAAGAAGCAGCAGAGATGATCTTGTCGTCAGCTGTCAGAGTCTTGTGGTTGGTGTTGAATACGATTGTTGGGAGATCGTTACCAGCAGGAGCTGAGATAACAACCTTCTTTGCACCAGCAGCGAGGTGAGCAGAAGCCTTCTCCTTAGATGTATAGAAACCTGTGCACTCGAGAACAACGTCAACGTTGTTAGCAGCCCATGGACAGTTTGCTGCGTCCTTCTCAGCAGAGATCTTGATCTCCTTACCATCTACGATGATAGAGTCCTCAGTTGCCTCTACAGTGTGCTTACCCTCACCGAACTTGCCAGCGAAACCACCCTGAGCGGTATCATACTTGAGAAGGTGAGCGAGCATCTTTGGAGATGTCAAATCGTTGATTGCAACAACCTCGTAACCCTCAGCTTCGAACATCTGACGGAATGCGAGACGACCAATACGGCCAAAACCGTTAATAGCTACTTTTGTCATTTTTGTTTAACTTTTTATTATTAAATAAAGGTGAATATAATCTTTTTGAATATATTTTCTTTGTAAAGCACTGCAAAAGTACAAAAAAAATTGGAAAACGCGGAAAAAATGCGAAATATTTTTGAGAATATACGAATTATTTCTAAAAGTTTTGTATTTTTGCAGCAGAATTGCTATTTACACATTTCAATTTTTTTTAATATTATGGGAAAATTCATTGAAGAATTCAAGGCATTCGCCGTTAAGGGCAATGCAGTTGACATGGCTGTCGGTGTAATCATCGGCGGTGCATTTGGTAAGATCGTTAGTTCAATCGTTGATGACATCATCATGCCTCCAATTGGATATCTCATCGGCGGTGTAAACTTCTCAGATCTAAAGGTTGTGCTTCCTGCCATCATCGAGGGACAGGAGTCTGCTACAATCAACTATGGTAACTTCATTCAGACTCTCATCGACTTCTTGATCATCGCATTCTGTGTGTTCATGCTTGTCAAGGGTATCAACAAGCTCAAGAAGAAGGAAGAGGAAAAGCCTGCTGCTCCAGCTCCTGCTCCAGAACCATCAGCAGAGGAGAAGCTCCTTACTGAAATCAGAGACCTGCTGAAGAATAAGTAAGACCCTCCAAAACCCTCCCCAATGGGGGTAGTCCGATGTTGATAACATCGGAGTATGTGACTTGGGTTATATAGTAATGCCGCTCATAGGTTTTCCGTTATGGATTCCTATGAGCGGCAATCTTTATATAATAAAAGGTGTAGCCTGTTTTTTTTATAAGGAAAGGACTATAAAACATCCTTCCCAAATGTTTAGGCATTATGCTTTTAGAACGGATGAAATGTTCTGTTCCCTATGCGTTATCCTAACCTCCACCCCGAACTTCTTGTGGATATGCTCTGCAAGATGCTGGGCGCTATACACGGATCTGTGCTGACCGCCTGTGCATCCGAATGAGAACATAAGACTGGTGAAGCCTCGCTGGATATAACGTGCTACGTGGGCATCGGCAAGCTTGTAAACGGAATCGAGGAAGGTGAGGATTTCTCCGTCATCTTCAAGGAAACGGATTACTGGCTCATCCAAGCCTGTGAGTTGCTTGTAAGGCTCGTAACGTCCCGGGTTGTGAGTGCTTCGGCAATCGAACACATATCCGCCGCCGTTACCGCTATCGTCCTCTGGAATGCCTTTGTGGAAAGAGAAACTGAACACTTTTACCACCAAAGGACCCTTGCCGTCGTATTTAGAGAACGTGGCAGGACCATCCTGTGGATTTGCCTCATACACGTTCTTGTCGGTGGTCTTGTAGCCGTCGGCACGAACGGAAACCTCTTCCTTTGCAGGGGCAAACTGTGGCAGTTCTGTCAGCTTTGTCAGAATCTCAAGCAGGTAAGGGTAGGGGAATGCCTCAGGATGCTTGAGCAGCGAGCGGAGGTTATCCATTGCCGGAGGAATGCTGTCGATGAAATGCTGCTTCCTCTCGAAATATCCTCTGAAACCGTAGGCTCCGAGCACCTGAAGCGTGCGGAAGAGCACGAACAGACTCAGGCGGTTGACGAAGTGTCGCTCATTAGGGACCTCGGTATAGTTCTTCAGAGAGTTGTAATACTCATAGATCAGCTGACGGCGCAGCTTGTCAGGATATTTTGCCGAAGCCTGCCAAAGGAACGATGCAAGGTCGTAGTAGAAAGGACCGCGACGGCCTCCCTGGAAGTCGATGAAATAAGGATTACCCTCTTCATCGAGCATTATGTTTCGAGCCTGGAAGTCGCGATAGAGGAAACAGCATGAAGATGACTCTGGTATGTTGCCGTCCTCATTGTCATAGACAAGATCGTTGGCAAAGCGACGGAACACAGCCTCAAGTTTCAGCTCATGGAAGTCAAGTCCTGTGGCCTTCAGGAAGCAATACTTGAAATAGTTGAGGTCGAAGAGAACGCTGTCAACATCCATCTCCGCCTGTGGATAGCATTGTGAGAAATCCAGTCCTCGGGCACCGCGGATCTGCATGTTAGGCAACTCGCGGATAGCCTTCATTAGCAGTTCCTTCTCCTGAAGGTTATATCGGCCGCCAGCCTCACGACCGCCCTTTATGGCATCATAGAGGGATGTATTGCCAAGATCCGACTGTAGATAGCGCATCTCGTCGTCGCTAACTGCGTGGATATGAGGAACAGGCAACTGCCTCTTCTCGAAATGACGTGCGAGATAGATAAAAGCGTGGTTCTCCTCCCTTGAAGTGCCTATAACGCCAATCACGGACACCCCCTGGGCATCCGTGAAACGGTAGTATATCCTATTGCTTCCAGCACCTGGAAGCTGTTCGATATGGGCAGGCTCAGCACCTGCCCATGTCTTGTATAGTTCTTTTAGAAGATGCATATAATCTTACATCATGCCGCCCATACCTGGAGCACCGCCCATTGGCATTGCTGGTTCTGGAGCTGGCTTGTCAACGATAAGGCACTCTGTTGTAAGGAAGAGACCTGCGATAGAAGCTGCATTCTCGAGAGCTACGCGAGAAACCTTTGCAGGGTCGATGATACCTGCTGCGCGGAGATCCTCGAACTCATCCTTACGGGCATTGTAACCGAAGTCACCCTTGCCCTCACGTACCTTCTGAACGACAACGGCACCCTCGCCACCAGCGTTGAATACAATCTGACGGAGAGGCTCCTCGATTGCACGCTTAACGATGTTGATACCTGTCTGCTCGTCGGCATTGTCGCCCTTCAGACCCTCAAGAGCCTCAAGTGCACGGATGTATGTTGTACCGCCACCGGCAACAACACCTTCCTCGATAGCTGCACGTGTAGCGCAGAGAGCATCGTCAACACGATCCTTCTTCTCCTTCATCTCTACCTCAGAGTTTGCACCTACGTAGAGAACAGCTACGCCACCAGCCAACTTAGCCAGACGCTCCTGAAGCTTCTCCTTGTCGTATGAAGATGTGGTATTCTCAATCTCCTTCTTGATAGCGAGTACACGGTCAGCGATGAGATCCTTGCTGCCAGCACCACCAGCGATGATAGTGTTGTCCTTAGAAACTGTTACCTTGTCGGCAGAACCGCACATCTCAAGTGTTGCCTGCTCGAGCTTCAAGCCCTTCTCCTCAGAGATTACAACGCCACCAGTAAGGATTGCGATGTCCTCAAGCATAGCCTTACGACGGTCGCCGAAGCCTGGAGCCTTGTCAGCACAGATCTTCAGACCACCACGCAGACGGTTTACTACGAGTGTTGTGAGAGCCTCAGAATCTACGTCCTCAGCAATGATCATGATTGGACGACCGCTCTCTGCTGCTGGCTGCAGGATAGGGAGAATCTCCTTGAGGTTGCTGATCTTCTTATCATAGATAAGGATGTATGGGTTCTCCATTACGCACTCAAGCTTCTCTGTATCAGTTACGAAGTAAGCTGAGAGATAGCCGCGGTCGAACTGCATACCCTCAACAACACCGATGTGAGTGTCGCGGCTCTTTGACTCCTCGATGGTGATAACGCCATCCTTGCTCACCTTACGGAAAGCATCTGCAAGGAGCTTACCGATCTCAGGGTCGTTGTTAGCAGAAACAGTTGCAACCTGCTCAATCTTGTCGTAGTTGTCGTTTACCTGCTCAGAATGAGCCTTGATATAGTCAACAACAGCAGCAACAGCCTTGTCGATACCGCGCTTCAGATCCATTGGATTAGCACCAGCGGTTACGTTCTTCAGACCCTCTGTTACGATAGCCTGTGTGAGGATAGTTGCGGTTGTTGTACCATCACCTGCATCATCACCAGTCTTACTTGCTACGCTCTTAACGAGCTGAGCACCAGTGTTCTCGAACTTGTCCTCAAGTTCGATTTCCTTTGCAACGGTAACACCATCCTTAGTGATCTGTGGAGCACCGAACTTCTTCTCGATAACTACGTTACGGCCCTTAGGACCAAGTGTAACCTTTACTGCATCTGCAAGCTGATCAACACCTCTCTTGAGGAGGTCGCGTGCATCAATATTGAATTTGATATCTTTTGCCATGATTGAAGCCTAACCAAGCCTTCCCAAAGGGAAGGATGTTTTATTGTAATTATCCTTCACAAGGGGCAGTTCTTGGTTTTATTTTTAATTGTTTGTATTTAATGTGTTTCTATTGTAATATGTGAAAAGCTTTTTTGCCTACCAATTTCCCTTTAGAGATGGGATGTTATCTTAAAATGTATCAAACATCCTTCCCCTTGGGAAGGCTTGGTTAGGCTAAAATTGCAATCACGTCGCTCTGACGCATTACGATAAACTTCTCGCCCTTATACTCGATCTCCTGACCGGCATACTTGCCGTAGAGTACGTTGTCACCAACCTTGAGTATCATCTCCTCGTCCTTAGTGCCGTTACCTACAGCAGCTACGGTACCCTGAAGAGGCTTCTCCTTTGCTGTGTCTGGAATGATGATACCACCGATCTTCTCTTCTGCCGGTGCTGGAGTAATCAGCACGCGGTCTGCTAATGGTTTAATGTTCATTGTCTTAATGATTTTATGTTGTTATTATTATTGTTTTAGCGTAGAGGTCTATGGAATATAGACTCGCGTTGTTATGATGCTCTTAGCGAAAAACGTGCCAAATGTCATAAATGCAAAAAATGTCAATATTTAACGACAAAAATGTCAGTCGTGAATTCTCGACTGACATTTTGGCGTTTATCTTTCTCTTTTTCTTCAGTATGGAAATATTGTTATTCCGTTGATGATCCAAATAAAACACCAAAATCTTACCTCTAAAATACCTTTAAATTACCATAGTTAATGGTATCTTTATGGTATTTATATGGTATTTTAATGGTATTTATATGGTATTTACATGGGAGGAAGAGCGGACTTACAACGGATTTACAACGAACTTGTAACTAATCTTTCACCTTGTCGTAAACATCATCCGTTACAGGTTCAAGCCATTCGTTTGAGGCTCCTTCCTGCACGTCCTTGTGATAGGTGAGATGCTGGAACCATGAATCCTTGGCTGCTCCGTGCCAGTGCTTTACTTCAGCAGGAACGGCGATTATTGTGCCTGGAGTCATCTCGACAGCTTCCTTGCCCCATTCCTGATACCATCCGCGACCTGAAACGCAAATCAGCACCTGAACCTGCTTGTGGTGGATATGCCAGTTGTTGCGGCAGCGAGGCTCGAAGGTTACGTTGGCCATTCCGCCCTCCATCTGAGCCAGATAGCTGTTGCCTGTGAAATACTTGGCGTATGCGGTGTTAGGCTCGCCCTTTGGCCATACGGAGAAATCAACAGTTTGCACAGGCGTGTGAGTGCCGCCAAGAATTGCGGCTAAGGCACCACGCAGTCTTTCTGCCTCTGCCATACCTATGTTCTTTTCGAGCAAGGCAGGCATTTCCTTGAGAGCTTCGTCGGAAACGCCCATGTTTCTTGCCCCGGACACATGAGCTTGCAGTTGTGGCTCGCAGCCGGGTAGGGCAGAAATGGCACTTACCGTCACTACCTCGCGGTCGGCAAAGGAAAGGTTGTTGCGGGCGAAGATATCGCCGAAGAGATGCGCTTTCAGATAGTAGTCGGTTTGAGGTGCGAAGGTGTAGGTGAACGGTTTGCCTCCGCAGAGTTTTGTCTGTACCTCAGTACCATGTTTAAGGGCATCGTACTCCTTTGGCAGAGGGGCAGCCTCGTTACCTTCTTCTGTACGGAGTCCTGCTTCTGCACGTTCCTTTATTACCTGCTGCAATATGCCGAGAGCGTTGAGCGAGCGTGGAAAGCCTGTGTAGGCATAGAGGTGTGAAAGAGCCTCCTTTGCCTCGCTAACGGTAAGACCATTGTCTAATCCTTTGTTAAGGGATGCTCTGAGTTGTTCAAGATCACCCTTAGCCTCGTTGGCTGCTATTGCCACGAGAGCCTGCTGTTTAGTTGTTAGTGCCATATTCTGTCCTTTTGTTTGTAGCGACATCATGAATAATGCCGCAGCAAGCAGAATTGTTATTTTCTTCATATTTATCTCTGTTTTCTGAATATCAGTTTCATCGTCTCAGGGTCGAGAGGCTTCATAGTTGGGAGTTTCAGACTCTTCACCATGTGGAGCGTGCCTTGCTTGTATTTCTGGAAGTGGTCGGTCTTCAGATGATTCTGATACACCTCTTCCGATGCGTAGATTTCGAGAATACGGATTTGGCATGAGTCCTCGGCACTCTGCATAGGGTATAGGCAAACCACACCGGGTTCACGCTCGATGCTTAGGCGGTCCACTTCGTTGGCATATTCCAGATACTCCTTCAGATGCTGCGGATAAACCTCAATTTCTGCTATGCGAACAATCATGTTGTGAGCCGTTGTCTCAGCCTTAGGCTTTTCTTCCGTCTTACCAAACAGCCACTTGGCATTCTTCCACAAGAACATATCCTTGAAAGGCGCAAGGTCAGGTTCTTCCGACAGATACTGCTTCATCCTTGCAAGGCTCTGGGTGAGTACCTGCGGGGCAACGTATGGATAGTCAGAGCCATAGAGCAGATGGTCGGGAGAGGTGATGGTAAGCATCATTCGGATGACCTCTGGCGAGTGTGCTCCTGCGAGGTCGTAGTAGAGAGCGCGAAGATTAGCATCCCAGTCAATCTCGCCAACCAGTTTGTTGGCTTGCATCACGGGGGTAAGCGATTTCATGCGAGGCACAGCCAAGGGGAGATAGGCTCCGCAATGAGGCACCACCACCTTGACGTTTGGATAGCGTGCCAAGACATTACGGCTGATCATGTTGCTAACGGCACGTGTGGTCTCTGAAAGATACTCCTGCATGGCGAGAGGTGTCTGAGACATCACCTTACGGTTTACTGGTTCCGGGCGATGAGGATGCAGAATGACGACAGCCTTACGCTCGTTGAGTACGGCAAAGAGCTCGTCTAACTCAGGAGAGCCAAGATATTGTCCATCAACATTTGTTGCCAGCTTTATTCCGTCAGCACCCAGAGTATCAAGTGCATATTTCGCCTCCTGGATAGCCGCTTTCACATCAGGAAGGGGTAGGGCAGCGCAGAACAGGAATCTGTCTGTGTGTTTCTTCTTTAAGCGTGCAGCTGTTTCGTTGGTCAGTCTTACCACATCGGGCGATGTAGGCTGTGGAGCTGCCAATGTCAGCACAGAGGTCTTGACACCAGCCTCGTCCATCCATTTCAGATGGTTTTCCACATCGTATTTAGGTAAGGGGAATCCCTCGTCCATCAATCGTCCTTCTTTTTCAAGGGATGACACGAACTCTTGTGGGATGATGTGACTGTGTACGTCTATCACCTCCTGTGCAAATGCTGTTGTGGCTAATACCATAGTGAAAAATGTTGCCTTGAATCGCTTCATATATGCTTGCTTGTTTGAGTGAAGAGTGAAGAACTAAGGGTGAAAAATTTAAGTTAGTATTGCCGTTAATGGTTGTTCATAGCCTTTCGCGATAAAATGTAATTTAAATTATTCACTCTTCACTTTTCACTCTTCACTTTTCAGGTTTTCTTTGAAGAAATCAGCCAGTTTATCCCAAGGAATCATGTTCTTAGGCTGTCCCTTGCCCTTCAGCTCCGTGTAGCCGCCGTCGTAGAGGTCGCAATGTGAGGCTCCAGAAATGATGAGCAACTGCTTGTTGGCTGGGTTTGGATTAGGCTTGCCGATAAAGTTGTAGCCTTCAGCCTTGCCCTCTACCATATATTTATAGGCAGCCTCTCCGAAATAGCGAGAATGGGCTTTCTCTCCGTGCATAACGAGAACGGCAGAGCGAATCTCGTTGATGTAGTAGAGGAAACGGCTGTTTGAATAGCCTAAAGTGCCGATTGTGCGCCATCCGTCGGTAGAGTTTCCGCTACGCTCGTTGTAGCCGCGTGGAGTCTTGTAATAGTCGTAGTAGTCCTTAACGAATTGCGGAGCATCATCGGGTAGGGGATCAATAACACCGCCAGCCATAGCCATAGGGTCGGAAAGGCGTTGCTTGGATAGTGATTCGCGAGATGCGTGACGCGTTTCCTCCTTGTCGTCGCTATCGTAGTAGCCATTACCGCTTACGCGAGTCATGTCGTACATGGTAGAGGCAACGGTAGCCTTGATGCGAGTGTCGGTAGCCGCAGCATTAAGGGCTATGCCACCCCATCCGCAGATACCTATGATGCCAATCTTGTCAGCATCCACATTATCTTGTTTTGACAGGAAATCAACAGCAGCCATGAAATCCTCTGTGTTGATGTCGGGAGAAGCCGTGCGACGTGGAGTGCCGCTACTCTCACCAGTATATGAAGGGTCGAAAGCCAATGCTACAAAGCCTCTCTCAGCCATTTGCATGGCATAAAGACCGCTCGACTGCTCCTTGGTAGCACCGAAAGGACCTGATACGGCTATGGCAGGCATCTTTCCGTTTTCTGCCTTGGGAGTATAGAGGTCTGCTGCAAGTGTAAGACCATATTGTGTTTCAAACGTCACCTTGCGGTGGTTCACTTTCTCGCTCAATGGGAATACCTTGTCCCATTCCTGTGTGAGATTCAATGTTGTCATATTCTCTTCTGTTTTAGTTTGTTCTTTGTTTGTGCAGCCTATGAGCATTCCGCCAAGAAGAACTGCGGCTAATATTGCTTTTCTCATAATATCACCTTTTTCCCGTTTTTGATGTATATGCCATGTTGCGCATTTGTTGTCACATTGCCATTAAGTGAATAGGATTTATCCTCTTTGACATTAGTGATTTTAGACGATTGGATGGCGGTTGTGACTGAAGATAGCGATAGCGTAACGCAGATATTGTTTTCTCCTGCCTTCAGGAATGTGCGTAGCTCGTTTTCCGAGAGTCCGTCAATCTTGCCAAGTCGGGTATAGCTCCATGAGTTGGTGTCGTAGAACATGCAGATATTACTACCATTATACAGTATTACATCGCCAGGCTGAGCCGTTGTCTGCTGGTCGCTTTTGGGGAGAGAGAATCCCAATGCTCCCCATATCTCGAAACCTCCGCTACTGTTGAGCGACACGTTTACCGGGGCATTCTGCAATTTCTCCACCAAAGCCTTTGTAGCGGCATTATCCATAAGAGTCACGCTCTTGGTCACTCCATCGATGGTGATATACATCTTGTTCATAGCATTTTGCTTTTTGTCGAAATTCTGCTTGTCAAGCCAGTTTCCGGTTAGCACGGAACGGTTGGCATGATTACTTGCATTTATCCATAGGGCATCACCACTCCAAGTAACGTCAGGCAGTAGTCGTTTTGCATCGTTTACCACTCCGCTTATACCGCTCGAATGACTTGAAACGATGAGTCCGACGCGCTTTCCTGCCATCTTTGAACCGTTGTTGAACAGATATGTCTGCATAGGAGCTGCCATCTGACTCCACCAAAGAGGTGTGACGATAATGATATTCTGGTATCCGTCTGCGGAAATCGTTACAGGGTCAATGGCAGGATAGCTGCTTGCATCATTAGGATTGGCCTTTATGGCATTAAGCAACTGTGTGCCGAGGGCATATCCGTTAGCCTCATATTTCAATCCTTTCTCTGCTGGCTGAATCTCCAGCACGTCAGCCTCAATCTGAGTTGTAAGGTCGTTTACAATTTCGCGGCAGTTGCCTGTGTAGCTATAATATACCACAAGCGTCTTGCCAATCTCATTGATAGGCGACTTTTCCTCAGCCATAGCCTCGTTGTCAGAAGAACAGCAACAGAGTAGCATAGTTGTAAGTAGTAAAAGAATATGTTTCATAACTTATAGACTGTCTTTCAATACCTGTATTACCTCGTCACGATTCAGAATATGGTAGCCGCCCTGACAGATAGGACAAGCATCAGCCATACCCTCGATAAGCTCTGGCTTAGCGCCACATTCGGTGATGTTCATAGCCAGTCCCAGTTCGCGCATCCATTTTTCCATGGTCTCAAGTCCTTCCATAGCTATCTTCTCGTCGGATTTGCCGTCAGGACATACGTTCCATACATTAACAGCCAAGCGTCTGAATTTCTGTACTGCATCGTGTGACTTGCTTATGAGCAGACGGTAATAGGCACCGCTTACGGCTGCAAGCGTATGGCCGTGGGTGGCATCTGTGAAAGCTGCAACTGCCTGTCCAAGCATGTGAACCATCCAGTCGGTAGCCTTTCCACGGTCAATGAGGGTGTTGAGTGCCCATGTGGCAGTCCACATAATGTTAGAGCGAGCCTCATAGTCCTCTGCGTTTAACAGAGCCTTGCGTGAGCTGACGATGAGCGAGCGCATCAGTCCTTCGGCAATGTAGTCGCTTGTATTATCATCAGTACCAGAGAGATACTGCTCAAGAATATGGCTCATGATATCGTAGATACCAGCCACCATCTGGTACTTAGGTACGGTGAACGTGAAGCGTGGGTTAAGAATTGCAAAGTCAGGATTGCGGAAGTTATAGAACATCTTGCGGTTCTCCGTATGACTGGATATTACAGAGCAACTATCCATCTCAGAACCTGTTCCTGCCATAGTAAGTACGCATCCCACAGGAATCCAGCGGCATGTCATAGGTTGCCAGTTCTTGAAGTAATATTCCCATGGATCACCGTCGTACCATGCGCATCCAGCCACGGCCTTGCAGTAATCAACGGTAGAACCGCCACCTACACCGAGGATGAAATCCACGTTCTCCATACGAGCCGCACGAGCACCCTCAAGTACCTTTTCTATAGTAGGGTTAGGCATAACGCCTGATATTTCAACCACCTCGCAACCTGCCTTCTTCAGCTCTGCAATCACTTGATCGTATATGCCGTTACGCTTTATGCTGCCACCGCCATAGCAGAGCATCACCTTCTTGCCGTATTGCTTCAGTTCTTCACTCAGTTTACTCAAAGCATCCTCACCGAAATGCAACTTCGTAGGATTGTGGAATGTAAAATTGCCTAGCATAGTCTCTTTTTTTTAGTTCATAATTCATAATTCATAGTGCATAGTCTTATTCAGTTCAGAATTCATAGTTGATCCGTATGTGCCAACCAACTATGAACTATGCACTAACTTATTGTTTCTGTGTGCAAAATTAGTGATAATTTTCAAAATGAGTATTACACAAATTGGCTGTAATTATACCAATTTCGCAGAAAATGCTTAAAAATCATAAAATATATACCCTTTTTAGCATCTTTTTTTGTAATTTTGCATGGAAAAAGTGAAAAGTGAAGAACTAAGAGTGAAGAATTTAAGTTTGTATTGTCGTTAATGGTTGTTCATGACTTTTTCTCGATAAAATCGTAACTTAAATTTTTCACTTTTCACTTTTCATTTATTCAAGTTTCGCAAGCTCTGAACTGTCTGGAAGACAGCACTATGCGTAACCGTAGGCATACTCGACGAAGGAGAGGATGCCCACGGATAGCAAACA
>CADCHG010000054.1 GCA_902801155.1 uncultured Prevotellaceae bacterium | reverse complement strand
ACACGATCCTCACCCTCGTATGGAGCCTCACGACCACCATTGAAGAAGAATGTAACGTGAGCGTACTTCTCGGTCTCTGCTGTGTGGAGCTGCTTCTTACCCTGCTGAGAAAGATACTCACCAAGAGTATTTGTTACGTTCTCCTTAGGAAAGAGGATGTTAACGCCCTTGAAGTTAGCATCGTATGGAGTCATACAATAGTACTTCAGACCAGGGATAGTCTTCATATCCTCGATGTTCTCCTGAGTGAGAACCTGTGTAAGCTCCTTAGCACGGTCGTTACGGAAGTTGATGAAGATAACAACGTCACCCTCCTCGATATTACCGTTTACGTTAGCGTTGCTGATAGCCTTGATGAACTCGTCAGTTACGCCCTCGTCATAGCTCTCCTGCATAGCCTTAACCATGTCAGTTGCCTTCTTACCTGTGCCAGAAACGAGAAGATCATAAGCCTCCTTAACACGCTCCCAACGCTTGTCACGATCCATTGCATAGAAACGACCGATGATACTTGCGATAGCTGCGTCGTTAGCCTTACAAACCTCTGTGAGCTGCTCGATGAAGCCCTTACCAGAACGTGGGTCTGTGTCACGACCGTCCATGAAGCAATGAACGAAAGTCTGGTTCTTTAGACCATATTCCTTACCTACCTCGATGAGCTTGAAGAGATGGTCGAGTGAAGAGTGAACACCACCATTTGAGGTAAGACCCATGAGGTGGAGCTTCTTGCCATTCTCCTTAGCATATGTGTAAGCCTCTACTACCTGAGGATTCTTAGCGATAGAACCGTCCTTACAAGCGCGGTTGATCTTAACGAGGTCCTGATATACGATACGACCTGCACCAATATTAAGGTGACCAACCTCTGAGTTACCCATCTGACCGTCAGGAAGACCTACGTCCTCACCTGAAGCCTGAAGCTGTGATACACTGCTAACTGCCTGGAGGTAATCCAGATAAGGTGTTGGGGTGTTGAAGATAACGTCACCCTTACCATGCTTGCCGATTCCCCATCCATCGAGAATCATCAAAAGAGCTTTCTTTGCCATAATTTTATTATATAATTGAATTTACTGTTTACAATCTCCTATTTCGGGGCGCAAAATTACTAAAAATTTGTGACATTGACAAACTTCACGCCTGTTTTCTTGCACTTACAACGTAAGTGTGCGGAAAATTATAAAGTCGTGTTTGCAATTTACACCTCTTCACTGCCAAAATTCAATTCTAACTGCGTATCAACAACTCCTTTGAAAGTAAGCCTGTGATAAGGAGAAGGACCAATCTCACGGATAGCTGCATAATGAGCCTTGGTTGGATATCCTTTGTTCTTCTTCCACTGATAGGCTGGATATTCTGCATCTATCTCGTTCATATAGTCATCCCTGTATGTTTTTGCAAGAATTGAAGCTGCCGCAATCGCAAGGTATTTGCCGTCACCTTTTACGATAGTGGTGTGAGGAGTTGGGGTTCCCTCCTTTCTTTCAAAAGAAGATAGTTTTGCCTCATTTCCAATAGGTTCACGATACGGTTTGAACTTATTTCCATCCACTATTATAGCCTCAGGTCTAACCTTTAACTGGTCGAGTGCCCTATGCATAGCGAGGATAGAGGCATTAAGGATGTTAATCTTATCAATTTCGGCCGCTGTAACTATACCGACAGCCCATGCTACGGCATCACGCTCTATCTGTTCACGAAGCTGATAACGTTTCTTCTCCGTGAGTTGCTTAGAGTCATTAAGCATATCATTCTGATAGTTGTCTGGCAAAATTACAGCCGCAGCAAAAACCGAGCCTGCAAGGCATCCTCTTCCTGCCTCATCACATCCTGCCTCTATCTTTCCCTCATAAAAATGATTCTTTAGCATGAAATCTTTATTTTTTCCGGCAAAGATAATAAAAATTTCAGAAAAATTACTATCTTTGTTCCCAAATAGTAACTAATTACTCTATATCCAATGAAGAAATACATTATTAATATCATACTTATCTCCATATCCTTATTCTCCTATGCACAACAAGAAGAAATCAAGACTTATACCCTTCGTGCCCCTAATATGGAAATGAAGGTAATGGACTATGGCGCACGTATTCAGAAACTCATATTCAGAAATACAGACCTTGCCCTTGGTTTTGACAGTCTTGAGCAATACACATTGGAACGGCAGAATTTTGGTGCTGTAGTAGGAAGATACATAGGTAGAATAACGGGAGGGTACCTAAAAATAGACGATAATGAATATATGCTCCAAATCAGGCATCACGGAGATTGTTCTCATGGCGGTTCACCTAATTTTTCTGAACGTATATGGGATATAATCTCTCATAATGACACAAGCATTACAATGCGATATATCTCACCCGATGGTGAAAACGGGTTCCCAGGCGAGCTAACACTTGATGTGACATATACCCTGACCCAAAAGCAGGATCTTCGTATTGACTATAAAGCGACTACCACCAAACCTACCGTCGTCAATATTGCCAATCACAACTTCTTCAATCTTACAGGCGATCATGCCTCCAATGTGCTTGAAGAAGAACTATGGCTTGACGCTGATAGTTTTGCGGTATATGATATGAGCAAACGAGTAACAGGCAAACTGGCTGCTGTAAAAGACACTCCTTTCGATTTCCGTACGCCTCACCTCATCGGCGAAAGAATCGATACCCCCAACAACCAACTCAATATAACCAAAGGTTACGACCACTGCTATAAACTGAATACAAACGGTGATCTGTCAAGACTTGCAGCCCGTCTCGTGGATAATCATACAGATATAACCGTAGAAGTATATACCACCGAGCCAGCTCTACAGATATATACAGCCAATGGACACAAGGGCAATATGATTGGCAAAAACGGGAAGCCTCATAATCGCAGAAATGCTGTATGTTTCGAAACTATGCATTTCCCCGATTCACCAAACAACCCACAATGGCCTTCTACAATCCTAAGGCCAGGTGAAACGTTCAGAAGCACTACTATATTCCATTTCGACTAAACAACTCATCATCTCCTATGTAATATCGTTATGACTCCACTATAAAAAGGAACCAAACTCGATGAAGGTCCGTTCATATAGCGAACATAGAACGGACCTTCACCGAGTTTGGTTCGGAGGATCAACGGAGGTAGAGCGACAGCAATTAGGAGATAATACGAAAAAACGTATTACTTCTTTTCTACTATTATCTGTTTTTTCAACATCTTTGATACTTTCTCGCGGAAACCAGCGAAATCATCTTTACGACTGATATCAAACCTGCCCTTGTTAACTGTAATACATGTCTTTACGATAAGCTTCTGCCCATCCTGTTTGATGTCAAGGGTGTAGTTTCCAAAGTCAGTTGTAGAAGAATCAGTACTCTGACCAGCAGGATAGACATAACCTTCAGGAAGGGAAATCCTTATCTCATCGTCAAAACGGTATGTACTTTCTGCAACAATCGGGCGAGTCCTATCCTTACGGAAACGTGGAACATGAATATCACGGAAAGGATTACAATTGATAAACATCTTATTGCCATTCACTTTTCCGTATGTTCCTTTCAGCTCACTCTGCACATCAAGATGCGGAACACCTGTCTTTGTTTCGTTCACCTTAACACTCTCCACAACAGGATCCTGAAGGCTTATCCAATGACCGACACGTTCCTTACGTTTCTTGTCATCTTGATAGACGATTGAACGAACAGCCTCATAGCGCTCGCCATAGTGATCGTCAGAGAACTTGACAACAGACTTTCCATCTGCCTGCAACTGTACATCCGCAACCATCTTCTCATAATTATTATCCGGAGTATATTCAGGAATGCGAATCAACTTACCCATACCATTTACCACCTGTAATGCTTGATGCCCGGCATAGTCTCCAGGAATAAAGCCGAGAGGCAACTGAGGATTAGTACATTCCACAATCATATTACTCCCATCTGCCTGTGGTATAGTCAGGATAACATGGTTTGTCTGGTGCATATTCGGGAAATCCTTCAACAACTCAGAATAGCGTGTGCTGATGATTGTCTGGCATGACTCAATGCCAGCCTCTTTCAACAATGCCTGCATATAATTGGTAAGAGCCTTACAATCGCCAAAACCGGTTTTGCCAACTTCCTCTGCCTTCATAGGCTGCCAACCACCAATGCCCAGCTGAATGCTGACATAGCGAGTCTTCTCCCCAAGATATTTATACAGGGCTGCTATCTTTTCATTATCATTTTTACAATCTGCAATAAGTTCCTTAACCTTCTGCTTATCGGCAGGTAGAAGGATGCCCCTACCCTCTGCAAGCTGATGATACCACTTTCCTTTGTTCTCCCAAGTATCAAGAACGCCAGAGCTTTCACCAAACACAAACTCGTAAGGTATGGCTATTACAGATGGACAAATATACATGAAATAATCGTCATACTCCTCGTCTATTAAACAGCGCATTGCAGACATATTCCAGACATACACGTCATTCTTTCCATCTCCTTGCTTCTGAGGATTCTGCTCATGAGGCAAGCCCATGTATCTGATCTTTGTACCTGTAGGGACAGTTACCTTGAACGATGCCTTCTCCAATGCCTGACGGTCAGTCCATACAGGAGAGAAGAAATCATATTCCACATAACCGTCTGACGACTTCACCTCCCAATCATATTCTATAGTATATGGATAGTCCATGACTGGTGGCTCTACATAGTTTTTCTGGTTGTCTGTGGCTAGATGCTGAGAATACTGTGAAGTATGTACATCACTACGCTTCAGTTTCTGTTTCACCTTGCCCTGCTCGTCGTAAATCTTCCCGCTAAATGAGGTAAGCTGCGAGAAATCATCCGTAGTACAGTTCCAGAAAGCATGATCATCGCCTTTCTTATTGAGAATAGTAATGACTCTACGGTAATGCACAGTCATTGATTTCTTCGAACTGGCAGTAACCGTAGCCTGATAGTCACGAACCACGGAATAGGCCTCACGCTTCAACGAGTCGGCAATGTCAGACGCACGCCAGACATCCTGAGCAACAGCAAAAGCTGCTACCGAAAATAATAATATTGTAGAACAAAGTCGTTTCATAGAAGATTTTTAAGATTTCTTCAGACAAACCATCATGGAGTTTATCTTCAGAACCTTATTCCAGAACTCCTGAAGATTAGCATACTCTGTAGCAGGAATTAATGTATTGTCAACAATACTCTCATATTTTGTCACAAGATTATTCTCCTGCATCTCGAAGGAAATAGTAACAGCAAGATAGCCTGGCAGGGTAACTGTCTCCGGCTTTGGCATCTCTTCCACGACATACCCTTCTGGAATAGTCACTACTGAAGTGATTATTGTGTTCTGAGCAGCAGGGAACTCTATAGGCAACACACGATCAGACTTGATGAAATAGTTTGTCTTCTCATCTACAAAGACAATAGGATTGAAGTATATCCTGTCACCGTCAACAACGCTCTCCTTAGAGAAACGTATCCTCTCTTCAACGGCACGACCCACTCCCTCGGCATTCCTTACCCTGAAAGAAGAAAGCTTACATTCAAGGTTCTTCTCTATTTTCTCAATCAGGGCAAGACTATCCTCCTCCTCGTGATACGCATTCTTATAAGACAATGCATTATAACCGATATGGGTATTGATTCTCTGTCCTGCCAATTGTCCATCAGGAGTTACAACACAATTAATACGGGTATTTGTAGAATTTCCCCTTATCTCTGAAAGGTCGAAGATTGTACCTCCACGCGTTGCACCATTATTCGGAGTCTTTGTTATATCTGGATCGTAGAGTATACCCTCAGCCATCAAGTCAGCCGGCAATACGTTCACATCACCATAATCTGCAGAACAATCAGCAAATAACAATGCGTCATTCTCGTCAACTATGGCAACAATAAAAGTATTCAGCTTATCGATACTTGCATAGGTCAAAGGGAGACGACCTCTAGAACGGCGTCTGATAAGCATTGGAGTAGAAGATATGCCTGCGTCTCTGAGCATAGCCATATAGATATAATTAAGTTCTATGTTAGAACCTTTTCCCTCCTTCAGAATTCTCTGCGGATTCTTACAATACAGCTTATACTCCTTGTTCCACTTCAGTTTACTCTTGAGCAATGCGAAGATACGTGAAGCCTTTACACTTATGGGCTTGTCCTTAAGATCTAGAGACTTCATCTCCTCTGCATACGGATTCTGAACCTTCAGACGTGATCCCATCTCATATTCATCTTTGAGGTATTCACGCACATTGTCCCACGTTTGAGTATAATCCTTATAGATTTCTCCAGGAACAGAAACTCCCCTAAGCTCAAAATCTACATGCTGTGCATAATCATCTTGACAAAAGACGAACTGCTCATTCTTTAAGGCGCGGAGATTCTCAGCCTCGAAAATATATCTATCAGCCTGAAGCAATGAAGTTCCCACCATAATATTTGTGTTATCCTGCTTTCCGTTTAAAGGAGAATAACCACGAGCCTCCACATGATACTTGAACCACTCAGGGAATGCTGCAGAATAGAAACTATATCTAACTGGTTCAGAATGTTGGAAATACCATGATGGAATATCTGCGTACCTTGGACTTACCCTTGTATATTTATATTCAATTATTGAACCTACCTTTACTTCTGGAATCGAGAATTTCAGACGCATATTATGATCATCCAACTGTTCCTTGAACTCATATTTGCTCGACATGGCAGTCTTAACTACCTTGCCGTCAACAAGATTATATGAAGCAGCCGAAAGATCTAATATTCTGTCATTATCTGCCTGTGAGCCCTTGGGATTATGATAGAATACTATTGCCTTGTTGGCATATTCCTTACCCTTCTCTGTTACAATCTGCATACGAACCTTGACTTGTGTCTCGATATTAAAATGCCCAGTTGTAGCTGTGACACGGGTTTCACCAATGTCATAAATATACACAGCATCAACTGAAGAGTCTGAAGCCTCCGAAGGAGTAGCAAAATCTGCAGCTGTAATTTTTGAAAACTTCTTCTGTCCGAAGGCTAAAGAGCACATAGCAAACAGAGTGAGCACAAAGAACAAACGTTTTCTCATCACCTTTTTGATTTTTTATTTAATTATTATTCGCCTATTATTTGTTTAGCTTAATGAAAATTGGACTTATCACTCACAGAGTGGTGTTCGATTTAGGTTTTTCGAGTGGATTTTCACACGAAGAAAACAAGACCGGTCATTCGTAGAATGGTGTCCGTATTAAGTTTTCGAGTGTAAAGGTACAATTAAAAACTGAACTGGCAAAATTTATTGCTAATAAAACTAAAAAAATAGAAAAAAATATTAGATTATTTATGATATTTATCATCATACCACCCATATTTACATCATTTCCCCGATTCATCCAACAACCCACAATAGCCTTCTACAATCCTAAGGCCTGGGGAAACGTTCAGAAGCACTACCATATTCCATTTCGGCTAAACGTCTCCAACTCAACTTCTATTCCCAATAGCACTGGAATTGGAGTAGAATTGGAGTTATTTCGGAAGTAAAACAATCAAAGAATAAGTTCATAAAGATTGAACTTACCCTTACGCCATACAGCTTCTCCACGCTTCTGATATCCTAAGTTCTCGTAGAGTGCGAGGGCGTATGGATTCTCTGTGAATGCATCAAGACGCACAGTCTTGATGCCATATTCTCTACACTCACTATGGATATGTTGCATGGTATCTCTCGCAATATGCTGATGCTGAAATTCTGGAGCCACACAGAGACGATGTACAACGATATAGTTTATACCACCATCCCATGAAGCATTCTGATACTGAGCATCAGACTCCTTATTAAGAGTATAGGCTACACATATCCGAGATTTCTTCAAACCGACATACATCTCTTGTGTATCAATATCCTTACGGATATCATCTGGCGTGGGATAGATTTCATCCCATTGCATGATACCATTAGCATTCATAGTATCAATGGCAGAACGATATATACCGATGATTTCATGAAAATCATCGATAGTTGCCAATCTATAATTCATAGTCTTTAGAGAGTTACCTCTGCAAACTTCCAGATGATAATACCTGCCGTTGTAGAGACATTAAGTGAATGCTTTGTTCCAAACTGAGGAATTTCAAGACATCCGTCACATTCATCAATAACCTCTTGATGAACGCCCTTAACCTCATTTCCGAGAACAACAGCTGAAGGTTGGTTGTCTATGGCGTAGTTCTGAAGCATGGTAGAACCGTGACATTGCTCAACAGCAAGTACCTTATATCCTCTTGCCTTCAGTTCCCTGATAGCCTCAAGAGCATTGGCAAAGTATTTCCACTCCACGCTTTCCTCTGCGCCAAGGGCGGTCTTATGAATCTCCTGTTGAGCCTTGAGAGTACCGTCAGGCGTTGCAGTAATGCCACAAAGGTATATTGCCTCTACGCGAAAGGCATCGGCAGTTCTGAACACGCTACCCACATTATACAGAGAGCGCACATCATCAAGAACCACAACAAGCGGCATCTTCTTCGCCTCATGGAACTCCTCCACGGAAAGGCGATTCATCTCTATCGTCCTAAGCTTCTCCATCAGAACATTTTGCTTACACGCTCAATCCCAGCAACGAGTGTATCAATTTCCTCCTTTGTGTTGTAGAGAGCAAAAGAAGCACGAACCGTACCTTGAATACCCAACCTGTGCATCAAAGGCTCTGCACAATGATGGCCAGTACGAACAGCAATACCAAGGCGGTCAAGAAGAGTTCCCATGTCAAGGTGGTGGATATCACCTAACAAGAAACTGATCACAGCATCCTTTTCCGGAGCTGTACCGAAGATTCGCATATTCTCAATAGCCTGCATCTTCTCCATAGCATACTTGGTGAGTTCCTGCTCATGGGCAGTAATATTGTCAATACCAAGGTCGAGCATATAATCTATAGCACGTGCCAAGCCATGTGTAGCTACATAGTCAGGGGTTCCTGCCTCGAACTTGAAAGGAAGGTCTGCGTATGTTGTCTTCTCGAAGGACACAGTACCTATCATCTCTCCGCCACCTTGATAAGGTGGCATCTTCTCAAGCCATTCCTCCTTGCCATAAAGCACACCTATACCTGTAGGACCATACATCTTATGTCCGGAGAATGCGAAGAAATCGCAATCCATATCCTGAACATCAATGGCAATATGAGGAGCACTCTGAGCTCCGTCTATAAGAACAGGAATATCACGCTCATGTGCCTTTCTTATGATTTCCTTGACAGGATTAACAGTACCGAGCACATTACTGACATGAGCCACGCTCACGAGTTTTGTCTTTTCTGAAAGCAAGCTTTCGAAAGCAGACATATCAAGCACACCCTCATCGCTCATAGGGATGACACGAAGTACGATACCCTTCTTCAAAACCTGTAACTGCCAAGGCACGATATTTGAATGGTGCTCCATAGTTGAAATCACCACCTCATCACCTTCTTTCAGGAAACCGTCACAGAAGGAACTTGCCACAAGGTTCATTGACTCAGTGGTTCCGCGCGTGAAGATTATCTCCGAAGTCTTCTCTGCATTGATGAATTGGCGCACCTTCTCACGGGCAGCCTCATGAAGATCAGTTGCCTGCTGTGAGAGATAGTGAACTCCACGATGCACATTCGCATTCACGTTGAGATACTCCTCACGCATAGCATCGAGCACACAGAGAGGTTTCTGTGTCGTAGCACCATTATCAAGATATACGAGAGGCTTTCCATAAACCTCACGTGAGAGAATAGGAAAATCTTCCCTAACCTTATTTATATCGTATTTAGCCATTTGTCTAATTTTAGGATGCAAAGATACGAAATAATACTGAGGAAACAAAGCATTTTGAGATGATTAACGCATACAATCCCATAAATATGGTATTTGTCCGAGTCATAACAAACAAATCAATCCTCACATTTATACAGAAAAAACAAGGAGGATGTGCCTATGCACATCCTCCACATATTAATTCTTATAATATAGATTACATTTCGTGATCAAGAGAGTCATTGAAATCCTTTGGCTCGTGAGCCTCATGATTCTCATTACGACGCTCTGGACGTGGACGACGCTCGCCGCGCTCTGGACGTGGACGACGCTCACCACGCTCTGGACGTGGACGACGCTCACGCTCAACATAGTCAGCTGGCTTCTCTACGAGTACACGATGAGAGAGCTTGTACTTACCAGTCTTAGGGTCGATTTCGAGGAGCTTAACGGTAATCTTGTCACCCTCCTTGATACCTGCCTCTTCTACTGTCTCAAGACGCTTCCAGTCAATCTCTGAGATATGGAGCAGACCATCCTTACCTGGGAGAATCTCAACGAAGCATCCGTAAGGCATGATAGAACGAACTGTACCCTCGTAAACCTCACCAACCTCTGGGATAGCAACGATACCCTTGATCTTAGAGAGAGCAGCATCGATAGACTCCTTGTTTGGAGCAGAAACCTGTACCTTACCTACACCGTCAACCTCGTCGATAGTGATAGTAGCACCTGTCTCCTCCTGCATCTGCTGGATGATCTTACCACCAGGACCGATAACAGCACCGATGAACTCCTTAGGAATCTCAATCTCAACGATACGTGGAACCTGTGGCTTAAGCTCCTTACGTGGCTCAGCGATTGTGTTGGTGATACATCCGAGGATGTGCTCACGACCAGCCTTTGCCTGTGCGAGAGCCTTCTCAAGAATCTCGTATGACAGACCGTCACACTTGATATCCATCTGAGTAGCTGTAAGACCGTCCTTTGTACCTGTTGTCTTGAAGTCCATATCGCCAAGGTGATCCTCATCACCAAGGATATCAGAAAGAACTGCATACTTATCCTCACCTGGGTTCTTGATAAGACCCATTGCGATACCTGAAACTGGCTTCTTCATAGGAACACCTGCATCCATAAGAGCGAGGGTACCGGCACATACAGTAGCCATTGAAGAAGAACCGTTAGACTCAAGGATCTGAGATACTACACGTACTGTGTAAGGGAAATCCTCTGGAATCTGACCCTTCAAACCACGCCATGCAAGGTGACCGTGACCAATCTCACGACGGCCAACACCGCGCTGAGCCTTAGCCTCACCTGTACAGAATGGAGGGAAGTTATAGTGGAGGAGGAACTTCATGTAGTACTTCTCGAGAGCACCGTCAACCATCTTCTCGTCAAGCTTTGTACCAAGGGTACAAGTTGTGAGAGACTGTGTCTCACCACGAGTGAAGATAGAAGAGCCGTGAGGCATTGGAAGTGGAGAAACCTCGCACCAGATAGGACGGATCTCGTCAGTCTTACGACCGTCAAGACGAACACCCTCATCAAGGATACAACGACGCATAGCGTCCTTCTCAACATCGTGATAGTATTTGTCAGCGAGAGTATTCTTCTCCTCAAGTTCATCCTCTGTGAGGTCTGTATGAGCAGCAGCATACTTCTCCTTGAACTCTGTGATGATAGCCTCGAAAGCCTCTGCACGAGCGTGCTTCTCAAGAGCCTGCTTAACAACGTCGTAAGCCTTCTGGTAGCACTCGGTCTTAACCTGCTCCTTGAGCTCATCGTCGTTAACCTCGTGGCAGTACTCACGCTTCTTGTCAGTACCAAGTTCCTTCATAAGCTCGTTCTGGAGCTCACACATAGGCTTGATAGCAGCGTGTGCAGCCTTAAGGGCATTTAGAAGGTCAGCCTCCTGAACCTCCTTCATCTCACCCTCAACCATCATGATGTTGTCAGCAGTAGCACCTACCATAAGGTCCATATCTGCCTCCTTCATCTGTTCGAAGGTTGGGTTGATAACAAACTCGCCATTGATGCGAGCTACACGTACCTCAGAGATTGGGCACTCAAATGGAATATCTGAACATGCCAGTGCACATGAAGCAGCGAAACCTGCAAGTGCATCAGGCTGATCTACGCCGTCAGCAGAGAAGAGGAGAACATTAACATAAACCTCTGCGTGGAAATCGCTTGGGAACAGTGGACGAAGTGCGCGGTCAACAAGACGGCATGTGAGGATTTCCTCATCACTTGCCTTGCCCTCACGCTTTGTGAAGCCACCAGGGAAACGACCTGCAGCAGCGTACTGCTCGCGATACTCAACCTGCAGTGGCATGAAATCTGTTCCAGGAACTGCATCTTTTGCTGCGCAAACAGTAGCGAGGAGTACTGTGTTACCCATCTTCAGGGTACATGAACCATCGGCCTGCTTTGCGAGCTTACCGGTCTCAATGGTGATCTGACGACCATCAGGTAGAGAGACTGTCTTTGAAATTACGTTCATCGTAATGAAAAAAAATTTTTATTGTCTTAATTATACATCAAAAGTACGGACATTTTCCGTACTCAAAAATAAATCCGTGCAAATTTACACAAAAAATACGACATGAACAAATTTTCCGCCATTTATTTTCCTTTTTAACGTAATTACCACAAGAACCTTCTTTTTTTGAACACGAAATTCACGGAATTAACTAACGTGAGCTCAACGACTTTATAAACGCACCTCTGGTGCTTTAACTGACAATAATTAACGTGAATTCGACGAAAACATTTCTATACTTCGTATAACATTAATTCGGACATCAATACAACATTAATCTATGACATTAATGAGCCTTACGGCTTAAATCCACATATTTTTTTGTCCTAATTAATGTTTAATCCCGTCTTAATTAATGTTTCAAAGTAAAACAGAAGCGTTTATAGTTTTGTCGAACTCACGTTAACTAAACTTCCGTTTCTTTCGTGACTTCCGTGTTCGCAAGAAAAATTAATATTCCTCTTCCTCCTCGTCAAAATACGAGGAAGTTTCTTTTGCATCAAACGAACCTGTGCCTCCCACAGGAATAAGGCTTGTATTACCAAGTAATGGGAGATTCATAGCTTCAACCGTTAGTTTCGGTTTGGTATATTTCTTTCTCATACTTCTGTTTATTTAACCACGAACTTCTTTCCATTCTTTACGTATATTCCCGGCTTGAGGCTATTCTCATTCACCTTCCTGCCGTTCAAATCAAAGATCTGGGTGTTAGGTGATGGATGTTGGATGTTTGCTATGCCAGTAGTCTCTTCATCCAGAACCTTGATAGCGATAGTCTTCGCAGCATTTTTCACGCTATATTTAGAATAATCACGCGATTCCACCTTCATATACCAGCGGAAAGGCTTAAGGCCATTAGAGCCATCGCTTTGAATCAGCTCACCACCTCCCATACCGTAATAGTTGTTTGCTATCATTGTTTCTGAAGGGATAGGGCTGTAAGTGCCTATAATGGTGTATTTCGCAATAGTGGTAGAGCAATCCACATAACTCTCTTCAGGAGCAGCATATACGGTTGTATTCTTAACGAAGAAAGTCTTCTTGCCCTTAGTCTTAGCCCTGATGAGATATGGGGCGTTAGGCTGGGTAGAGCCTTTCTTCATCTTTATTATCTCCAGTTCTGTCTCGTCAATCTCGCCGTCATCATCATTATCCCTCTGGATAATACCGTTGATATAAGCCAACTCGAAATCATCCTTCCAGTCCTCGTATTTCAAAGAGAAAGGAAGATATATTGCCTGCCAGTTCACATTAGTGAAGTTACGGGTATAGAAAGCAGCAACACCTTCAGCATCTGACTCTCTGGTATATGCCTCATCATCCGCCAGAATTATTGCTCCCTTTACTTTTGAGCTCAAGCTTCCCAACTTTGTCTTATAGTCCTCTATGCTATTTGCAGGAACATATACAGAGACATTCTCATTGGGAGCCTTAAAAACATTTTCCAAAGAATTAGGAGGATTACTTCCCTTAAAAGTAATAGAGGTGAGAGCTGGTAAAGCATAGAAAGCCTCTTTTGCAATATTCGTCACAGAGTTGCCAATTGTGACTGAGGCGAGTCTGTAGCAATTATAGAAAGCTTGATATCCAATACTCGTTACAGAATTAGGGATTTCGATTGAAGTGAGATCATCGCAAAGAGAGAAAGCTTGCTCTTCAATACTCGTTACAGAGTTAGGGATTTCGATTGAGGGGAGATTCTTGCATTCTACGAAAGCACGAACTCCAATACTCTTTACAGTGTTCGGAATTTCGACTGAGGTGAGATTCCGGCAGCCACCGAAAGCAAGATCTCCAATACGCGTCACACCTTTTTTGATTACAATCTTCTTGATTCTATCACGTTGACGATCCCAAGGAGTTTCTCCTTCGTCATAATTTGACATATCGCCTTCTATTGATACAGTTAACGTACCATCAACTGACAGATACCACTCCATACCATCAGGTTCACTTTCCCATTTATTTTCCGCATGAATTGCGGAGAATGAGAAAAGACATAATAAAATAAGTAATAAATTCTTTTTCATAATTATATTAAAGATTTACGGCCTCTCCCCCCGCCCTCCCCCGTAGGGAGGGAGCCGGAGAACCCAATTTCAATTAACAATTAACAATTAACAATTAACATGCCTTTCGCGATTATACAATCAAACATCCTTCCCTTTGGGAAGGCTTGGTTAGGCTTTTTATTTGATTACAAACTTCTTTCCGTTCTTGACATACATTCCCGGCTTGAGGTTATTCTCATTCACCTTTCTGCCGTTAAGGTCGTAGGTCTGGGTGTTAGGAGATGCGTGTTGGATGTTAGCTACGCCAGTAGTCTCTTCACCAACCACTCTGATAGAAATCTCCTTTGCCGTATTATTGTTATTTATGCCATAAGCAGAATTACGGTTTTCCCTCTTCATATA
>CADCHG010000053.1 GCA_902801155.1 uncultured Prevotellaceae bacterium | reverse complement strand
ATTTTTGCATCCGTGTGGGGATGTATCATCCGTCTTCTGCACAATAATCCCCTAATAATTAGTAAAATAGCTAAAACAAAAATATATCAAAAATGAGAATAAAAAAAACGACTTTATCTTTTCTGACAGAGAGCAAAGCCTCACACGCCAGTCTCTCATCCATCCGACGAGTGGCTATTACTCTGCTCGTCATGTTGTTGACAACAACAAGCTTATGGGCACAGAATCATCCACAAACAATATACCAACTCTCCCTGAACGCGAACTATCAGGGAGGTGCTATAGGAATGGCTGATGTTCCAGTTTCTAACCCTACCTATTCGTTAGCATCATATGATGAACCTACTCGTGAAGGTTATATGTTTTGTGGTTGGTCAACATCATCGACGGGAGCTGTCCAATATCGTACTAATGACCAAATCACCTTAACTGGCAATCTGACGCTTTATGCTGTTTGGGATGATAATCCTTATATAATCACTCTGAATACGAACTATGATGCTGGAGTGTTTAAAAGCATTCTTGTCCCTCGCAATCATCCTAACTATACGCTAACATCTCGTGATGAACCTACACATACTGAATATACATTCATAGGTTGGTCTCAATCACCAACTGGCGTTGTTGATTATCGTACTGGTAATAAAGTAACCTTAACTGGCAATCTGGCGTTTTATGCCGTATGGGGAGGAACCATAAATTCTCTGACATACACTATCACCGATGAAGAAAAAAGGCAAGTTGAGTTGTTTGAGTATGAAGGAGATAAGCCAGAAGGAACATTGGTCATCCCAGCCACCGTTACAATAGGTGGTAAAGAATTTTCAGTGACAAGCATTGGGAATAGTGTCTTTTCTGATTGTTCCAGCCTTCAATCCGTCACTATCCCTAACAGTGTGACAAACATTGGAGATAATGCTTTTTCTTGGTGTGAAAAACTTCAATCTGTCATTATCCCTGAAAGCGTGACGAGATTTGGGAATAGTGTCTTTTGGGCTTGTACCAGCCTTCGATCTGTCATTATCCCTGAAAGCGTGACGAGCATTGGTGAGGAATGTTTTAGGTATTGTACCAGCCTTCAATCTGTCATTATCCCTGAAAGCGTAACGAGCATAGAAAACGATGTCTTTATGGCTTGTACTGGCCTTCAATCTGTCACTATCCCTAACAGCGTGACAAGAATTGGGGATACCGCATTTGATGCCTGTACTAGCCTTCGATCTATCACCATCCCAAATAGCGTAACAACCATTGGGGGTGGCGCCTTTGAGTTTTGCAGCAATCTTCAATCTGTCACCATCCCAAACAGCGTAACGACAATTGGGGATGCTGCCTTTTTTGATTGTTCCAGCCTTGAATCAGTCACTATCCCTAACAGCGTGACGAACATAGGGAAGGATGCCTTTTGGAGATGTAGGAGTCTTAAGTCTGTTACTATCTATGGCAATCCGAAAATTGGAGATGGTGCCTTTAAAGATATCTCTGCAAATGCTACTGTGACTATGAACCTGACGGCAAGCGAAATAGGCAATGATTATTGGACTACTTTCTATAACGACGGCTATAACTTCCAAGCTGATGAATATACAAAGGTATATAAAGGAACGGTGAATGAATCATCTCTCATGCTGACGGAAGTGGAAGACAAGATTGTAAATAGAGGCACAGCGGTAATACTGAAGTCAACTGGCAATCCTGTAATGACTCTTATAGAATCAGGCAGCAACGATACTAACGGCAACGACCTGCGCGGTAGAAGCGATAGGACTTTGCGTACAGATGTTATTGCCAATATCAGCGATGCAAATGCCATCTACACTATGGGCAATACATCAGCAGGCTTCGGTTTCCACAGATACACAGGCGAATATGTTCCGGCAGGCAAGGCTTTCCTTCCGCTCAACACGAGCAATGGGGCTAAGGCTCAGAGCCTTACTATTGTCTTTGCCATCGGGTCAACAGGCGTAAAGTCCGTATCTTCTGACAGCAACGTGCAGAATGACTGGTTCTCTCTCGACGGCACTCGTCTCAGCGGCAAGCCTTCACAGCCAGGAATTTATGTTAATGGGAAGAGGAAGGTGGTAGTTAAATAGTCAAAGGTCAAAGGACTAAAGTCAAAGGTCTTCAATCATTGCCCCTTTGCCCCTAGTCCTTAGTCCTTTGACCTTCCCCCCTTAGAAAATATGCAGGAGCGGCGAAAGAAAAAGGGAAAATGGATGGGACAGGTTAAACTTTCGGGAGGCTCATACGTAAATAATAACAGAAGCTACGAGTTCCACCTGAACAACAGACTAAACAATATGAAGAAATCAATCTTTTTGACTGCCTTGGCTATGGCTATAGGTGCAGCCGCTTTTGCACAGGGCAAGACAGACGGGAAATATATTATTCCGACAACTAACAATAATGGAGACTATCCTCGCATCCTTGAGGACAATAGCGTGCTTCTGCGTGTTCGTGCCAACGATGCAAGCAATTGGAAAGTGAGCCTCGATGCTGACTGCAAGTTCACGAAACAGGAGGATGGTACGTGGATAGCAAAGACAAAACCTTTGGTTGAGGGTTTCCATTACTATTGGTTCAATATCAACGGATTGGATGTTGCCGACCCAGCAAGCAAGAGCTATTACGGCTGTGGACGAATGACGAGCGCGATTGACATCCCAGAGAAGAACTGCACGTTCTACGACCGTAAGGATGTGGCTCACGGTAAGGTGGTTCAGACAGAACTGTTCTCTTCCGTAAGGAACAAGCACGTTGGCATGTGGGTTTATACTCCGGCAAGCTATGGCGAAGGAACGAAGGAATATCCGGTATTGTATCTTCAGCATGGCGGTGGGGAGGACGAGACAGGCTGGATAAACCAAGGTAAGGCAAACTATATTCTCGACAACCTGATTTCTGAGGGCAAGGCAAAGGAGATGATTATCGTAATGGTGAACGGAACGTTCAGCGTCCCTGGCAGACCATTCTCCTATTCGGTTGAGGGCATAAAGCCTTTCGAGGAGGATTTGATAAAGAACGTCATTCCTTTCGTGGAGAAGAACTTCCGTGTGAAGAAAGACCGTAAGAGTCGTGCACTTGCCGGCTTGTCAATGGGTGGAGGAGAGACATTCTTCGCAGGTTTGCAGCATACGGAGCTATTTTCAAGTCTCGGAGTATTCAGCACAGGTGTATTCGGCGGAATAAGGGAGAGTGGGGCGTTCGATGCTGAGAAAGCCTTACCCGGACTTATCTCCAACGCGAAGAAATACAACGATGAATTGGATGTTTTCTATATCTCCGTAGGAACAGAGGACAATCGCATCACGTCAACCAAGAAGGCGGTGGAGGATATGAAGTCAAAGGGTTTGAACATCGTGTTCAACACCTTCCCCGGAGACCACGAATGGCAGGTATGGCGCAAGTCTCTGCATGATTTTGTTCAGAAGATATTTAAATAATTATAGAAATGAAGAAGTATTTATTATCATTGTTTATGATGCTGTCAGCCATGAGTGCTATGGCGCAGATGGGAATGGGAAAGCCTATCGACATCGACCTTTGGCCTAATGGGCTGCCTAACAGTAGCGGTATTGATAAGACTCAGCCTTACAATGACGAGACCCGCAACTTCAAGCCATCTATAAGGGTTTATCTGCCTTTTGGCAACGAGACAAACAGAAAGGCTGTGCTCGTAATCCCTGGTGGCGGTTATCGCGTTCTCTCTCTCGGTCAGGAGGGCTATGACTGGGCAACACATTTGATGAGCAGAGGCATTGTTACCATCGTGTTGCGCTACAGAATGCCTAACGGCGTTACGGAAGTACCTCTGAGTGACGCTACCGAGGCTATGCGACTGATTCGCGAACATGCAGCCGAATGGAAGATAGACCCAAACAAAGTGGGAATTCTCGGTTCTTCTGCCGGCGGTCATATCGCTTCTACTATTGCTACGCACAACCCACCAGAGACACGTCCGAACTTCCAGATACTCTTCTATCCAGTTATCTCTATGGATAAGTCTATCACCCATATGGACTCTCACAACTGCCTTATAGGCGAGAATGCCTCTCCTGAGCTTGAGAAAAAATACAGCAATCATCTTCAGGTTACCAAGGATACTCCTCCTGCCATTATAATGCTTGCAGATGATGATTTCCTTGTTTCTCCGCTTAATTCTGCGGAATACTACATGGCTCTCCGCAAGGCTGGTGTAAAGTCTTCCATGCACATCTATCCAAGTGGTGGCCACGGATTTGGATGCGGAGCATACTTCAAGTATCATCACGAGATGATGCAGGATTTGTATAGCTGGCTGGAGACGATAAAGTGATAACGTGTAAAGTGTTCTTTATTATTTCGTGTTCTTTATAAAAAAGGGATGTTCAACCAAAACGGTTGAACATCTTTGTTTTTTATCAGATACGCAAAAAAAATATATCAATAATTTGCATGAATGAAATAAAGTTTGTAATTTTGCGTCAAATTTGTATTGCCTAATAAACAAAAACATTATAAAGAACATGAACAAATACCCAAATCTTACAAGTCCTATCACCTTAGGTAAGGTGACTTTCCGTAATCGAATCTTTTCCGCACCTATGGGTGCAACAGACATAACCGCTGATTGCTGTCCGGGTCCCCGTACTCAAGGTTTCTATGAGCTTCGTGCCAAGGGCGGTGCTGCTGCCGTTACCGTAAGTGAACTTGTTGTTCATCCAGACACGGATGGCAGTCACATGCTCCATCTCGACCTTGAGACCGTTGGCTGTCTTGCTGCCCATACATTCGTAGCCGATGCCATACGCCGTCATGGTGCTGTGCCAAGCATAGAGCTTTCACACTCAGGTCAGTATGCTGGTACTTATATGTCTGACAAGAATAAGAAGGCAAGTCTCAACCAGTGGGGACCAAGTGACGGAACACGCCCTGACGGCCGTCCAGTGAAGGCTCTCTCTAAGGAGCAGATTGCTGACATAGTGAAGACATACGGCGAGAAGGCAGCCCTTTGTAAGCGTGCAGGCTATGAGATGATAATGGTTCACGCAGGTCACGGATGGCTCTTGCATCAGTTCCTCTCTCCATATCTCAATCATCGTACAGATGAGTACGGAGGCTCTCTTGAGAATCGAATACGCATAGTTCGTGAGGTTCTTGCTTCAGTACGTAATGCCGTAGGACCAGATTTCCCTGTTGAGGTTCGCCTTAGTGGTAGTGAGCTTTTTGATGGTGGCTATGGCATAGAGGATGGTATCAAGATTGCACAGGCGGTAGAAGAGTATGTTGACCTTATCCATGTTTCTGCAGGTTCTTATCAGTTTGGATTCTTCAACACCACACCTCCTATGTTTGACGATCACGGTGTGAACGTATGGCTTGCTGCCGAGATAAAGAAGCACGTTAAGAAGCCTGTTGCTACTATCGGTGCTCTTAGCGATCCTGAACAGATGGAGCGCATCATAGCCGAGGGCAAGGCAGATGTAGTTTATATGGGGCGTCAGTTGCTTGCTGATCCATTCCATCCTCAGAAGGTAATGGCTGGCAAAGAAGACCGCATAGTGAAGTGTCTGCGTTGCTATACCTGTATGGCAGAGCGTCCTGTCACGTTCACTCGCCGTTGTGCCGTTAATCCGCTTATCGGCCGTGAGATAGAGGGAATGGAGGTAGTTCCTGCACGTAAGAGCAAGAAGGTGATGGTAGTTGGTGGCGGTGTTGCGGGTCTTAAGGCTGCCGTTACTGCTGCACAACGCGGCCACAAGGTTGTTCTCTGTGAGAAGACCGACAAGGTTGGCGGTATATTGAAATCGGAGCAGGCTATTCAGTTCAAACATGAGATGTATGAACTTGGCTTGGTTCTTGAGCGTCAGGCTCTGGATGAGGGCGTAGAGATTCGCCTTAACACTACCGTTACACCTGAATATGTAGAGAAGGAAGGCGTGGATGCTCTTATTCTTGCTGTAGGTTCTACGCCTGTTGTTCCTCCAATTCCGGGTATCGACGCTGATAATGTTATAATAGTCAATGACTATTATCTCGAAAAAGATAAGGTTGGCGATAGTGTAGTAGTGCTTGGTGGCGGTCTAGCAGGATGTGAGTGTGCTATTCATCTTGGTATGGAAGGCAAGAAGGTAGAACTTGTAGAGATGCGTGACACGCTGGCTGTGGATTGTAATATCCGTCAGCGTCCAATACTGATGCGTAAGGTTGCCGAGTTCTCAACAGCTCATACGGAATATGTCGGTCAGAAGATAACCTCTGAAGGTGTTGTCTGCAAGGACAAGGACGGCAATGAGGTTCTCGTTTCGGGCAAGACGGTTATCTGCGCCCTTGGTCAGCGTGCCAATCGTGCCGATGTTGAAGCCCTCCGCGGATGTGCTCCATTCGTTCGTGAGGTCGGTGACTGTGTTCGTCCTGCGAATATCACAAAGGCAATCTACGAGGCTTATCACGCTGCGTTGGATATTTAAAGTAGATTATATTATTGTGAAGGGTGGGGAAGGATTAACTCGACAAACCTTCCTCACTTTTTATATTTCTTTTAAACTTTTTGGGGGGAATCTCACGATGAAATCGCAGAGATATAAATGGTGTGTTTTCCTGCAAATGAAATTTGTGTACGTACACATAAAATTGACACAAGTCATGTAAAAACTCAAAAATGACACTTTCTACAGAAATTGTTTGCGCACACAAATATATTGTATTAATTTTGCACTCGGAAATCAGAGATGTCCACCAGCTTGCTGCTGACGGTTGACCATTTCCTTCGTGCGAGGTGCGTAGCACGTTGCAGTGTCAAAAGGAAAAAGGAGGTAAAAACTTCTGGAACGCATTCCGAAAGACGCTTTTGGAATAAAATTGTTTAGGTTAGTAGAATAATAGTTTTTAGGTTTAGTTATTAGGTAAAAGATTGATGCTTAACTCATTTGGATAACATCAAAAAAGCTGAAAGATCCTTCTTTTGAAGGTTGAATGAGTTAAACGCAAAAAATGCTCCTTCTGTCGTGATGATAGTTGGAGCATTTTTGTGTTATATCCCTCAAATCTAGCTTAAAGGGATACCTGAAAGTTGACAACTATGCGTAGATATTCTCTATTTCTACAATATAGATATCATGAAGTCCACCACCAGGCTTATCGTTATACCAACGCTCAAGGAGTGATTTATCGATAAAACTGTCAGCTTTCATCGGTGACTTGAAGAGTTTGCGGCAGTCAAGTGTCATTCGTGCCTCACCAAAGGTAATAGCTCCGTTCTCCAAAATCACTGGTGTGAGTCCTGTTGCCTCGGTTTTGTTGATGTCTCTACCAGACTTGCTTCCACATATTTGGAGAGCCTTACGATATGCTTCACCATAGAAGGAAAGTGTCAAACGATCATTTGCCTCGATAAAATCGTGTGTGAAACGTTCCGGACGGATGAATATGAAGGCTACAGGTTTGTTCCAGAGCCATCCTATGCCGCCCCATGAGGCTGTCATTGTGTTGTATTTGTCGGGAGTACCAGCTGTTACGAGCATCCACTCCTTTCCTATCAGGTCAAAAGCGTTCTCTTTTGCGAGAATCGTGATGTCTTGTTTTGTCATTTTTTATTGTATTAATAATTACAGATTCCTTGCCTTATATATTCTGTCCTTTGCATCGTTGAGTTCTTGGAACTTCTTCTTTGCTGCCTCCTTCACATCATCTCCGAGTGTTGCTACACGGTCTGGGTGGTACTGAAGGGCGAGCTTGCGATATGCCTTTCGAATCTCATCGTCGGTAGCGTCCTTGGTAAGTCCGAGTACCTTGTATGCGTCGTCAAGACTCTGACCGCCAAGACTCAGCATCTGGTCGATTACCTGAGGATTGAGACCGAGGTTATATGCCACGTTGCGCAGTTCCCTTATCTCGCTTTCTGCTGTGATACCGTCGGCCTTAGCTATATCGGCAAGGAAAGCGACAAGCTGAAGGCGATGTTCTTCCGGCATAGCCATACGCATCTGTCGGCAAGCCTCGCCAATCTGTTGCATCCACGACTGCTCACCGTGCTGTTTTCGGTAGTCGAAGAGTCGGAGAAGAATATTGTTTCCTTGCTCCACAGCAGTTTCACCGAAGTTAGCACGGAGGAAGTTGCGTACGTGTTCCATTTCCGAGTGCATTATCTTACCGTCTGCCTGTATTATATGGGCAGATAGCACCATGAGCGAGAAGAGAAATCCGTTTCTGTCGCCTTGCTGTGACTGTCGTGCGCGCTTTAGAATGTCCTCTGCTGTGTTGTTATATGCGCCATAGGCATTGCTGTCAGAGGCTGTGTCCGTGCGCTTGTCTGAAAAAGTATCTATCACGGTGCCAAGGATGAATCCTGCTATTGCACCGAGCGTTCCTCCGTTGACATATCCGAGGAATGCTCCTATCCATTTTGTGTATCCCAATGTTATTTACTATTTGACGATTTACTTTTTTTCGCAAAGGCTCAACAAGCTAAAGCAAATTCATCGCAAAGCTCATCAAGCTACGCAAGTTCCTGTATACTATTTATTCGTATATAGTTGCTACTATGCTGCGCGGACCGCCATAGTCGCGGAACTCGCAGAGGTATATGCCTTGCCATGTACCAAGATTGAGATGTCCGTTTGTAATCGGTATTGTGATGCTTACACCGAAGAGAGAGCTTTTGGCATGGGCTGGCATATCGTCAGAGCCTTCAAGTACATGATCATAGTAAGGCTCGTTTTCTTTCACGATATGGTTCATTATCTTCTCCATGTCATATCTCACATCCGGATCTGCGTTCTCGTTTATAGACAAGGCGCACGATGTGTGCTGCACAAAGAGATTGAGCAGCCCTACCTTTGGAAACGGTCTCGGTAGGTTGTCGAGTATCTCTTGCGTAATGAGGTGGCATCCTCTGCGCTTTGCTGAAAGTCTGAATTCTGTCTGTTGAATCATGTTTAAATACGAATTAAGCAAAAGAAAGTTCCTAATGACATTGTCTATATAGGAAGGCTTTTAATCAATATTTAGCAATTAATGTGCCAAAATAGGTTTCATATCACCGCAATTTCTCCGCATGATAGATATTCTATTTGGTTGCCCATTATAGCCTTGAGTTGCATATATTGCTCTGTGCCGGTACAATGCATTGTATAGAACGTGCAATGCTTGTACTTCATCAGTTCTTGTGCAAGGGTATTGATGAGTTTTTCTTCTTCCTTACCTGTTTCCTGCGAAGAGCCTTTTGCAAGATGCATTCCTGCAAATACGTGGGTAGGAGGCTTGCCAATAACCCTTTCTGCCTTGCGTATGATGTTTATGATACCCTTGTGCGCACATCCGGCAAAGAGTAAGGTATTGCCTTTTTCCTCAATGATAAGATTCTGCTCATGCGCGAATGAATCGTTCTGTGTTTCTGAAGGTCCGAACAATAGTCTGTTTCCTTGCGGACAGCAGAAATCACCGATTACATCGGCAAATATTGTCATCTGATTATCAAGCCGTGTCAAGGAATCACACATCACAAGGCGTGGATTATCCTGTAGATCTGTGTCTAAGCCGATATATTTCAATCCGTACTCCTTTAACGAATAATGTGGCAGAAAGGCATCCTTGTGGATATATACCTTCGCCTTGTCATTTATTTCCAGGAAAGCACGAAGTCCACCTCCATGATCATAATGACCATGCGATACTATAGCGGTGTCAATATCGGCAATGCTAAGTCCGAGTTGTTCTGCATTTTCTGCAAACAACCTTCTTTGTCCCATGTCAAACAGAATGTTTCGCCCGTTCTCTAGTTGTATATACAGGCTCAAACCATGTTCCACAGGCAGACCTACGGCACTAGTATTCTCAACGACAGATGTTATTGTCATTATTTCGTTGTAGGCTTTCTTATTTTACATATCCCGGACTTGGGAGGTGCATTCCATACATCGTGAGTTTGTTCTCACGAGCATACTTTATAAGTTTGGCACGAGCCTCTGCAGCAGCTTTTTGATCCATGTCGAAAGAAGCATTGTATTCAGGATGCTTTAGTTGTAGGGCTGCTCCGTGCATAAGGTCGCCTATTACAAGGATGTCATTTTTCTGGAATACGGTGTGACCTGGAGTATGACCGTAAGCAGCAATAGACTTCACGTCGCCAGGCAATACATCACCTGCCTCAAACAGATGCAGGTGGTCCTTGTAAGCTTCTAGAACCTTCTTTGCCTGTGCACTTCTGTCACCGGGCATAGCCTTCCATGCCTCTGCCTCTATTCTGTTGATATATAACTCAGCATTAGGGAATACCACATTACCATTCTTGAGCAATCCACCGATATGATCGCCATGCATGTGAGTGATATATATAAGTTTTAGATCCTCAGGCTTGATGTTATCCTCAGCAAGTTTTGGGATAAGCTGACTGAATTCTGCTCCAAGACCAGCATCGATTAATATGGTCTTACCCTCTGCCTTGAGCAGGCAACAACTCATACTTGAAGGAACACCGTCCTTGAATCCGAGTTCATTCCAGAGATCGTCAGGCACGGTAGGGAATGTTCTATGCTGCTGGAAGCTTGGTCCCGGCTTGTCTTCTATCCATTTGATAACTGCAGGCTCATTTGATGTAGAACCGTTGTTTACTTTCTGTGCGCAAGACATCATTGCGAACGATGCCAATACGATTGTCAGGATTTTCTTCATAAATGATTAATTTTTTATTAGTTATTACTTTGATTGTTGATTATTGTCCATTTCCAAAATACGTAGAATCAGCGGAGCTATTGATGTCTGCTGAATAGTATCTGAGGCTGAGAGGAAACGCTTGACAAGGTTTCTGTCGATGTTCCCGTGAATAATGAGCGAAGTAGGGTCATACGCCTTTGTACCAGGTAGGTACACATATCCGTGAAAGCCGCCTTTGAAGTTTGTTATGAAGCTGCCTTTACGTTCGTTGCTGCATCCTACGCCAGAGACAGGAGCAAGACAGAGGGCGGCTGTAGGATCGCCTTTTATGTCGAGAATTTCCTCGTTTGATAGTATGTTATATAATGACCTTGTGGAGTCTGGCTGTTCGGAAAGAATCTTCCTTACCTTCTCTATGCAGCGTATTTTCTGCTTAGACGATAGCTTTGGATTTACGTACATATATGCCGCTGCTCCAAGTGAATTGAAACATGCTTGCCAATTGCCATCAGGCTGTTCGCTTAGCAGACCATTGCTAACGAGCAGGGCATTGGGATGCAGACGGTATTTCCCCTGCGTAAAGCCATGGTCGCCCGTTACGATTATTGTCACGCTGTCCTTCTGATGCGTATATTCAAGATTCTCAAGTATGAGACCTATTGCATGGTCGGCTGCCGCTACTGATTGCTGCGTCTCGAAAGAGTATATACCCGTTTCGTGTTGTTTGTAGTCGGTTGTCACGAGGTGTACAGTCATAAAATCTGGCTTGTAGCGGTTTGTGAGATAGTTCACCATACTTGCCACCTTGGCATCGTATTGAAACGAACCGGCACGCAAGGTGGTGTCCGACAGATGTCCTGTTGCCTCACGCTCCAATTCCGCCATGATATCCGCAGGAGTACATACAGGACGTATATAGTCCATTCCGCTTACGGTGACGCGCGTTGTAGGGAAGTATTCTGGGAGGTTGAAGTCAATCCATTTGCTTCCTGTAGTGACCGGCCAGAATACAGAAGCCGTTGTGCCGCCTTTCTCTTTTACGGTCTGCCATAATGTCTTTGTGCGGATGCTATCGGCATACCAGTTGTATAGTGCCGACTCAGCCCTGTTGAACTGAAACTGACGGTTACAATGAATGCCGTGGTCGAGTGGGGCAGAGCCTGTTACCAATGTGGTATGTGCCGGATATGTCATCGTTGGGTTCACCCCGATTACATTCGGCACATATATTGATTTCAGCATCAATTCGTGCAGGAAAGGTGCCGGCTGGCTAGCATTGGTGAGTATGTCGTTTCGCAAACCATCTATCGTAATGAGTATCACTCTCTGTCTTGCGGAAGTGCAGAGGCAGAGTATAGTGAGTATTGATAAAGAAAAAATCCTTAGCATTTATTAATCTGTATTTGACCATGTAGTCTCTGGACAATCCTAATGAGAGGAAATATGCGAATATGCCCTGAATACTGGTACACATAACGTTTTCTGAGCACAAAGTTATGTTTTTTTCTCCAAAAAATGCTACAATATACAGTTTTTAACCTAATCAATTACTTACTGCGATATCGAACTTGCTAAAGTGGTGTTATATTCTTTTTTTTAATATATCTTCTTTTTTTCACGGAAAAAATGTAATTTTGCAGAATGGAAAAGAAATCAGACTATACAACTCTGCTTTTTGATCTTGATGGTACTCTTGTGGATAGCGGTGAAGGCATTATGAAATGTGCCCAATATTTGCTTGCGCATTTCGGTATTGAAGTGGCTGACCTTCAGACGCTTCGTCCGTTCGTAGGCCCTCCGCTTGAGGATTCATATAAAGTTCTGTATGGATTCAGTGATAAGGATGCAATGAAAGCGGTTGAGATATACAGGGAACGTTATTTCGCAAAGGGATGGCTTGAACAGCATCTGTATGACGGCGTTGTTGAGTTCCTCGAAGAACTTAGGCATAGAGGCTATGTGATGGGTATCGCAACGAGTAAGATGCAGATACAAGCCGATAAAGTCACAAGTGAGTTCGGACTCCGACATTTCTTTGATTTCATAGGCGGAAGAGACGATAAGGGCATCCTTCATACAAAAGCGGATGTTATTAATGCCGCGCTTTCCTCTCAGGGCATTGAAGACCGCAGTAAGATTCTGATGATAGGCGACAGGAAGTTTGATGTGCAGGGTGCAAAGGAATGTGGCATCGATTCTATGGGTGTGCTCTATGGCTACGGAGACAGGGAGGAGTTTGAGAATGCCGGTGCTACTTACATCTGTCGCGACTTTGAAGAAATACTTTCCTTGCTTTGATTTTTATCGCCTTATACTTATGTTTTACTTTATTGTCAACGTAGTAACATTTTGTATTAAAGAGAGTTGCTAACGCAGTAATGCTTGTGTTATTTCCCTGCACATACTCGTTTTACTCGTATGTGTAGGGCTATGTATTGTGTTGTCTTTCTGACAATTCGGAACTTCTGAAAGTTTGTTTGAATGGATAGCTAAGTTTCTTCTTTGCAATGTGAAATTACCCGGTAAATCACTGATTCGAGAAAAAATAGCCTATTTATCGTATTTTTTCATAGAAAAAGTAATTAAATTTAAGAAAAAATTGTATCTTTGCAACGAAAATCGGTGGTGTCTATGTATGATACTGCTGAAATTTATTAAAATTGCAAACAATGAGAAAAATAAAATATATTCTCGCTTTTGTTTTGACACTCGTATTTACAGATTTTTTCCTGGCTTCATGTCATAATGAGGAAAAGCCGGAAACTGTTATAGACGAAGGACTTGTAGGTACATGGGTGTCTCAGGACAACAAGAAAGACTTTCACGAGGAAATAGAGTTTCGGGGTAACGGCAATGTCACTTCTACGTTGTATGCCAACAGAAAAGCCTTGGATGTAAGATTCGTTGATGCTGATGGCGTATGCCATAGGGTCAAGGGAAGTTTCCGTACGGAGAATGATATTGTGAAACTTTCCAAGGTTCAGGTATGCGACTATGAGGAGTATCACGACTGGGAATGGCATGGTCTTGAAATTCTGGAGAATGTGGCTGATATGAACTATCTAATGCAGGCACGCTATTCTCTCTCCACAAATGGCGATACACTTGTCCTTCATTCCTTAACTGCTGATGGTGAGGAGGATAACACCTATATTCGCAAGAAATAATTTAATCGGTCAGGTGTCAATAGTGGTGCAAATATCACTGGTGGCACCTTTCATTTTTTATATATAACACTAAACTTTTGGGCTGTATAAACGTATAATAGACAGTTAGTGTTAACTAATAGCTAAAGACATTCAAATGAAGAAAAAATTATTATTATTCGGTGCTGTGGCTGCTCTTATCTCATGTACAGCCAATCAGACACAGGCAGAAAACAAGCCTCGTTCACTTGTAGTTTATTACTCTCAGTCTGGTACAACCGAGAAGGTTGCAAATATCATTCAGAAGAAGACTGGCGCTGATATTGAGCGCATAGAAACTGTTAATCCATATTCTGGAGATATGGGTGCAATAGCTGGTGCGTTTATGGGAGAGCGCAGGGATGGCAAGTTCCGTGACCTCAAACCTATGAAGGTCAAGGTAGCTGACTATGATACTATCTATGTTGGTTATCCTATATGGGCAGGTACATTCGCTGGTCCTATGCATAGTTTCGTCAAGACTGCCGATCTCAAAGGCAAGGTGATAGTTCCTTTCTGCACATTCGGTAGTGGCGGTAATACAAGTATTCCCGATCTCAAAGCTGCATTGCCGGGAAGTACGATTACATCTTCATGGTATGGTGTAAGAGCTGCACGTGTTGATAAGGCAGAGGCAGAGATCGAGACATTCCTCATCAACCTCGGTGCTTTGAAGGGCAAGAAGACATCACTTCCTGCATTCTCTGCACAGCATGCCGTTTCCGCCGATGAGAAAGCTATATTCGACAAGGCTTGCGGTGACTATCCTATGCCATTGGGAACTCCTTCAACCGTTGGTACACGTTCACTCGACAATGCCACAGAATATCTCTTTACTTGCAACAGCAAGGATATGCAGGGCAAGGAGAGCAAACAGCTCATCTATGTCATAAAAGGCAATGCTGAGGGTAGTGTGCCTGAGTTCACACAGGTGGAAAGATAGATTTCATTTACTATTTTATGATTTACTATATACTATTTATTTACAATTTAGCTAATGTACTATTTCTCGTAAACAATGAAAATAGTCAATTAATTTAAATAGTTCATAAATAGTACATAGTAAATAGCTAAATAGTAAATTATATATGGTTTAGAC
>CADCHG010000052.1:15905-28455 GCA_902801155.1 uncultured Prevotellaceae bacterium | reverse complement strand
TCTCGTTTTGTTGACTATGAATGAGCGATGAACCTGACAAAACATATCTGAAGGCAGTTGTTCAAGAATATTATTGAGTGTGGTGCGAACCATTAGTTGTGTGTCATCGCGATGATGTATGTTGCAATAGTTCTGCTGTGCCTCAATATAGGTGATGTCACGGAACAGAATCTTATGTCTCTTTGTCTGAGTCACCTTGACCACTATATAATCTATACCTTCAGTTTCTAAATCTTTCTGGAGCATTTTCCTCGCCTTGACTATGGCCTTTGAGAAACGTGCGTAAGGAATCGGCTTGAGAAGATAGTCGACTACGTTGAAGTCATAGCTTCTGAGGGCGTACTGCTCGTATGCAGTGGTAAGGATGACGAGAGACGATGTATTGGCGGTGCTAAGCCAATCCATGCCTGATGCGTATGGCATCTCGATGTCTAGGAATATTATATCTGGCGACATCTCCTGCAGACGCATACGAAGCTCAATGATATTCTCACATTCTGCAAGAATCTTGATGTCGCCTTCGCGCGTGATATATTCTCTGAGTCCTCGACGGGCAATAGGCTCATCGTCAACTATAAAGCATGTTATCATAGAGTCAATGTCAATTTTGCTGAATAAAAGTCGTTGTTTCTCGTTAATTCAAGTGCGTGACGGTCAGGATATAACAGCGACAATCGTCGGCGCAGGTTGTCCAGCCCGGTTCCTGTCTTTGCCTTGAGAGGCATCTGGGCATCGATGGGCGGAACCGAGTTGATAATGGTGAAGGTAAGTTGATTTCCTGTCTTGAACATCTTGATGTCAATATTCAGTTCGTTGCCTCCTATATATTTGAATGCGTTCTCAACGAGGGGAGTGAACATAAGCGGATATATCATGTCGTTCTGATTATCTTCCATCATACTGAAATCAACTTTGAGGCTAAGTCTGTCAGAGCATCTCAGTCTGCGGAAACTTATATCCTTCTCCAGATATTCCATCTCCTTTTGCAGCGGAACTTTCTCACTGCCGCAGTTAACCTGATAACGCAGAATTTCGCTGAGGAGCTCGATGGTGTGGCGTGGAGTCTCATTCTCTGGTCCAATCTGGAAGTATATCGTGTTAAGCGCATTGAACAGGAAATGAGGGTGATACTGAGCTCTTAGCGCACGTAGTTCGGAGTTAAGTTGTTCGTTCTTCAGTTCGGCTTGTTCTATCTGCAATCTTCTCTTTTCTTCCTCATCTATGCTATGACGCATAATTCCGTAACAGATACAGCCAAAGAGCGACGAGACTACGAGAGGCACGCTCATTTCCTTCATTGAGTAGAATGCGTGATACTGCAGGTAAGCCCTTACTGCCGCATCGCAACCAATAACAGCAAAGGAAATGGCAACGGTTACGCCATACCCTTTCCACAGACTTGACTGATGCTTCTGAGTATATGTTGTCCACCATCCAAGAATATACAGGAACACATAGCATACGACAATCGTTGCTATCACGTCGAAGGCAATAAACCCAGGGCTCTTCACTTCCCAGTATTTCACATTACGATAGACATCGGTGCATATTCTCATACAGGGAAGAACTACGACACCTAGGAATGTGGCAATGTAGAGTTGTCTTAGTTGCTGTTTGATTTTCTTTGCCATTATTGTCTTTATTAGGTGATGGGTGATGTGGTGTTTTTTTGTTCAAGGCTTGCTGATTACGACATTATCACGAATGGGAATTCTCTCTATGCCTTTCTGCTTTACATCCAACACCTATAAACAAATTTTAGTTTACAAAATTACGGAATCGCCTTTAAACGACCAACTTTGAGTGATGAGTTGCGCGAATAATGTGACGAACGACAAATGTATGGAAATAGGGTTTGTCGCTCGCAGAGCGGTGCCCGTCTCTGATTTCCGAGTGCTTCCTCGCACGAAGGAAATAGGGATAGTCACTTGTAAAGTGGTGCCCGTCTCTGATTTCCGAGTGCAAAGTTAATACATAAACATTATATTGCAAAGTTTTTTTACCCGAAAAAGCAATTCGTGTGATTTTTTCACATTTTCTCCTACCCGGGCATTTCCTTTGCCAATTATCGTGATTTCACGTTTTTTCGATTACTCCAAAGTTATTTTTCATCAATGACACATTAATATCGCATTAATACTTTTCCAATATATCCGATACATCTGTTTTCCTTTTTTTTGATTAACCACAGCGAACACTTGCTTTTGCTTGATGAGCCTAAGCAAGTTCCTTCCCGATGCTCCGTGGGTCTTCGAAAAACTCAAGATAATGATTTTAGCGGACAGCAATAAAAAACTCTCAGAATGCATCATAACCGAGCCACCCTGAGAGTCTTGATATCCGTCTCTTTACTTGAATTTTATCCTTATTTCACCATTTCTGATTCCTTATTCGATGTCGTTGATAGCGGTGAGTGATGAACCGTTAGCGTTCTTGTTTACTGTGAGGTTCATGTGCTCAAGAGAAGAACAGCCTGCAAACATATCGCTGAAATTCGTCACGCTATGAATATCTAGATTCTGAAGGAAGAAAGACTGCAATGACTTGCAACCCTCGAACATACCAGCCATGTTCGTTACGCTACCAGTAAGGAAATTGTCGCGAGATAACATATCGTCCTGTGCTGACGCTGCCATGTCGAACTCAATAACCTCAAGTGAAGTGCAGCCGGCAAACATGAAGCTCATATCTGTAACCTCATTAGTATAGAAGTTGTCGAGATACACCGCGTTCAGGTTTGAGCAACCCTTGAACATATATGCGCATGTCTTGGCATTGACTGGAGAAGAAAATACTACTGTGGTGATAGAATCCCTGTAGTTGCTCCAAGGTGCTGAATCACCTACCCATGTTCCGAGATCAGCGATATCGTCACTTTCAGAAGATATTGTCAGGTTACCATCGTTGTCAATAACCCAATTGCAGTCTCCAGATACACCTTCCGCAATGTTTGCAAACGCTGACATTACAGTTAGCAAAGTCACCATTATGAATGAAATAATACGTTTCATATCTATTTCCTTTTAGAATGTGATTTCTTTTTTATTAATATAAGCTGAGCTTTTCCCCTGTTTAAATTAGTTGCATTTTTCTTATGCTCTCATGGATTTTTCTCAGCTTTTAGCTTTTTTTCATTGGCAAAATTATGTATTTTTGCTAATTCAACCAAATATTTTTCAAAAAAAAATAGACGATAATTGTAAACGAAACATTTTTTACAAATCCACAATACGGATTGCAATAAACGTACGATTTTCCGTACGATTTTACAAGTGGAATTCGCTCTGTTACGAATTTTTTTCTTTTACAAACACTGAATGCAATAAAGGCTAAACAAGCAAAAAATAGTGGGTTGGCGTTAAAAAACTGGGGGCGTTTATATATATAACAATGTGTTGGTGGTTCTTTCGGGAATAATTATTGACCAATATCAAGAAAGTGTCATGTTTTGCTAAATAAGGTCATAACGTTTTGTGTAGATATGAGTAATTTTGTTCCCGGAAAGGTTTGTGGGTTAGAGGTTAGGGTTTGGAGGTTGGAGTTAGAGCCTTGACCTTTGCCTTTTGGCATTTGACCTTGGACCTTAAGCATTAAGATGTTAGATTTTGTATGATGAGATCTTTACTTTTCGCAGCTTCTATGCTGTTGGCTTCTTCTGTGCAGGTGCTGGCTCAGGAATTTGAGACGGCTACGTCTGCCGTTAAGAATATGCGTGTCGGGTGGAATCTCGGCAATACCCTTGATGCCAATTCGGGTTCTACAACTAATATGTGGATTGAGAAGTATACGCAACGCAAGACTTCTGACTACGAGAAGGCATGGGGACAGCCTGTCACTACCGAGGCTTTGATTAAGATGTTCAAGGATGCTGGTTTCAACGCTATCCGTGTTCCCGTGACATGGTATCCTCACATGGGTGTTAAGGTGAATGGTCTCAACTGGGATCTCTCTGCATGGTCGCCTACTAAGGTAGATGCTGCATGGATGGCTCGTGTGAAGGAGATTGTTGACTATGTTGTGAAGAACGGTATGTATTGCATCATCAATGTGCATCACGATACCGGTGAGGCTACAACGGCGTGGTTGCGTGCTTCTACCGATAACTATAATAAGTATAAGGATACTTTTGAAGACCTTTGGAAGCAGATTGCTACGGAGTTCAAGGACTATGATGAGCATCTGCTATTTGAGGGATATAATGAGATGCTTGATGGCTACAACTCTTGGTGCTTTGCATCCTTCGCTGCTCCCGAGAAGTATAATGAAACTTCTGCGACCGACTCATACAGGGCTATCAACCAGTATGCGCAGTCGTTTGTCAATGCTGTTCGTGCCACGGGTGGTAATAACTCATATCGCAATCTCATTGTGAATTCATACTGCGCAAGTAATGGCTCAGGCAATTGGAATAAGCATCTGCTCGAACCTCTGAAGAATCTTGAGTATCCTAATGATGAGGCCAAGAACCATATTATCTTCCAAGTTCATTACTATCCAAGCATCAAGGATCTCTCCTGGGCAAAGACCGAGTGCGCTATGATGCTGAGTGATATCAAGAAGTATCTTCAGAATAGGGCTCCTGTGATCTTCGGAGAGTGGGGAACGTCAAATAACCTTGTTAAGGGCGACGACGATAAATATTTGGACGACTACTATACCTCGTACAAGCAGAACAAGGTGAATTTCGCGAAATATTTCGTGGAAGAGTGTAAGAAGGCGGATATAGCCACATTCTATTGGATGATGTTGTCCGACGAAAAAGACCGCGAAAACCTGAAATGGACAATGCCCGACCTTAAGGATGCCATCATAAAGGGGTACTACGGCAATGAAGGCTATACTTCCATAGAGGAAGTTACAGATAATTCCAAGATATTGAAACCAAAGAAACTAATACATAAAGGCAAGGTGATCATTGCTAATGGTGAAACGAAGTACACCATAGCAGGTACAAAACTCAAGTGAACGCATAACGTTCAGGCTCATCATTTTTTAGTGGTGAGCTTTTTTTATGAAAAAAAATTCAAGTTCATGTAATAAATTGCTGTGACCGCGCGTCAAATGGTTAAAACAAGTACGATGATGAATAGTATCGAAAAGGAATTTGCGCAATTTGTTCGCGAGCAGAAAGGCACCATATATACTGTGTGCTATATGTTCTCTAATGATGAGGAAGAGGTTAACGACCTCTTTCAGGAGGCTCTTGTCAACCTGTGGAAAGGCTATGGGGCATTCCGGCATGAGAGTAAGATTGGGACATGGGTATATCGTGTGACGCTCAACTCCTGTATATCTGCTGAACGTAAGAAGAAACGCCGTGTGCAGGCAATCCCCCTCACAATGGATGTAAATCTGTATGAGGATAACGATGCCGACACTAAGCAGATTCGACAACTTCATGAACGTATTCAGAAACTTGGAATGGTGGACAGGGCCATAGTGCTGATGTGGCTGGAGAATATGTCGTATGACGAGATTGCTGCTGTCATTGGCATTACTCCACAGAATGTCGGTGTGAAGCTCTTCCGCATCAAGCAACAGTTAATTAACCAAAACAACAAGTAAGAACTATGGAAGAAATGAATTTAGAGGAGCTGCGCTCCCAGATAACCATTCTGAAGGAAAAGGTTGACAAGCAGACTATTGTCAATGACAAACTCATACATAGCGTTATCAATGCCCACACAGACGATATCAAGCGAAAGATGTTTGCTGCTGTTGTGTGCGGACTCATAACGGTTTGTATCTCACCGTTGGCTTTCCACTATAATCTGGGACTGTCGTGGCTGTTTGTCATCGTAACGGATATCTTTATGATATACTGTATGTCGATGGAGGTATATTATAAGAGGATGATATCCGACAAGGCTTTGATGAATGCCAGTATATTGGAAGTAGCCCAGTGTGTATCACGATTCAAGAGCGGTTATAAGCGCTATACCCTTATAAACTGCGTGGCGCTCTTGCCGCTTTGGCTGATATGGCTGTTTGTGGAAGTATATTTCCGTTTCTCCGACAATATGGAGATGTTCTGGTCTTTGGCTGCCGGTCTTGGCGTTGGAATCGTCATCGGAGGAGTAATAGGTCTGCGCCTGTTCTTCCGAATCATTGACAACGCAAATCAGATCATAAAAGAGATAAATGAGTGATTTTTTTTGCTTTAAAAAACGTCTTTATACTAAATAAAAGTGTGAAATAACACTAATTTGCAAAAGTTTTGGTGAAATCGTTTGCAATATTAAAAAAAAATGTTATCTTTGCACTCGTAATGGGGAAAGAGTTAGTAGTTCGCCCATTATGATTGAATATTAGTTGCAATTGAAACAGCCACTGCGTTGTGAAAACGGGGTGGCTGATTTTTTTATCTCCGTAAAAAATCCCCACACCCTTTGGGGCGTGAGGACTGTTTACATTAACATAAACTTGATAGTAATACGAATTTGTTACAGGCGTGATTTCTCATCATTTCCTGCACCTGTTCCTTTATATTTGCTCATAGTAGCATTGAAATTGTAGCTTAGGGTGATACCTACAGCCTGAGTATATTCATATAATTTATGTTTGGTAGTGCCAATGCCGTAGTAGGTGGTCATGTTGTTGCGTGCAGAGCGGAAGATGTCGTTTGCATACAATGTACAATTGAGACGGCCTTGGAGGAATGACTTCTGCAATCGTGCGTTCACAGAACAGCTAGTGCCGCGATGCATCAATCCCCAGTCATTGTTGCCCGTATAGTTGATGTCGAGCAATGCCTTGGCGGTTGCGCCGAGGGTGAACCAGTTCTGTAGGCGTGCTGAGAACTCGGGCTTGTTCAGTTTCTCTGGAGCACCATATTTCTCTGTATCGAAATTCTGCTGATAGTAGTGCAGGGTGGTGATAGGTTGCCAGATGCCAAACTTCGGAGATGCCGTGAGGGTGGCATATACACGATCCTGATGGTCGAAGTTCTCTGGCTTAATGATAATGATATCCTTTTCCTCGTCGTATATCTTGCCTGTGTGTGTAAAGAAATCGTTCTCACGGGTAAAGCCTGCTGCGAAGTTCAGCCACGCATAGGTAAGTGTGAAGTCGAGATTCTTACGGATGGAAGGACGTAACAGAGGATTGCCGCCTTCGTAGAACATACGACTGTCATATACTTCCATGGAAGTCAAAAGTCTGTATGGCGGACGTGTGATGCGTTTGGTGTAGCTCAGCTGTGCGCCCAACTTGCCTTTTTGCCATGCAGCAGAGAGGGTAGGGAACAAATCGTTGTAAGTGCGGCTTGGCTCTGCCTGCTTTTTGCCGAATGATTTGTAGTTTGTTGATACGTGCTCATATCGCAAACCTGCATTCATACGCCATTGTCCCAGTTGTATCTGATATTCTGCAAAGCCTGCAATGTTCTTTTCGTCCATCTCATTATCGGACTCAGCTAAGATGCCTTCCTTATTATCGTTGTTGCCATTACTCTGAGTGCTTGTTACCTCCGAACCACCGCTCAACTCGCCTTTCCATATAGGGTAGGTGAGAACCAGCTTTCCAGCTGCCATCGTTCGTTTGTCGATGGTATTGGTTGTGATGGGGCGATTGCCAAATTCCTTACTGGTTTCATATTGATTGTTGTTGTCCTCTGATTCACGTCGCAACACCGTGGCATTGAAGTCGATATTAAGTTTTCCTACCTTGCCTACATAGTAAGTGTTGAGTTCCCATGTAGGTCTGTTCTTTTCGCGGATGTCTGTTTCCAGAAATGCGTTACCGTAGTATTCTCCGTTTTTCGTGTAACGCTGATCCATACCAGTTTTGAATATAGCGGAGAATACTCGCTGTGAAGAGAAACTCAGACCGACAGAATGGTCGGTGTTGAAATCGTAGCTAAGGCCTCCCTTGTATTGTAGCATAGTCCATGTGCTCCTTGATGGAAATTGCGTTTCACCAATAAATACGTCCTTGCTGATTTTTATTTCCTGCACAACATCATGATCTGAGCTGCTATTTCCGTTGTCAAGTGCTACGTTGGCAAAAACCTCAAGTCCGTTTGTGCGATACTTCAGGGTAAGGTCATCGTAGTTGTACCACTTGTTGTTGACATTCGTCTGATGGTAGGCAACAACGCTGAGACCGTCGCCCTGTGGTTTCAAGGTCTTGATGCGGATTACTGCATTAACCTCTGCATTATATCTGGCACCTGGAGCTGTGATTATCTCAACGCTTTTTACATCAGTTGATTTCAGCATTTTCAACTCGCTGCCTGGGTTGGTCACCTTCTTATTGTTGATGTAGATTTCTGGCTCACCCTTTGCGAGAACCTCGAACTTACCATCGCGCCCCTTGACCATAGGAATCATAGAGAGAAGGTCATCGGCTGTGCCTACGTCGTGAAGTACGGAGTGCTCCACATCTACAGCCATTCCGCCAGCCACCATCTTATACTGAGGAATCTCGCCCTTGATCTCTACGCCTTTGATGGTGTAGGTCTCGGGATGGAGGGTGATGGTGCCCATCTTGCCCACGGCAGCATTGCGGGTTACGGTCTTGTAGCCTATGCTGCTAATCTTGGCAATGACGTGCTTTGCTTGGCAAGGAATGACGAAATCACCGTTCTCGTTGCTCACGCCACCAGTGATGAATGCGGAATCGGCAACAGACAGGAGTGATACGTTGGCGAAAGGCATTGGCTTGCCCTTTTCATCCACGATGTGACCCATGAGCTTGGTGCCCGACTTCTGTACGCACTCTATGTAGATATCCCTTTTCTCAAAGGTGGTGCGCATGGGATAGAAACCGATGACCTGCCTTACGGCATCCTCTACGGAGAGATTGCGCATGGAAGTGGTGACGGAAAAGTCCTCCAGTTCGTCAAAGATGAAATGAATCTTGTATTTGTCCTGGGCATTGTCAATCCAGATAAGCGCGTCGGATAGTGACGTGTTCCTGAATGTATGTGTCAGGCTTTGTGCCTTTACTGCTGATGAGGCGAAAAGGAGGAATAACAGGAATAAGCCCCCCACCCCCCCAATGGGGAGTTTCTTGAAATAATATATATTGAAAGACATAATGATTACGGGTTTTATGTTACTTATTTCGTTAGCATCCTATCGATTGACTATGTTCATCTTCATTTCACGGACATACTGGAAGAAGCGATCAATGACGGCTACGCCCTTCATGTTTGGCACATTGATGAGCGATGCACCGTTGTTGAACTGCATCACGGTAGGCTTCTGCTCGTCGAACAAAGGCCAGGCAGGTAGTCCTTCACCGTTAGGATTGCCACCCGTCTTGGCGAAGTTCACCCAGTATTGCTGCATCAGGTCGCTAACCTTCTTCTCCTGCGGAAATCTGTCAGCCTTCTTGTCGAAAGCTCCTTGCAGATACATGATGTCATCGGAATGAGCGGCACCACGGCGGTTGCCCTTGGCATAGATGGTAGTGTCAGACTTCTGGGCGAGGTAAGCCACATAGACAGGACTCTTTCCCGTCTTTTTCTGCAAGGTAGCCCAAGCGTATGCAGGCCATCCGAAATTAAGGTCGCGACCTATGTCGCGGAGGCTGTAAAGACGCTGCTCGGCAGTACTGCCAGGGTAATAGGCTTTCAGAGTGTCGCCCCAAGTGCCAGGCAACTGAGCGGCTTGCTGGTTATACATCTCTTCGCTAACGGAGGCAAATTCCGTGGCAGCCTCGTCGCTGTTGTGCATGATCAGTACAGGCACATCGTTGTATTTGCCCTGATTGTAGAGGTCGTAGATAGGCGCGGTCATAACGTAGCCGTCGATGATAGGGGTACAGCCCACGAAGTTCACGCCGTTGCCTGTGAGTGACCTGGCATCCATCTGGCGCATCTCCGCGATGCTCTTCTTCTGCAACTGGTTCATGAACATATTACCCAGCGTCTGAGCCGTTGGCTGGTCAACGTCGCCCGGCAACATGAAGGCTCCGCTCTGGCTGATGCACGCACGGAACAATCCCTTTGCCAGAGGTGATGCACAGAGAATGTTGCAACACATGGCACCTGCTGATTCGCCAAAGATAGTTACCTTCGCAGGGTCGCCGCCAAAGTTGCTGATGTTGCGCTGTACCCATTGCAGGGCAAAGATAAGGTCGAGTATGCCATAGTTGCCAGAATGTCCATCGGGATTCTCCTTTGCCAGTTCCTCGTGTGCCATATAGCCAAGTGCACCGGCACGATAAGCCACAGACACGGTGACAACGCCACGACGGGCAAGACTCTGCCATAGTTCGCCGCCGTAATGTTCGCTACGGAATCCGCCACCATGAATCCATACCATCACGGGCAGAGCCTCGTTTTCCTTCTTGGCAGGAGTTACCACGCTGAGGTAGAGGCAGTCCTCGTCCATCATGTCGTATTTCACGTAACTCTTTTCTGGCTGTGGAGGCCACTTGGCTGTCTCCTTTGCTTTGAGCACACCATTCCAAGGCTTTGCAGGCTGTGGTGCCTTCCAACGCAAGTCGCCAACAGGAGGAGCTGCAAAAGGAATTGCATAATAACAAGCGAGGTCATTGCCTTCGAGTACACCCTCAACATCACCAGTTTCTACGTGAGTCTTCAACAGCGGCTGAGCCTGAACATTCATCATAGCCAAAAGGCCGCATATCATAAATAATAGTTTTTCTTTCATTTTCTTCATTAATTTATGTAGCCAAGCGAATGTTAAAACAAATCGTCGGGCTAACGTTTGTTACTTGCCATTTCTCCTTTTAGGATTTCAGGAGAGGCGTTTAATCTATAGTTATTGTTTCGTCGGAGAGAGTGAGGTGCACTTTCTCGAAGTGGTTGATACGGTTGATAATCTCCAGAATGGTGTCATCGGCTTCCCATGAGAGGTAGAGGCGTATGGTGCGTGCCTTCTCGTTGGCAAAGATGACCTTTACGCCGAAGTCTTTGGAGATCTGGTTCATTATTTCAGCCAACTGCACGTTGTTGAAGTTCTGGGCAGTCCTTATGGTGTCTGTCTTTTCTTCTACACTTGCAGTCTTAATGGCAGTCTCTTTTTCATCTACCGCTGGAGTTGTCGTTGTGACTTTCTCCTTATTATCTTTTAGTGCGAAATGATAGATAGCGGCGTATGAAATGCCTGAGAGTGCAGCAAGAATGGCTAATGTGGCAGCCCATTGCATAGGCTTGCTTCTGTGCTGCTTTGACTGTTTAGCCTGTGTCCTTGTCTTGAAACGTTGCCACTCCTTATCCACACTAGGGGTAGGGATGTGGGAATCTTCGAGCATCTTATCAAGTTGCTCTTCTGTATATTGCTCTGAATTTAGGAGCATTCTGATTTGTTCTTCTTTTTTCATGCTTCTTTGCGGTTAAAAGTTTGACGCAGTTTTTTCATTCCTTGCACTAAGTGCTTGTTTACGGCTGATAGACTTATGCCGAGCGAATTGGATATCTCCTTATAGGATTTCCTGTCGTCAAAGTGCATGTGGATGATTTTACTTGTCTGTGGGGTGAGCCATCCGTCGATATAGTGGCGTATTATCTCGATAAGCTCATCGTCTGGTCTTCCCTGCCATGGTTCCGGGAATTCCATGTCTTGCGTGTTTGCTATCTGAGTCTCAACCTTTCTGTGCCTCTCCCATTGCGCAATTATGTTGAGGCAACGGTTTCTGACACAAGTCAGAAGGAACGACCGTTGAGATTCTTCACGCAGCTCCACAGTACCATCCCACAGACTTGCAAAGACATCCTGTACGGCATCTTTTGCCTCGTCTTCGTCGCCCAACAGGATATATGCCACTCGGTACATCCTATCGTATTCAGAATGGAAAAGTTGTTCAAACTGTTGTTCTTTTTGTTTCATCATTTTTTGTTGCTGTTTATCTTAAATACAACTGAACATGAAGAATCATCACCCCATAGGTTCAATTTTTTTGCAAAGAAATTAAAAATTTTTACTTTCGCCTACAAAAATACAATATTCTTTTCATATAAACAAGGTGTGGTCAGTAGAATTTTTCGTTTTAAAAGAGAAAAAGACCCACTCCTATGCAAGGCCTATGTAATTCCCTTGCAAATCCCATTTTCCTCCCATTCTAAGGAACGGATTAGGAACGGACTTGTAGCGAAGGTAGAACGGAGGTATAATGAGGGGATATTATTGGGGGTAATCGTGGGTGTAATACTCGTATCGTGAAAAAATAAAAAAGTTTTTTAAGGGGGTATTACATCTTTTGCTGTTGTGTGTGATATTTTGGTTGATTATCAGTATGTTAGATGTGGTGTAATACCCTCGGGAGTATTACACCATTTCGGAGGATTTGATGTAATACTGGTGTAATACTTTGAGGGGTATTACACCAAGGTAAACAACTTGTTAGTCAGGTGATTAACGTGCTCATAACTTCAAGGTGTAATACTCGTCTTCAAAAACTTTTTGAAAAATAGTATTACACCCCGTTTAAGAGGGGATATGTTACTCTGTTCGTAATGTCAGTTCGTGTCTTGTCGTCTTGCTATTCATGCACACTACTCTTGTTGTGTGCGCAAAAAAATAGAATGTCTATGCAGTTCATCTTCAAAGAATGACATTTCGGATTTTTTCTTTGTCGT
>CADCHG010000052.1:728-15855 GCA_902801155.1 uncultured Prevotellaceae bacterium | reverse complement strand
TAAGACATTTAGGCATCAAATGCCTGCACAATTAAGGTTTTCTGACGTTGACCGCTTTGGGCATGTCAATAACAACGTGTATTTTTCGCTCTTTGATACGAGCAAGTCCCAATATCTTTTTGATGTGGTGGGTAAGGATATCTATGAGCATCTCGCCATTGTCGTTGCGCATATAGAGTCAAATTTCATTACTCCTGTATATTATCCGGAGGAAATATATATACGGACATCCATTACCCGCATGGGTAACAAGAGTTTCACGCTTCATCAGCAGGCGTTTAATAACAGGACAAAGGAGATAAAATGTGACTGCATTACAACAATGGTTTGCTTTGATACAAAGACCAATAAGTCAATCCCTATTCCTGACTATTTCAGATATGCTGTGGAGGAATATGAAGGTTACAGAAAAAAAGTTCTTGTAAGCTAAACTGTCGTTCTTCTGATTTTCACTTTGGAGTTTCTTCCTTGCCTCTAAGTCCGATGTAAATCCGTTCTTCTAAGGAACCAAACTCGATGAACCTCCGCTTTTTCTCTTATATAGGATAAGAGGTTCATCGAGTTTGGTTCGGAGGAACAACGGAGGATGAACGAAGTTATAGCGATGCTAAAAACAAGGTATTGCCCGAATATTCTGGAAAGTTTTTAGAAATCCTCAATCAATAGGCGCTTCCAGAATCCTTTGAATCTTCTGAAAATATATATGAATAGGAAGATATTGAAAATGAGAGCGCAAATATAGACATATTTCCCTATACGTTTTTGAATGCTTGCCAAAGGGCATCATCGGGTAATGGGGCGGTAACACGTATCGTCTCTTTACTTACAGGATGCACGAACTCCATGTATCTGGAAAGGAGGCAGATAGAGCCGTCCTTGTTGCTGCGTGGAGAGCCGTATTTGAGATCTCCTTTGATAGGAAGTCCTATCTTCGCAAGCTGACAGCGAATCTGATGATGACGGCCTGTGTATAGCTGTACCTCTACGAGGCTATAGCGGTCAGAATGGGCAAGAATCCTGTAGCTTAGCTGCGCCTTCTTTGAATCCTTCACCTCATGGTCATAGGCATACGACTTGTTCTGCTTCTCGTTGCGAACGAGCCAATGGGTAAGTGGGACCCACCCCTCGCCCTCCCCGGGGGAGGGAGTTTTTGATACACTAATACTATCTGAAATCTCCCTCCCTTGGGGAGGGACGGGGTGGGTCGGAACTATAGCCCAATACGTTTTGTGGATGTCACCCACACGAAACATCTCGTTGAGGCGTGCAAGAGCCTTGCTTGTGCGAGCGAACATCACCAATCCACTAACGGGACGGTCAAGACGATGCACAACACCGAGGAAAACATTCCCCGGCTTCTGATACTTGACTTTGATATAGTCCTTGACGGTCTCTGACAGAGGAGTATCGCCTGTCTTGTCGCCTTGAACTATCTCGCCACTCTGTTTACTGACGATAATGATATGGTTGTCTTCGTAAATTGGAGTCATAATATTCTGGGTGTTGGGTGTTAGGTGATAGGTGATGGTGGTTTGTTGATGTTCGCAAAAATACTATACGCAATCACCTAACACCCATCACCCAACACCTTTTTGATGCAAAGTTACTTGTTTTTGTCGGTATTTCAAAGGAAAAAGGGAGAAAAGTCGCAAAAAGTCTTTGTCGTATGCTTTTTTTGCTATATCTTTGCACTTGTCAAACCGAAGGACGTGCCCCAGCCTATGGCTGACACGCACTTTTGACTTCGTGCGAGGTGCTACGCACGTTGTAGTCGAAACCAGAGATTATTCTATGAATAATAAATACATGAAGTGGGCTCTTGGTATTGTGCTCACTCCCTTCATCTTAATCGTGCTTCTTGCTGTTGCACTCTATATTCCACCTATTCAGAACTGGGCGGTAAAAACCGTTGCTGCCTATGCCTCTGAAGAGATTGGAATGGAGGTCAGCGTGGAGCGCGTTTGCCTTGTATTCCCGCTCAATCTCGGGGTGGACGGCGTGAAGGTTATTCAGCAGAATGATTCTCTGCCTCAACGTAAGGATACTATAGCCGACCTGAAAAGGGCTGTGGTGGATGTGCGGTTGATGCCTCTTTTTGATAGTCAGGTGAATATCGATCAGCTTGATATCTATGAGCTGAAGATGAATACAGCCAACCTTGTGCATGAGGCGAGGGTGAAAGGTAGAGTAGGGGAATTAAGTCTGACCTGCCCCGACCCTCCCCAAGGGAGGGAGAAGAAAAATAGTCCTGCGAATATAGACCTCGAGAAAGAGACGGTTGCTCTTGCTAAGATTTATCTTGCTGATGCCCATATAAACGTGGAGCTAAGCGATACTGTTCCGGAAGATACAACGAAGAGTGAGGTGTTCTGGAAGATAAGTGCTGAGGAACTGGCTATTGAAAACTCAGATGCTACGATACACATGCCGGGCGATACGCTTCAGTTTAAGGCTGTGCTTGGCAAGGTGAGTGCAAAGCAGGGGTTCTTCGATTTATTCAAGGGAGAGTATAGTCTTGCATCTTTGGATTGGCAGAAAGGCGCGGTATATTATGACAACAACTTTGAGCCTCGCCTTAAAGGTTTGGATGCTAACCATATAGCACTCACGAATATCGGGTTGGGCATAGACTCCTTGCGTTTCCTTGCAGCCAAGGACTCGGTGAATGCTATGGAGATGAGTCTGAGGATAAGGCAATGCCAGATGATGGAGAAATGCGGTATCGGAGTAAAATCCCTGACGGGAAATCTTGCTATGGATTCCCTGAAACTCACGACCGATTTCGACCTTGCCCTCAATCGTGATGTTAATGCCGATATTGCAACCTCAACGCTGAAGGCAAATGCCATTGTTGACCTTAACGTGATGGATTCTATCAATCCGGGTAAGGTGTATGTGGATGCTGATGCCTCTCTTGGAAGTGAGGATATTCTGCTTGGAATGGGTATGGGCGATATGCCGAAACAGTTCATGGATCAATGGCCGAGGAAACCGCTTGCCATCAAGCTTTCTGCCAATGGCAATATGAACCGTGTGGATATCAAGAGCGCATACGCACAGCTTCCGGGGGCATTCCTCGTGAAAGCTGACGGATATGCGGAGAAGTTCATGGATATCAACAAACTCGTATCCGATATTCATCTTGATGCCCAGACCTATAACCTCGACTTTGTGAAGACCATGCTCGACAAGAGTACGGCGAAGATGATAGGCATACCTGCCGTTCATGCCGTGGCAGATGCGAAGATAAGAGGTCAGATATATGACATTGATTTCCGTGCTACTGAGGGTAAGGGCTCTTTGAGCGGAAAGGCGAACTTCAACGCAAAGGCAATGGCTTACAAAGCCAATTTGAAGGCCGACGGATTACATTTGGGGCACTTTGTGAAGGGCATGGGACTTGGCGGCTTCACAGGCAAGGCTGATGTTACGGGTGTGGGAACTGATGTATTCTCTTCCCGCACCAAGATAAATGCTAAGGCTTCCGTGACTAATTTCGCATATAGCAAGTGGAATCTCAACAATATGAAGCTTGACGCGGACTTGTCTGGCGGCAAGGCTCATGCAACGGTTGTTTCAAGGAATCCGCTTCTTGACGGTACTATCGGTTTCGATGCCCTTCTTAGCAAGAAGGTGGATGCTACGATAACCACGGAACTTAACAAGGCCGACCTCTATCGTCTCTATCTTGCAGAGGCTCCATTGACTATTGCCGGTTGTGCGCATCTTGATTTGGCCACCGATATGGACGAGTACTATAAGGTGGTGGGAAATCTGAGCGACCTCACAATCATAGACTCTGTGCAGGCGTATCGTCCGGATGATATGACCATCGACCTCCTTACACGTACAGATACTACCCATGCTGTAGCAGATTGCGGAGACTTCCACTTGAAAGCCGACCTTAGCGGAGGATACAAGAAGCTGATGAAGGTTTCTGATGTCCTGATGGAAGAGGTGATGCGTCAATGGGAGAAGCGTATCATTAGTGAGAAGGATATCCGCAGTAAGTTGCCGCAAGGTAATGTATATCTGTCTCTTGGCAGGGATAATCCTGTGGCAGATGCCATGAAGCGCTTCGACATAGGTGTGAAGCAGATTCTTGCAGATTTCAATATCTCGCCAGTTACGGGAATAAATGGTGAGATGACTATTGATACGCTCAAAACCGAGTCCTTGCAACTTGATAGGATAAAGGCTGTCCTGACATCTGATTCTGAACAGATACGATATACTGTAGATGTGGAGAACGGCAAGGATAATCCGCAGTATGTGTTCACGGCTCAGGCAAAAGGCTCTCTCCTCCCGAATGGAACATCGGTTGACCTGATAATCGACGATGCCCGAAAGCTGAGAATCCTGGATTTAGGCGCTCTTGCCGTGATGGAAACACGAGGTATCCGCATCTCGCTTGAGGACAGGAAACATGTGCTTGGATATAAGCCGTTCAGCGTAAATCCTGATAACTATATCCTGTTCTCGCCAAATATGCGACTCTCTGCCGACCTTAAACTGAAATCTGCCGACGGCATGGGTTTGCTGGTATATACCGACGATGATAATCTTGAGGCACTTCAGGACGTGACGCTTTCTTTGCACAGATTTAATCTTGCGGAGATTGTGTCTGTAATACCTTATATGCCTCAGATGGGTGGTATTATGGATGGTGACTTCCACGTCATACAGACACCGAATGATCTCTCTGTTTCAAGTTCTGTGGAGTTCAAGGACCTTGTATATGAGAACTGCGGCATTGGTAACATATCTTCCGAGTTTGTGTATATGCCTATGGAAGACGGTACTCACCATATTGACGGAATCCTGCTGAAGGATGGCGTTGAGGTGGCAAGTGTTTTCGGTGGCTATAACCCAGAGGAATATGTTGAGGAAGGTGGAGGCATCGACCTTGACGTGAACATGCAGCAACTGCCGTTGAATATCGCCAACGGTTTCGTGCCTGATCAGATTATTGGTCTTGAGGGAACTGGTGAAGGACAGCTCACGGTGCGCGGTTCTGTCTCAAAGCCTGTGGTTAATGGTGATATCTACTTGCAGGGAGCTTCTCTCATTTCTGTTCCTTACGGCATAACGATGAAATTTGATGACGATCCGGTTCGCATCACCAATTCAAAACTCTTGCTTGAAAACTTCCAGATGTATGCCAATAACGATCAGCCACTCGTGATAATGGGTGATATAGACTTCTCCGACCTTGATCATATCAGCCTGAACATGCGTATGCGTGCGAGGGACTTCCTGCTTATTGATGCGAAGGAAAGCCGTCGTTCCGAGGCTTATGGTAAGGGCTACGTGAACTTCTTCGGAAGGATAAACGGCGAACTTTCAGAACTGAAGGTAAGGGGTAATCTCACCGTACTCTCAAAGAGCGACCTTTATTATATCCTTTGTGATTCTCCTATCACAACCGATAACCGCCTAAAGGAACTCGTAACGTTTACCGACTTCTCTGGCGATGAGCCTTTGGTTGTGAACCGTCCGGAGGTGGATGGTATGTCTGTCGATCTGTCGGTTACTGTTCAGGAAGGTGCCCATGTTACTTGTTGGCTCAACACCAACCACACCAACTACCTTGACATCCTCGGAGGCGGAAGTCTCAGAATGAAATATATAGGTGGTGATATCTCAATGACAGGAAGATACACCATCTCATCAGGTGAGATGAAGTATTCTCTGCCTGTAATTCCTCTGAAGACATTCGAGATATCTCCTGATTCGTATATCGAGTTTACGGGCGATATTATGAATCCTCGTCTCAGCATCACGGCGAAGGAGAAGAACAAGGCCATGGTGGAGGAGAACGGCGTAAAGAAATCCGTGCTCTTCGAGTGTGGCGTGGTACTCTCAAAGACCCTTCAGGACATGGGACTTGAGTTCGTCATAGAGGCTCCGGAGGATTCTTATGTTAGTGATGAACTCAGTATGCTTACGCTTGAGGAACGCGGAAAACGTGCCGTTACGATGCTCACCACAGGTATGTATCTCACGGAGAACAATACCTCAAGTTTCACTATGAACTCGGCTCTCAGCTCATTCCTCCAACAGGAAATCAACCAGATAGCCGGCTCTGCTCTCCGCACTCTCGACCTCTCGGTAGGTATGGAGACAAGCTCTGACGAGACAGGTAGGATGCATACCGACTACTCATTCAAGTTCGCAAAGCGTTTCTGGAACAACCGCCTTTCTGTTTCTGTAGGTGGAAAGATATCCACAGGCTCTGATGTAAGCGGTCAGAACAACACGTTCTTTGATAACGTAGAACTCCAGTATCGCACCTCCGATATCTCCAACCAATACCTCCAGCTCTTCTACAAGCGTGCCGTTTATGATTTCCTCGAAGGCTATGTAGGTCAGTATGGTGCCGGTTATATGTGGAAACGTAAGTTGCAGAACTTCAGGGATATCTTCCAGTTTGGTGATAAGAATCTGGAGATGAGGAGGAGGATGTTAAACCCTAACGCAACCCCTACAACCCCTAACCCCAACCCTTCCCCCGTAATGGGGAAGGGAGCCAGAGAACGACACGGAGAAGTGAATGGCGTTAAGTTTGGTGTTGATAGTGTAAAAGTTGATAGCATAAAAGTTGAAGGAGTTAAGTAGATAGTAGTATCTCAATGAATAAGATAAGGAAATATATAGAAAAGATTTTTGCGGCTATTGGTGAGGTCGTTCTGCGCCAGCCTCTTGCCCCTCTACGGGGAAAGATGCCCGTAGGGCAGAAAGGGGTCGTCCTTCTCTTTGCCCTTATCTTCGCTTCCTGTTCAACCCACCTTGAGCCGGGCGAACAGCTATTCACAGGATTGAAGCCTATCGACTATCAGAATCACGATAACAGCGAGCATTTCATTGAGACACAGGCAGAAGTGGAGGCGGCTCTTGCAACCGCTCCTAACGGCGCTTTGTTCGGTTCTTCCTACTATCGCACCATCCCTTACGCCCTCTGGATTCATAATGCCTGCGAGGGTAAGAAAAGCGGTTTTGCAAAGTGGATGGGCAAGACATTCGGTAAGGCGCCTGTGCTTATGGGTAATGTGAACCCTGAGCTTCGTGTGTCTGTTGCCGAGAATGTGCTCCAGAATCATGGCTATTTCCGTGGAAATGTGGATTACGACATAGTGTACGGCAAGGCAAAGACAACCAAGACCGATACTGTGGCTCGTCCGCGAACGGCTAAGGTTGCATATACTGTGGATATGGGACCGCTATACACTATTGATACGATCAGCTATCATAACTTCCCGCAGGATGCCGTAAATCTCATTCTTGCCGACAAACCGAAGATAAAGGTTGGTGATCCGTTTGATGTAGCTGCTCTTGATGCCGAGCGTTCACGCATAGCCTCCATCTTCCGAAATCATGGCTATTACTATTATAATCAGTCATATACCTCATATCTTGCTGATACCGTGAAAGTGCCTGAAAAGGTGCAGCTTCAAGTTCACATGGTTGACTCTCTCCCCGATGATGCTACCCGGAAATGGATGATTGGCAAGATTGACGTGAATATTCGCAGGCAGAATCAGGAACAGCTAACCGACTCTACAAGCCGTCGTCGTGTCACCCTGCACTTTCATGGCAAGAAATCGCCTATCCGTGGTCGTGTGATTTTTTCTGATATGAAGCTCCGCTCTGGCGAACTCTATTCGCAGGATCTCTACGAGGAGTCTCTGAACCGTTTCATTGGTCAGGGTGTATATGCAAGTACGAGTATTGAGTTCAAGAAGAAACTGAGGCCCGACGGAACGGTTCTGACAGTTCCTGACACCGTTAGGTCGCTAACCCGTGACGGCCAGGAACGCCGAGGAGCGGGTATCCTCGACATGACGGTGAACTGTATCCTCGATAAGCCATACGATGTTACCCTCCAGGCTAACTATCTCGGAAAGACATCGGGCAGAATGGGTCCGGGTGCAAGTCTTGGCTTTGCAAAGAGAAACGCTTTCCGTGGAGGTGAGGTCTTGGGCTTCAATCTGGCAGGAAGCTATGAGTTCCAGACAGGCGGTAGTGGCGATAATGGTGCTAACTATGAGATTTCGGGCGATATGACCTTGACAATGCCACGACTCCTTATGCCTACGTTCTTGAAGAAACATCGTCGTCGCTGGATGAATACCCCTTCTACTATGATAACCGTGGCTCGTGAGACTATCAACCGAAGCGGATTCTTCAGAAGGCATATCCTTTCCGGAGAACTTGCATATACCATACAGCCGGCTTCGCAGTCGGTTCATCAGTTCTCGCCTCTCATAGTGGAGTATGACCGACTGGCAGAGGTGTCTGCCGACTATCACGAGAAGGTGAAGAAATCGCCTGTGCTCCTTGCGTCTATGAACGACTATTTCCTTATGAAGATGAAGTATAACTACAAATATACCTCACCTTCCAACTATCATAACCCTATCTATCTTTCAGCCACGATAACAGAGTCCTCCAACCTTATTGCCTTGGGATATGCCCTTCTGGGAAGAAGCTGGAACGAGAAGGACAAGACCTGTTTCAAGACTCCTTTCTCGCAGTTCCTGAAGTTCGATGTGGATTGGCGAAAGACATGGATGCTTGACGAACATTCGTCTGTTGTGGCTCATGCTCAGCTTGGTGTCCTGAAATGCTACGGAAATTCCACCTCAGCACCATATTCCGAGCGTTACTATGTGGGTGGCGCAAACTCAATAAGGGCATTCTCTGCAAGATCCATAGGACCAGGAAGGTCATCCTTGCCTGATTCTTTGAGAAACTATCAGTATGTATCAAACGTGGGTGACTTGAAATGTGTTCTCAATCTTGAATACCGCCCTCGTCTGTTCGGTTCTCTCTATGGTGCTCTCTTTGTTGATGCCGGTAATGTATGGACTTTCAGCGATGCAAGGAAATCTCTCGAATATGATATTCTTGGCGATGGAGTAGGGAAGAAATTTGATGCAAGCAAGTTCCTCACAGACTTTGCCGTAGGTGCAGGTGTGGGTATCAGATACGATCTTGATTTCTTCGTCCTGCGAATTGACTGGGGCTTTGTCATACACGACCCGCGCTATGACTCCAAGAGCGGATATTTCAACTTCTCTCGCTTCTCCAAAAGCCAGTGTCTGAACTTCGCCATTGGCTACCCATTCTAATGATTATCCCCAATCAGACGGTAAGCGGCCTGAAAGGCCAAAAGCTAACAGCCCATGGCATCGCCATGGGGATAGTGAGCATGATTGTTCGCCCTGTAAGGGCAAAAGCTCTAATTCGAAACAATGCTTTTGCCCTTACAGGGCGTTAGCTACATCCCCAATCACCCATGGCGATGCCATGGGCTGTTGGCTCGTTGCCCCTTCGGGGCGCATCATCTCTAAATAACCTCAGTTCGATGACTTGCATAGCTTGTTGAGCTTTACGAAAAATTATTGTCAGTTCAGCACCAAAGGTGCGTTTATATTGAGATTTGTCGAGCTCACGTAAAAAACGGGGAAAAAAGAATTTTTGTATAACTCGTCAACTCGTCATCTTCAGCGCTGTAAGGCTTTAAGCGTCAGGGAGTTGTAGCGGTGATTTATTTCGTTCCACTCGTCACCCACTCGTCACCCTCAAGTGGTTTATCATCTTGATATAGAATGAATTACTGAGATAATTCACTCGTCACCCTGAAAATGGTGACGAGTGGGTGATGAGTGAAATGGCCTTGTAAATATCATACTATCAATAAGATACGGAGATTTGGGTGACGAGTGGGTGACGAGTGCTTTAAAATGAATCACCGCTGTAACCAAAAGAGTTACAATAACTTGCAGCGCTGAGGGTGACGAGTTGACGAGTGTTGTAAAAATTCTTTTTTTCTAATTCATTCGTCTCGCCTCTATCTTAGGTCCGTTCTACCTCCGTTGTAAGTCCGTTGTAAAACCGTTCCAAGTCCGTTCCCAAGAATGGGAGGAATAACTTGAGTTCAACGTAATTTTTTCTATACTTTGTATAACATTAATTGTGACATTAATAAAACATTAATTTCGCATTAATTTTTATGTGACCACAGATTTCACAGATTAAAGGGATTATCTCGCTTGCGCTCGTGATTTGCATCTGTGAGATCCCTAAAATCTGTGGTTTATAAAAAATGGAAGCGTATTTATCTGATTTATCTGATAGCTGGCGCGATATGTATTCCGCTAATATTCAGATAAATCGGATAAATCCGTTTCCTTTTTTTCGAGTTCACGTTAATATATTAGAGTCTCGTTCCCCGCTACTTCCTGGGCTGTAAGTGGGGGGTATTTCCGTCATGACTCACTTGATAAAACCATATAAACACCAAAAACTTACCATTATAACACATTAATATTACCATAGTTTATGGTATTATAATGGTATTATTATGGTAATATAATGGTATTATTATGGTATTATCATTGGACTTACTTCGGAGGAAGTAGGGCTGTTTATAGGAGGAACAGAGTTTAGTGATAGTCTGTAAAATTACGTCAGTTTAACGGGAGTTCGGTGAAAATAAACGCTGCGCTTTGTTTTCGTCGAATTCACGTATTATTATGGTCTGCGAGGGCTGAAAGCCCGCCACTTAAAAGGGCAGTCCGATAGGGCTGTTATATTGAGGTTGTTTGGGAGAATGAGGTCTGAAGGACCGACACCTAAAGTCATAGTTTTCAGGTGTCGCACTTTCAGCGCTCCTTTAATCACGCATCCGTATATAACAGCCCTATCGGACTGCCCTTTTAAGTGGCGGGCTTTCAGCCCTCGCAGTCTTGAATTATTCGCAGAAACTCACCAAGCTAAAGTAAGTTCTTCGAACTCACGTTTATTAATAACACGTTAATGCCGTATTCATTTTTGGTGAGTCTTTTTATTATGTGGAATCATTTTACCATTAAAATTTGTGTAGGTAAAAAAAAAGTTGTAATTTTGCACTCGATATTTAGGTGATGGGTGTTAGGTGATGGGTGTTTGTGTTTAGCAAATCATTCCATCGGCAGTAAATACCTTTCACTTGGTGACAAGAACGTATAAAACAAAAACAATATTTATGAAACCAACACTTTTTCTCCTCGCTGCTGGTATGGGAAGCCGTTATGGTGGCTTGAAGCAGCTTGATGGTCTGGGTCCTAACGGCGAGACCATTATGGACTATAGTATATATGACGCAATTGAGGCCGGTTTCGGCAAGATTGTATGGGTTATCCGTAAGGATTTCGAGGAGCAGTTCCGTAAGCAGATCCTCTCAAAGTATGAGGGTAAGATCAAGTGCGAGCTCTGTTTCCAGGGTATTGACGCTCTGCCAGAGGGATTCTCTGTGCCAGAAGGCCGTGAGAAGCCTTGGGGAACAAACCACGCCGTGCTTATGGGTAAGGACGTTATTAAGGAGCCTTTCTGCGTAATCAACTGCGATGATTTCTATAACCGTGATGCGTTCAAGGTTATCGGCAAGTATCTTGCTGATCTTCCAGAGGGTGCTAAGGGACAGTATGCTATGGTTGGTTTCCGCGTAGGTAACACTTTGAGCGAGAACGGTACTGTTAGTCGTGGTGTTTGCTCAAAGGATGAGAAGGGTAACCTCACAACTTGCGTTGAGCGCACTAAGATTGCTCGTCTTGAGGATGGTACTGTGGCTTATCGTGCTGACAACAAGGAAGATGGCGAGTGGGTTCGCGTAGATGAGAATGCTCCTGTAAGTATGAATATGTGGGGCTTCACTCCTGACTACTTCGAGTATTCTGAGGAGTACTTTAAGGAGTTCCTTTCTGATGAGGCAAACATCAAGAACCTCAAGTCAGAGTTCTTTATTCCTCTGATGGTGAATAAGCTTATCAATGACGGCACAGCAACTTGCAAGGTGCTCGATACTACAAGTAAGTGGTTTGGTGTGACTTATTCAGAGGACCGTCCAGATACAGTAGCTCGCATTGCGAAGCTTGTTGAGGAGGGTGTGTATCCAAACAAATTATTCTAAGAATAAAATTAACAATTAATAATTAACAATTAACATAGGCTTCGCTTACTCCGACAGGCATGTTAATTGTTAATTATTAATTGTTAATTGAAAAAGAATGCATGAAATTAAATCTCGTTTCTGAGGCTGAAATATCTCAGCTTCGTGATATTGTGGCCGAGGCTGAGCGTGTGCTTGTCCTCGGCCACACTAACCCTGATGGTGATGCGATAGGTTCTACCTTGACATGGACGGAATATATGCGTCAGCAGGGTAAGGAGGCCACGGTGGTGGTTCCTGATATGTTCCCGGACTTCCTTCATTGGCTGCCTGGGTCAGAGACCATAGTGCGCTATGACAAGCGTCCGGAGCTGGTGGAGAAACTGTTTGCTGAGTGCGATACTATTTTCTGCCTTGACTTCAATGTGCCTTCGCGCATTACGGAGACTTTGGGAGAGATGCTTGTGAAAGCGCCGGGCAAGAAGGTGCTTATCGACCATCATCTTGATCCGGATGTTCCTACAGTCCTGACAATCTCGCGTCCGGAGATGAGTAGTACATCAGAGATGGTATTCCGATTGATATATCAGTTGGGTGGCTATGAGATGATGACGCACAAGATGGCGGTTACGGCTTATTGCGGTATGATGACCGACACGGGCGGCTTTACGTTCAATTCCAGCCGTCCGGAGATATTCTATATCATAAGTCTGCTTCTTGAGAAGGGCATTGACAAGGATAAGATATACCGTAATGTTTTCAATAACTTCAGCGACTATCGTCTTCGTCTTGTGGGATATGTGCTGTATGAGAAACTGAGAATACTCACTCCTCTCAGGGCATCGTATTATATCCTGACAAAGCAGGACTTGAAGCGCTTCCACTATCTGAAGGGAGATGCTGAGGGACTTGTGAACATGCCTCTGCAACTCAAGGGGCATCGTCTGTCGATCTCGCTTCGTGAGGATACCGACAAGCAGAATACTATCTGGGTGAGTCTGAGGTCTGTGGATGATTTCCCATGCAACGAGATGGCTGCCCTGTTCTTTAACGGTGGTGGTCATAAGAATGCTTCGGGTGGCAGACTATACTGCTCTGTAGAAGAGGCAGAGAAGATTGTGAAGAAGGCAGTCAAGGCGTTTGCGGAGTTGCTGTAGAAAGCCTAACCAAGCCTTCCCGGAAAGATGTTTTTATAGTATAATTCCATTCTGTAAGGCTAAAGGTTTGTTAATTATTAATTATTAACTGTTATTTGTGATAATAGTTCGTAATTATTTATTAATTTTGCACTCGAAAATCGGAGACGTGCGCCAGCCTTGGGGCTGACTCGCACTATTTTCTTTGTACGAAGAAGCACTCGCAAATCAGAGACATGCGCCAGCCTTAGGGGCTGATACGCATTATTTTTTCGCAAAGCTCAACAAGCTAAAGCGAGTGTCTTCGTACGAAGAAGCACTCGCAAAAAAATATTATAAGGAATAATGAAGAAAATACTTTATATCTTAACGCTCGCCGTTGTTGGCATCACGATGTATTCATGTACAGATGACTACGAGACATACGAGGAAAAGCGTGACTATGAGCGTTCTGCTATCTCACGTTTTATTGATAACCCGACTCAGGGTGAGATAAAGGGAAAAAAGATAAATGTTATCTCTGAGGAGGAGTTCCTTAAGGACACAATAACCGATTTGTCGAAGAATGAGTTCGTGCATTTTAGTAATGGTGTCTATATGCAGATTGTAAGACGTGGATGCGGAGGCATCTTGAAGAATGGGGAAAGTGCAACGATGATTTGCCGTTTCAAGGAGTATAATCTCAATACTCCGGTAGATACATTGGTGAATGATGCTCCCCAAAAAGATCAGCAGAATTATGAAAAAATAGATGTGCTCAACAACTCTGGTACATTTATTGCATCGTGGTGTGTAAAAGAGGATAAAACTGAATATCATGGGACGATGCCAAATAAATATTATTCAACCGATAGAAATGGCAATTTTCTTTCTCCCACAGTGGTACCTCAGGGATGGTGTGTTCCGTTGTCTTACATAAAGCTTGGACGTCCTGTAAATGAGAATGAGGAAATAGCAAAGGTTCGTCTTATCGTTCCTCATGATATGGGGCACTTGATAGCTTCTTCTAGTGATAATATATATGCGTACTATTATGAAATAACGTACGAAAGAGGTGTATAGGATAGTTTAAAGTAGAAAGAATTAAAGAATAAAGATATATGACACTGATAAAATCAATTTCTGGTATTCGTGGTACTATCGGCGGTCCTGCCGGTGATACCCTTAATCCACTTGATATCGTAAAGTTTACATCGGCTTACGCTACATTTATTCGTAAGAGCACAAAGAACCCGACAAACAAGATTGTTGTAGGTCGTGATGCTCGTATCTCTGGCGAGATGGTGAAGAACGTAGTTTGTGGTACGTTGATGGGCATGGGCTATGATGTTATCAATATCGGTCTTGCATCTACTCCAACGACAGAGCTTGCCGTTACTATGGCAGGTGCTGATGGTGGTATCATCATCACAGCTTCACATAACCCACGTCATTGGAATGCTCTCAAGCTTCTGAATGCCCGTGGAGAGTTCCTTACAAAGGATGATGGCAACGAGGTTCTTGCTATTGCTGAGGCTGAGGCATTTGAGTATGCTGATGTTGACCATATGGGTAAGTATTCTGAGGAGAACTTTGATGACCGTCATGTAGAGGCAGTCCTCAACCTTAAGCTTACTGATGTAGAGGCAATCAAGAAGGCTGGTTTCTGCGTTGTTGTTGACTCTATCAACTCTGTCGGTGGTATCATCCTTCCAAAGCTCCTTGATAAGCTTGGAGTGGAGTATAAGTTCCTGAATGGCGAGCCTAACGGTGACTTTGCACATAATCCAGAGCCATTGGAGAAGAATCTCACAGGTATCATGGATGAGCTTGCAAAGGGCGGATATGACCTCGGAATCGTTGTTGACCCAGACGTTGATCGTCTCGCATTCATATGTGAGGATGGTAAGATGTTCGGTGAGGAATATACACTTGTAAGCGTAGCCGATTATGTTCTTGAGCATACATCTGGTGCTACTGTAAGCAATTTGAGTTCTACACGTGCCCTTCGTGATGTTACGGAGAAGCATGGCGGTGTTTATAGCGCTGCTGCCGTAGGTGAGGTGAATGTGACCACAAA
>CADCHG010000052.1:0-721 GCA_902801155.1 uncultured Prevotellaceae bacterium | reverse complement strand
AATGGTGGAGTAATCTATCCAGAGAGCCACTATGGTCGTGATGCACTTGTAGGTATTGCCCTCTTCCTGTCTTCTCTTGCTCATAAGGGTGTGAAGGTTAGTGAGTTGCGCAAGACTTTCCCTGAGTATTTCATTGCAAAGAACCGCATAGATCTTACTCCAAGTACCGATGTGGATGCAATCCTCGCAAAGGTAAAGGATATGTTCTCTGCTCAGCCAGATGCACAGGTAAATGATATTGACGGTGTGAAGATTGATTTCCCTGATATGTGGGTACATCTCCGTAAGTCAAACACAGAGCCAATCATCCGCGTTTATTCTGAGGCACACTCAATGGAGGAGGCTGATGCAATAGGCAAGAAGATCATGGGAGTAGTTTATTCATTTCAATAAGCGAATATAATTGATATTTATAAATGGGCAATGTCTTTCGTAGGCATTGCCCTTTTCTTTTGAAATTCTTAGGGGATAATTATCAATTGTCAATTATAAATTATAAATTAACGCAAGAAAGGTATTCCACACGGAATACCTTTCTTGCGTTTCGAGCCTCTTGTCGGATTCGAACCAACGACCCCGAGATTACAAATCACGTGCTCTGGCCAACTGAGCTAAAGAGGCAGGGTGGGCAGCTACTTACATCGCGCCGCTACAACCAACTACCTTTGCTACGTTCCCGTCCTGGAGGATTCGAAGGGAGCTGGCCGTGCAAGACTGCCCG
>CADCHG010000051.1 GCA_902801155.1 uncultured Prevotellaceae bacterium | reverse complement strand
GCCTTCCCAAAGGGAAGGATGTTTGATTGTATAATCGCGAAAGGCATGTTAATTATTAATTGTTAATTGTTAATTGAAATTGGGTTCTCCGGCTCCCTCCCTACGGGGGAGGGCGGGGGGAGAGGCCGTAAATCTTTAATATAAATATGAAAAAGAATATACTTCTTTTTTTATTCTGCCTTTTCTCATTCTCCGCAATTCATGCGGATGTGGCGGCTGATTTTGATTGGAAATTAGAGGGCAGTACGTTGACAATATCAGGAACAGGCAATATGCCTGATTATGAATCAGGCAGCGATGTTCCTTGGTATTCTCGACGTGGAGAAATCAAGAAAGTTGTAATTGAAAATGGTGTGAAGAATATTGGAAATAAAGCTTTCCGTGATTGCGTTAAACTCACCTCCGTTGAAATTCCAAGCTCTGTAACGAGTATTGGAGATGATGCTTTCTCTGGCTGCTATAATCTCACCTCCGTTGAAATTCCGAACTTTGTAACGAGTATTGGAAATTGGGCTTTCGAAGATTGCCCACTTATCACCTCAATCGAAATTCCAAGCTCTGTAACGAGTATTGGAGATATGGCTTTCAATAAATGTTATCGTCTCAACTCTGTAACTTTTAAGGGAAGTACACCTCCAGAGCTTGGGGGAGGTGCTTTTTCAAGTTGGACTATCACCTTGCATGTTCCTGCCAATAGCAGAGAGGTATACGAGAATGCGTTTAAAAGTGTGGAGGTGGTAAATATAAAGGAATTTCTATCTATGACGGATAATGAAGCATATACCAGAGAGTCAGATTTAGAAGGTGTTGATGTTTCATATACCCGTAATTTCAATAATGTGAAGTGGCAGGCTCTGTATCTTCCTTTCTCTCTGAAATACGATGACTGGAAGGATGATTTCGAGATGGCTTATATCAACAGTATTATCCAGAGGGATAATGATGATGACGGCGAGATTGACGAGACAGAAGTGGAAATAATAAAGATGAAGAGCGGTTCTACCCGGCCTAACGCCCCATATCTCATCAGGGCTAAGACAACGGGCGAGAAGACTTTATCCGTTAAGAATACAACCGTATATGCTGCTCCTGAAGAGAGTTATGTGGATTGCTCTACCACTACTGCAACATTCTTCTTTGTAGGTACTTACGAGACTATCCCGTATGAAACGTTGATAGCCAAGAAGTATTACGCTATGGGTGGTGGCGAGCTTGTAATGAGCAACGGCTCTGACCTCAAGCCTTTCCGCTGGTTTATGGATGTGGAAACCCGTTCTTATCGTCCTTCTTCCCATGATCGTGCAAAGGTTATCACCCTCAAGGTGTTGGACGAGGAAGAGACTACAGGCGTGGCTAACATCCAGCACCAGTCAGCTAACACCCAGCTCTACGACCTGAACGGCAGAAAGGTTAGCGAGAATAACCTCAAGCCAGGTGTTTATGTGAAGAATGGAAAGAAAGTGGTAGTTAGATAAATGTAGGTTAGGAGGTTAGAGGTTAGAAGGTTAGAGGTCAGCATCGTTAGTTGGCCTTCCGACCTTAAAACCCTAAAACCTCAGAACCATTAAACCTTTTAGAATAATGAATAAAAAATATATTACTCCTAGAATATTTGTAGAGAAGATGGGTGACTCATTACTTATCCAGACAAGTACGATCCCTGTTAATACAAAAGAGCCTAAGGAATTAGATTCCAAGGAATATTTCGGTGGCATCGACGCGGATGACGCGGAAGAGTAATGATGCTTTTGGGAAAAGACTCCGCGTAGCGCCTGAGCTTTTGCGAAGAAATTAGCAGAAAATCAGTAAATTATATATAAAACGCTAAGACGCAAAGTTGCAAAGTTTTTTTTTGAACATAGATTTCACAGATTAAAGGGATATGCTCGCTTGCGCTCGTGATTGACATCCTAAAAAAACGAATATCTGTGGTTCTAAATAAATCTCAGCATCTTTGTGTCTTTGCGTTTATTTTTTTGATTTAATGGTTTCAAAGGATAGTATTTGGAAGTTTGTAAAGAGTGAGCGCTTTGTCGTGATTTGGTGGGCTGCCCAATGGGTTGGTTCATTATTGTGTTTTGGCGTTCCTCATGCAGGTAAATTTCTTGTTGATTCATTCTTGCTTCTTTCTATAGTGTTTTTCGTATGTAATCGAGAAGGATTTAAAAAAATGGCAGCGAGACTTCTTGCCGTTTATGCTGGCCTTACGATGGTATTTGCCATTATCCTGACTCTTTCGTGGGGGCTTCTCGCTTTTGATAAATTCGTTGAGGATGTGGATATAATAAAAAAACTAATAGTTATTGCAGTTCCAATAGTGGCTTGCATTAATGTACTGATAGCTTTTCGTACAATCAAGATATTAGGTCGGTTGGAAGATGGCGTTGAGGTGGAAGGTTGGTAAGATAACTAAAAAAAGTTAAGAAACGGACATTTGTTTCGACACTATTCTTTTTTTTATCGTAAAAGCAGTACCTTTGCATCCGATTTGTTCATACAATCCACTTGCCGCAATGGTGGAATTGGTAGACACGAGGGACTTTAACGGGTTCTCAAAGCGAGGACTAAACAAGAGTGCACATCGGGAAACTGATGGTGTAGAATTGCCCTAACAAACAGAAACCTCGTCTGTGGTGACATAGACTTTGGCGATGGCTCACTAAGTTCAGCTAAGGCTGATAAATGGCGTAGAGACTATACAGGCAACACCTAAATCCGTAAGGACATGGTGAAGAAATAGTCCAGACTACAACATCTCACGGAGATGGTCTGTGTAAAAGCAGAAGTAGTATGAAAATCCCTTGACCCGAAACGGTCGTGCGGGTTCGAGTCCCGCTCGCGGCACATATTTTATAAATCATCCCTGATCCTAAACATTTCAGGAAAACAATTTCTTATTTGTAAAAAGAGAATGAAAAGAAATCTCATCGGTAAAATAACTGTCATTGCACTTGGAGCAGTGGCATTTTCTTCGTGTTCAAAGAAGCTCGGCCCTTTGTCGGCTGATAATTTTAGCGTAGATCCAGAGCCTCTTGAGCTTCTGGGTACTCAGGTGCCTGTTACAATCAACGGTACTTTCCCAGAGAAGTACATGCACAAGAAGGCTATCATCACAGTTACCCCAGAGCTTCGTAATGCTGCCGGTAAGGTGGTACGTGGTGAGGGTGTGACATTCCAGGGTGAGAAGGTGCTGGGTAATGACCAGTCAATCTCTTTCCTCCTTGGCGGTCACTATACTATGCGTGATGCCTTCGACTATAGCGATGACATGCATCGTTCAGATCTCTATCTGAGATTTGATGCCCACATTGGTAAGAAGTTCGTTTATGTGCCAGACGTGAAGATCGGTACTGGCGTTATTGCTACTGCAGGTCTCTACAAGAAGGCTCTGATTCAGGGTGGCGGTATCATTGCCCCTGACACATTCCAGCGTATACGTAAGGAGAAGCAGGAGGCAAGCATCACGTTCCTTATTAATCAGGCTACTCTCCGTCAGAGTGAGTTGAAGAACAACTCTATCCAGGAGTTTGTTAAGCTTCTTGAGAACATCAATGCTGATGCAAAGAGATATAACCTCGGTGATATCGAGGTAAAGGCATACGCTTCACCTGATGGTGCTCAGGATATCAACACAAAGCTCGCTGTTAAGCGTCAGAACGTATCAGAGGACTATGTTGATTCTCAGTTGAAGAAGACAAACCTCGCAACAAGCGTAACAGGTGAATATACAGCAGAGGACTGGGAAGGTTTCCAGCAACTCGTTGCAGCCAGCAATATTCAGGATAAGGAGCTTATCCTCCGCGTGCTGAATATGTATAAGGATCCAGAGGAGCGTGAGGAGCAGATCAAGAATCTCAGCATGGGCTTCCAGGATTTGACAAAGCAGATTCTTCCACAGTTGCGTCGTGCTCGTATGATTATCAACTACGAGGCAGTAGGACGTAGCGATGAGGAGATTGCAGCTGACTATGCTTCTAACCCACAGTCACTTAGTGCAGATGAGATCCTCTACTATGCAAGTACCATAGCTGATATGGACAAGAAGGAGGCTATCTACAGGAAGTGCGTAGAGATTTATCCTAACGACTATCGCGCATACAATAATGTAGCTGCTTGTGAGTTCTCAAAGAACAACGACAGCGAGGTTAAGGCATGGGTGAACAAGACCCTTCAGGTAAACCCACGTGCAGGTGAGTGTCAGTCAAACATGGCTCTCCTCGAACTTAAGAACGGTAACTTGAAAGAGGCTGAGGCTTATATGTCAAAGGCTGGTAGCTCAAACGATATCAACCGCGTTCAGGGTGCTGTGAACTTCGTAAAGGGTAACTACAAGCAGGCTGCTGCTAACTATAAGGGCGTATATAACAATATGGCAGGTCTTGCCCAGATTATGGCAGGCGACTATTCTCAGGGTCGTGCTACATTCAAGGCAATCAAGAATCCTGATGCTATGACAAGTTATCTGCACTCTATATGCTGCTATCGTGAGGGAAGTGTGTTCTCAGGAACAGACCTTCTGAAGGAGGCATTGCAGAAAGACCCAAGTCTGAAGGCTTATGCGGATGAGGATTTGGAGTTCACTGGCGAGTAGTCTGCTGCTTTTGCTCTTAGCTTCATGCGGAACAGACAGTCACCATTTCAGTCTTGAGGGTCGTTTCCTCAAGATGAATCAGGGACAGTTCTATGTATATAGTCCGGATGGGGCGATAAGCGGTATCGACACAATCAAGGTGCAGGGCGGTCGCTTTGCATACGAGATACCTTGTGAAGAAGAGGGCACTATCGTTATCGTGTTGCCTAACTATTCGGAGATACCAGTTTTCGTAAAGCCGGGCGAGAACGTTGACCTTAAGGCAGATGCTTCGCACATCAAGGATATCGAGGTGACGGGTACCAAGGACAACGAGAGGATGACCGAGTGGCGAAAAAACACTTCGTCACAGTCGCCTGACGGTCTGAAGAAACAGGCAGAGCAGTTCATTAGGGAAAATCCTTCTTCTATAATCAGCCGATGGCTTCTTAGGAAGTATTTCGTCGTTACGGCAAAGCCCGACCTGAAGAAAGCGAAGGAGCTTGTGAAGCTGATAAGCGATAAGACCGATAAGGAACCATCGATTATGCGACTTGCCGTAGGACTTGAGAATACCCCTTTGCAAGTAGGGGACGTGCTTCCGAACTTTAAGGCAAAAGACCTTATGGGCAAGGAAGTTCAGGCTTCGCAGTATCGCCTTGGCAAGGCCTTGATTCTCGTTTGGGCTACTTGGGATTACGACGGGACGAATCTTTCCCGACGTGTCCTTAGGAAGATAGAAGAGATGAAGTCGCAAGGCAAGCAGGTGCCGAAGGTTCTCGGTGTGAGTATCGACGCATCAGCCGTGGATGCAAAGAGAACGGTAGGCAATGACAGCACGGCTTGGTCAACGGTTTGTGACGGACTTATGTGGAACTCGCCTCTGGTTAAGGCTGTAGGAACGACAAAGGTGCCCGACAACTTCGTTTTGGAGAACGGCAAGGTCAAGGCTTGTCATCTTAGTAACGAGGAATTGCTCAAGCAACTTGATATGTAAAATATAGAGCTTTTTTTGCTTACAAATTGCAAACTGCACGTTGCAAACAATGACGAATTGTTAGCGATAACATAAATATTGGAAAAATTATTGAAGAAAAATATTAATTCTTGGCGAAAACTTTTTGCCAAGAATTATTTTTTTTGTACCTTTGTGCCAAATTTCGGAAAAAAGAAAAGACTGTATTTACAAGTTTAATCACTTTATTAAAAAATAGTATAACAAAAAAATGGCAAATTTGGATTTGACACAGTATGGCATCACTGGTTCTACAGTGATTGCACACAATCCTTCTTACGAAGTACTCTTCGCAGAGGAGACAAAGGCAGGCCTCGAGGGTTACGAGGTAGGTAAGAACACTGAGCTTGGCGCTGTAAACGTTATGACAGGTATCTACACCGGCCGTTCTCCTAAGGATAAGTACATCGTAATGGACAAGAACTCTAAGGACACTGTATGGTGGACATCTGAAGAGTACAAGAACGACAACCACCCAATGTCTGAGGAGGTTTGGGGTAAGGTTAAGGATCTCGCTGTTAAGGAGCTCTGCAACAAGAACCTTTATGTAGTTGATGCTTTCTGTGGTGCTAACAAGGCTACACGTCTTGCTGTTCGTTTCATCGTTGAGGTTGCTTGGCAGGCTCACTTTGTAACAAACATGTTCATCCAGCCAACAGAAGAGGAACTCGCTAACTTCGAGCCTAACTTCGTAATCTACAACGCTTCTAAGGCAAAGGTTTCTGACTACAAGGAGCTTGGTCTTAACTCTGAGACTTGTGTTGCATTCAACGTAACAAGCCGTGAGCAGGTTATCATCAACACATGGTACGGCGGTGAGATGAAGAAGGGTATGTTCTCTATGCAGAACTACTTCCTCCCACTTCAGGGTATCGCTTCTATGCACTGTTCTGCTAACTGCGATATGAAGGGTGAGAACACAGCTATCTTCTTCGGTCTTTCTGGTACAGGTAAGACAACTCTCTCTACTGATCCAAAGCGTCTCCTCATCGGTGACGACGAGCACGGATGGGACGACGAGGGTGTATTCAACCTCGAGGGCGGTTGCTACGCTAAGGTTATCAACCTCTCTAAGGAGAATGAGCCAGACATCTACGGTGCTATCAAGCGTAATGCTCTCCTTGAGAACGTAACAGTTGCTGACAATGGCAAGATCGACTTCGCTGACAAGAGCGTAACAGAGAATACTCGTGTGTCATACCCAATTGACCACATCAAGAATATCGTTAAGAAGGTAAACGGCAAGTCTGCAGGTCCTGCTGCTAAGAACGTTATCTTCCTTTCTGCTGACGCATTCGGTGTTCTTCCTCCAGTATCTATCCTTTCACCTGAGCAGACTCAGTACTACTTCCTCTCTGGTTTCACAGCTAAGCTTGCTGGTACAGAGCGCGGTATCACAGAGCCAACTCCAACATTCTCTGCTTGCTTCGGTCAGGCATTCCTTGAGCTCCACCCAACAAAGTACGCTCAGGAGCTCGTTAAGAAGATGCAGAAGTCTGGTGCTAAGGCATACCTCGTAAACACAGGTTGGAACGGTACAGGTAAGCGTATCTCTATTCCTGATACACGTGGTATCATCGACGCTATCCTCGATGGTTCTATTCTCAAGGCTGAGACAAAGAAGATCCCTATGTTCGACTTCGTTGTTCCTACAGCTCTTCCAAACGTTAACCCAGCTATCCTCGATCCACGTGACACATACGCTGATGCTTCACAGTGGGAGGAGAAGGCTAAGGACCTCGCTGCTCGCTTCATCAAGAACTTCAGCAAGTACACAAACAATGAGGCTGGCAAGGCTCTCGTTGCTGCTGGTCCAAAGCTCTAAACTGATTCTCAGTTAATTGATAATTTATAATTAATAATGTATAATTATTAGTTAGGATTATTGATTGCATTATAATTGCCGCTTGAGTGGTTTCATCTTGAAATGCTCAAGCGGCATTTTTTTTGTGCGTGTAAAATTTAATATATAGTGTGTTTTCCATTTTTTCAATTTTGATTATCAATTGGTAAAATACCCGCTATCTGCTTAAAATCAATTACTTGACTAAGGTCAAAAGAATGGGTAAAATCGGAATAAAGTTGCATAAATATTTGTTGTGTACGATAACAATTAGTACCTTTGCACCAGAAAAGAAGAAATACAGGCTATTAGCTTTGTAAGAAGCGGTAAAGGATTGTATTCATATAAGGATAACAAATCTGGTCTGAAAGGACTGGGTATAAAAAAAGGATAAGAACAATGACAATTGATTATGCAACAGTATTTATGTTGCTCATGGTGGCTGTCTCTACTGCATGTGGAATAGCATCCATCATACACAACAATCTGCGCTAAAAGCGCGATACAATATTAAGAATTATAGAGTTAGGTTTTAGTAGTATAAAAATTAGGTTTTAGTATTGTATTCAGGAGGCTGATGTGAATCGGTCTCCCTTTTTTTATGTCATGAATTTATGCTGTTCTAAATCTTTTTAGCAGTAAAGATTTTGTGAATTGGATATTTCTTACTAATTTTGTACGCAAATTAGATGTATCCAGGTTTTAACAGCGGTTCATCGGCATTTAAATAACGAAAAATGTTGCACACGTCACGAATCAGTGTAGGTTTATAAATGAGAAAGATATTATTCTTGGCAATGGTATTCTGCAGTTCAATTGCATTTGCAGAAAATGATTTGACAACGGAAAACGAAACCGATAAAGAGTTGGAAAGCGTGGAAGCAGAGGCTCCTGCAGTAGAGACTGTAAACAATATCGCTCCAGAGGCAGCCCCTCAGTATTACGGCGGCTCAAACTCTTCAAGTTTCGACTATCATAAGTATATTGATGCCATTTACGTAAACTATGGTATCATCGATGGTAATCATCAGTTCCTCGGCTTTGACGTCGGTAAGGATTTCTTCCTCGACTTCAACTACGCATGGGGCAAGAATAGTAAGGATAAGACTGATTTGGACCGCTACTGCATAGGACTTGGTGTACGTCCAACCATGTGGTTTGCAAAGTACTTTATGTTCCAGGCAAAGATTGGAGCAGAGTATTTTTGGGGAACAGGCTATCGTGCAGGTAATATAGCTTGCTTGGTAGAGCCAAGGATAGGTGTCAAGATCGGTAGTGGTGGCATTGGTGCAAGCTATCGTTTTGACGTGAATAAGTTCAAGTTCCGTAATACGATATCAGGCCATATCTGTATCTCGGCGTTCTTCTATATTTAGAAAATTTTAATGCAGACAATTCCTACGATAACAAAGCAGTTGCTTATAATCAACTGCTTAGTATTTTTGGCTTGTTTTCTCGTGCCGGATATTAGATTCTGGGGCGGGCTTCATTATTGGCAAGCCAGCCAGTTCCATGTCTATCAGTTTGTGACATATCTGTTCATTCATGGTGATGGTGGACGATTCATGGATGCTTTTACGCATTTGTTCTTTAATATGTTTGCCCTGTGGATGTTTGGCTGTGTGATGGAGCGTACATGGGGAGCAAAGCGTTTTCTGATCTATTATCTTGTCTGTGGTATAGGTGCAGGATTGATGCAGGAGATTTCCCAAACTCTTTATGTGTATTATAGTCTTACACCTGCTCCTGAAAATATTGGCCAGTTTTTGGATATTTCAAGTTTGTCTCCAGATACTTATCTTCAGCAGCAGTTAAATGAAATGACAACGGTAGGAGCCTCTGGAAGTATATACGGCATTCTCCTTGCCTTTGGCATGACATATCCAGAGGAAAGGATGTTTATCATTCCTATCCCGTTCCCTATCAAGGCAAAGTGGTTTGTCATAGGATATGCGGCAATCGAACTTGGACTTGCCCTTTCTAATTCTGGTGATGGTGTAGCTCATGTGGCTCACCTTGGCGGTATGCTTTTCGGATTCTTCCTCATACGTCATTGGAGGAAGTCTGCAACCCGTCAGACATCCTTCTCTGGCTGGGATTCATATCAGGGAACACAGAACGACCAGAAGTCGGCCACAATCCTTGGCAAGATAAGGAAATGGATGCATCTTGACAGGGAAGATAACGGATATAATAAAGACCCGCATTTCCGCTCTACCTCTACACATCAGGCAGACTGGGACTATAATGCCCAGAAGAAGCGTGATGAGGCTGAGATTGACGCTATTCTCGATAAAATCCGTCGTTCTGGCTATGCAAGCCTTTCTGCGGAGGAGAAGAAGAAACTCTTTGATGCGAGTAAGAGTTAGTCTAATGTCAGAAGTCAAAGGTCAAATGTCAAAGGTGAAGAGCTTAATGTCAAATGTCTTCAACCTTTAATCCACAGACCTTAGTCCTTTGACCTTAGACCTTAGTCTTAAGACTAAAGAGAGTATTGATTTGAAGAAATTTATCATACATACGACAATAGCTGTAAACCTCGTCATCATCTCAGCGATGTTGGTGACGGGGTTTGCTGATATGCTTGACCCTCGTTCATGGCCTGTCATGACGACGGCAGGTTATGCCTTTCCTCTGTTTGCGCTAGCAAATCTTGGAATGATTGTGATATGGATGTTCATAAGCAAGAAACACATTCTCGTTCCATTTCTCGGCTTTGTCATCTGCTATGTACCTGTCATGCAGTACTGTCCTGTCCATGCAAGTGGAGAGGTTCCCTTGGGCGCATTGAAAATAATGACCTACAACACGTGGGGGTTCGGCAGTCAGCGTGAGGCAGGCAATGACGAGGAGGCAAAGAAAGAAGCACGCAGGAATATACTACAGTATATCGCCGATGAGGATTGCCATGTCGTGTGTATTCAGGAGGGTGTCTATCATAAAGCCATGGAGGCTGATATTGATTCTATTATCAAGCCTAAGATGCCGTATATCGACACTTGCAAGATAGAGGGTGGAACGATGTTGATGGTACTTAGCAAGTATCCTATAAAGAAACATGAGGCTTTGAAATACGAGTCAAAGGGAAACCTGAGTGCAGCTTTCTATCTCGATGTCAACGGCAAGGAGCTGATAATCCTCAACAACCATCTTGAAACAAACAAGTTCTCGGTGGAGGAGAAACAGCAGTTTGGCGAGATGGTAAAGGGTGACATGGGACGTAGCGGAATAAAGACAGAGTCAAAATTCGTACTCAAGAAACTCGGTGCTGCGGCTGCTGTCAGGGCTCCTCAGGCAGAAGCCGTGGCAAGCTATGTCAGGATGCACAAAGGGCGTTCCATGATAGTCTGCGGAGACTTTAATGACATACCGATAAGCTATGCAAGGAGAACCATAGCCAAGGAGCTTGAAGACTGCTACGTCTCTACAGCCATGGGACCTGGATTCACCTATCACAGGAATGGAATGTATGTCAGAATTGACAATGTGATGTGTACTGACGACCTTGACTCGTATAGTTTCCATGTGGATAAAAAATGCACTATTTCCGACCATTATCCTGTAGTTGGATGGGTAAAATGGCATGGAAGATAGACTTTATTTGCCATTTTATAAGGTTAAAAGTGTAATTTGTGCTCTGAAATTTCGGAAATTGAAGAAAATTATGTATCTTTGCACGTCGTATGCGCACATAGGGGTGTATTGTACCCTGTCCGCATGATGCAAAAGAGTCCCAATTAACTGGAACCTCAAAAGACTATTAGACAAAAATACAAACAAAAATAATAAAACAATTTAATCAAAATGCAAAACAAAGGAATTGTACTTGTAACCGCCGTACTTCTGACGCTTGCAAGCATCTTCTACCTGTCGTTCTCGGTGGCTACAAGCTACTATGACGGTCAGGCTGCTAAGATTAAGGATCCTATTGCCCAGCAGGATTACAAGGATTCTGTAAAGTATCTTGGCATCTATTCTTATCAGAACTGCCTTGAGACTCAGATCGGTTTGGGTCTTGACCTTAAGGGCGGTATGAACGTAATCCTTGAGATTAGCGTACCTGACGTTGTTGAGGTACTTGCTGACCACAAGACAGATGCAGCCTTCGTTAAGTCAATGGAGGAGGCAAAGAAGGAAGAAGAGACATCACAGAGCGATTTCATCTCTCTCTTCATCAAATCATTCAAGAAGAACGCTCCTGGCCGCCGTCTCGCTGAGATTTTCGCTACTCAGCAGCTCAAGGGCAAGGTAAGCACACAGAGCAGCGACGCTGAGGTTGAGAAGGCTCTCCGTACTGAGGTTCAGTCTGCTATCGACAACTCATACAACGTTGTCCGCAACCGTATCGATAAGTTCGGCGTTGTTCAGCCAAACATCCAGAAGCTCGAAGGTCAGGATGGACGTATCATGGTTGAAATGCCTGGTGTACGTGAGCCTGAGCGTGTTCGTAAGCTCCTTCAGGGTTCTGCAAACCTTGAGTTCTGGGAGACATACAACTCACAGGAAATCGTTCCTTACCTCTCACAGCTCGACCAGCGTATTGCCAATGTAAACTCTGAGACAGCTGATACGACCAAGGCTGAGGCTGCTGATTCTGCAAAGGCAGAGCCTGCAAAGTCTGCTGCACAGCCTAACTTCCAGTTGAAGAATGCTGACGCAAAGACTGCTGCTACCGGCAAGGCTGATGCCAAGACCGAGCAGTTGAAGAAGCAGCATCCTCTCTTCGCTATCTTCCAGCCTATCAATCAGGGCTATAGCCTCGTTGGTTATGCTCATGTTCGTGATACTGCTGATATCAACAAGATTATCTATAGCGATGAGGCTAAGAAGGTTCTCCCTTCTGACTGCAAGCTTCTCTGGAGTGCCAAGTCAATGGACGGTAACAAGAACATCTTCGAGCTCTATGCTCTCAAGGTTACTTCTACCAACGGCCGTGCTCCACTTGAGGGTGACGTTATCGTTGATGCAAAGGATGAATTCGACCACACAACAGGTCGTCCTGTTGTAAGCATGTCAATGAATACAGAGGGTGCTCGTCTCTGGGCAGCTCTTACAAAGGCTAACACAGGCAAGGCTATTGCCATCGTTCTTGATGACGCTGTTTACTCAGCTCCTATGGTACATGGTGAGATTGCTGGTGGTAACTCTCAGATTTCAGGTAACTTCACTATCGAGGATACAAAGGATTTGGCTAACACCTTGAAGTCTGGTCGTATGCCTGCACCTGCACGTATCGTACAGGAGGAGGTTGTAGGTCCTACACTCGGTGCTCAGTCTATCCAGCAGGGTATCTGGTCATTCGCTATCGCATTCGTACTCCTCTGCATCTACATGATTGTGATGTACGGTGCAATCCCAGGTCTCATGGCTGACGCAGCTCTTATCGTCAACCTGTTCTTCACACTCGGTATTCTTGCATCGTTCCAGTCGGCTCTCACCATGCCGGGTATAGCGGGTATAGTGCTGACGCTCGGTACGGCGGTGGATGCCAACGTGCTTATCTACGAGCGTATCAAGGAAGAGCTCCGCAGAGGTCTTGGCATGAAGCAGGCTCTCGCTGCCGGTTACAGCAACGCATTCTCTGCTATCTTCGACTCTAACCTCACATCTCTCATCACCGGTGTCATCCTCCTGACTATCGGTACAGGTCCTATCAAGGGCTTCGCTACAACATGGATCATCGGTATTGTATGTTCATTCTTCACAGCCGTATTCCTCACACGTATCGTTTATGAGAACCGTATGGCTAAGGACAAGTGGCTGAACCTCACATTCGGACGCACATTCCTCCAGAATACCAAGTACAGATTCATGTCTGTTTATAAGAAGAGCTTCGTATTCTATGGTATCGCTGTTGTTGCATTCATCGCTTCTTTCGCTGTTCGCGGTCTTTCTGAGTCTATCGACTTCACCGGTGGTCGTAACTATGTAATCGCATTCGAGAACGCTGTTGAGCCTGAGCAGGTTCGTCCTATCCTCAGTGAGGAGTTCGCAGGTTCTAACACCAACGCTATCGCAATCGGTACTGACGGTAAGACACTCCGTGTTTCAACCAACTACAAGATCGAGTCTAACAGTTCAACTGTTGACGACGAGTGTGAGAATAAGCTCTACACATGTCTGAAGAAGGGTGGCTTCGTAAAGCAGGCAAGCGTTGAGGCATTCAAGAACCCAGACGTTCGTGAGGGTGGTTCAATCATCTCTTCTCAGAAGGTAGGTCCTTCAGTAGCTAAGGATATCACATACGGTGCTATCATCTCTGTATTGGTTGCACTCGTAGCTATCTTTATCTACATCCTCATCCGTTTCCGCAACGTAGCATTCTCTGTAGGTTCAATCGTTGCCCTCGCTGTTGATACAGTAGTGGTTATCGGTTTCTACTCAGCACTCTATGACATCGTTCCTTGGAGCCTTGAGATCGACCAGACCTTCATCGGTGCTATCCTTACGGTGATCGGTTACTCTATCAACGATAAGGTGGTAGTATTCGACCGTATCCGTGAGAACCTCGGTATCCATGTAAAGCAGGATCCACAGATCACATTCAACGATTCTGTTAACCAGACTCTCGCCCGTACTATCAATACATCTGTTTCTACATTGATCGTGCTGCTCTGTATCTTCATCCTCGGTGGCGATTCAATCCGCAGCTTCTCATTCGCAATGATTCTCGGTGTATTCTTCGGTACTCTCTCTTCAATCTTCATCGCTGCTCCAACAGCTTATCTCACACTCGGTAAGAAGATTAAGGAGGAAGAGGCTCCAGTAGCTGAAGTAAAAGCGTAAATGGAGTAAAGTGTAAAGTGTAAAGAGTAAAGTATAAAGTATATGGAAAGAGCTGTATCCGATTAATCGGGTGCGGCTCTTTTATTGTGAAATACTTGGAAAGGCTTCCACTTGCGCGGAGATTAGGAAAGTAAATACTCTTTAGAAAGTAAATTATTCGCTAAGGTTCATCAAGCTAAAGCAAGTCTCAGTAAATTAACGTGAGTTCGACTAAATTGCTGATACAGCCTGCAAGGCTAACACCCATCACCCGCCATCCGATATAGGGTGTGTTTATTTTTGGTACACTATATACTGAACCTTTTTGCTTTTGCATATACCCAATGCGCCATACCCTGACAGAACGATTCGTTCCCTCTGCTCATCTTTTTTTTTGCCTAATGCACTGATTTGGTGCATCTGCTTATCATCATCTTCTCTTCTTTTGAGCTGAGGTCGTGAATCGCGCCCCCACTATGATTTTTTTCTCCTCCAAGGGGAGTCTGAATTGGACACCCCTTTTGTAATCCCATATTTGCTATGCCAAATTGTTTTAATTTTCGCAAAGCTCAACAGGCCTCGCAAGTGTTGAAGATGATGTTTGTCGAAGTTTGAATATATATTCCCGTGATTGCTCAATAGCCTGCAGAACTATCTTGCAAACTCCCTATCGTGGGGCATATATCTTCGATATAGGGAACGGACTTGAAACGGATTTGAAACGGAGGTGGAACGGACCTGGGACTGGGTGGGCTTTTTCTATGACAATGCAAAGTTACTACGATTTCCCCGTATAAAAAAATCCATGAGCAACTTTTTACACATTGAACTATGTTAATAGAAGTGAATCAGTGTAATGTGCTGAAAGACAATAAAATAAGCTATAGCGTAAAAATATATCGGGTAAACGTCCCAAAAGGTTCAGTATATAGTGAACCTTTTATACACACACCCTATCGTTTACCAGTCTTCTTTTCAATAATATATATATAACCCGTTGGCGGAATTAAATATTAAGTATTTTTATATATAAAAAGTTGTGTATATCATTAATTTTTAGTAATTTAGAGGTCCCAAACAATAAAATAT
>CADCHG010000050.1 GCA_902801155.1 uncultured Prevotellaceae bacterium | reverse complement strand
CTGCAAAATTACAAAAAAAGAATGACATTTTCGGGTGTTTCTGATTTTTTTAGTACTTTTGCACCATGAATTTACGTAAAAACATAGCAATGACATCGTTACAAGTACTCAGATTGGCTATTTGTGTAACTTTCAGTACGGTTCTCCTCACAAGTTGCGAGAAAAACCCTGAAGCCAAGCAGTTGCTCAAGGAAATACAGGCAGACTATGAAGCCGGCAACTATCAGCGTGTGATTTATTCCATCGACTCTATGCGTCATTATTATCCCGATGCTGTAGAAGAGCGCAGGGAAGCCTTGAAGTTCCATCAGGAGGCATCTCTGAAAATGGCACAGGCAAATCTTGCTGAGGTGGATTCCGCCCTTCAGTCAGCAATAAGGCAGTTTGACGAGATGAAACCACAGGTAGAGGCACATCGCAAAGCATGTACGGCTACCCAGGAAGAACTCCAGAAGTTCAATGAACTGAGAGCTTACCGTGACTCCCTTCAGGGCGTTTTCAATCTGGAATGTGCCAAGATAAAATACATTCACAAACGTCAAAAAGAGTTGACAAAAGATAAATGACCTATATGAATTGGCATTTTCAGAGGCTTTTTCTTTGAAATATCGCTAAAAATGAGTAACTTTGCACTCATAATGTAGTCTAAGGACTAAAGACTAAGGTCTAAGGACTAAGGTCAAAAGACTAAGGACTAAAGACTAAGGTCTAAGGCTGTCGACCATTGACCTTCGACTTTTGACCTTTGACTTTTGACCTTTGACCTTTGACTCACAAAAGATTAAGACTATGACAACTGAGGAAGAATTCAGAAGCGCACTAAAAGAGTGCCGAGATATCTTTACCGCAAAGCTTGGAGACTATAGTGCCTCCTGGCGTATTCTCCGTCCATCCTCTCTTACCGACCAGCTCTTCATAAAGGCAAAGCGCATTCGTCAGCTTGAGACTGGCGAGGTGGCTATGGTTGAAGAAGGTATCCGTCCCGAGATAATGGCGTTGGTCAACTATGGCATCATAGGGCTGATACAGTTGCAGGAAGGCTACGTTGACGAGCCCGACATTGACAAGAAACGTGCCATTGAACTTTACGACCACTTTGCGGAAGAAACCTTGCAACTTATGATTCGCAAGAACCATGACTATGCCGAGGCTTGGCGCGGAATGCGGGTTACAAGCTATACTGACTTCATACTCACAAAGATAAACAGGATAAAGGAGATTGAGGACCATCAGGGTAAGGTTAGTGTGTCAGAAGGTATTGATTCAAACTATATGGACATCATAAACTACGCTGTATTCGGACTCATTAAGACCAAGGAAGAAAAGTGAAGAGACTTCAAACCATACTGATTAATATTGCCCGAGTCATACTCTCCATAACATTCATCTTCTCAGGATATGTTAAGGCGGTTGACCCAATAGGAACGCAGTATAAGCTGCAGGACTATGCGGAGGCTCTTGGGCTATTGCAGTATGTGCCTGACTGGCTGACTCTCTCCACATCGGTGGCTTTATCGGCTTTGGAGTTCTCGCTTGGCGTTTTCCTCCTCTTTGCCATACTGAGGAAAGTGGTAGCCAACGTGATGCTTATCTTCATGGTCGTGATGACTCTGGTAACTGTATGGGTGTGGGCATCAGACCCGGTAAGCGACTGCGGATGCTTCGGCGATGCGATTCGTCTGAGCAATGGCGAAACGCTTCTGAAGAACATCATCCTACTTGTACTTGCCTTTCTGATAGCGAGATGGCCATTGAAGATGCCAAGGTTTGTGAATCTCAGCAACCAGTGGATAGTATTCCACTATACCATTCTCTTCATCCTCGGCACATCAGTATGGAGTTTGTACGACCTGCCTGTCTTCGACTTCCGACCATACCACATAGGTGCTAATATTCCAGAGGGAATGGAAATACCCGAAGGAGCAAAGGCACCTGAGTTTGAGACCACTTTCATATTGGAGAAAGATGGGGTTAAGAAGGAATTCACGTTGGAGGAATACCCTGACTCTACCTGGACTTTCATAGACTCCAAGTCAAAACAGATAAGCGAGGGCTATGTTCCTCCAATCCATGATTTCTCCATCACGGATATGCAGACAGGCGATGACCTGACCGAGACTATCAACAAGGGATATGTTTTCCTTCTTGTCTCTCCGCATCTGGAACAGGCCGACGACACGAACTTCGGCAAGATAGACCTGCTCTATGAATATGCCGCAGAGAACCGCTATAGGTTCTATTGCCTTACGGCGAGTGGCGACTCAGCCATTGCACGCTGGAAGGATATGACAGGAGCAGAATATCCGTTCTATAACACAGACGAGATAACGCTGAAGACTATCGTCAGAAGTAATCCGGGACTCCTTCTGTTGAAAGACGGTACGGTAATCGGCAAGTGGAGCCATAACCTCCTGCCAGCCGACGAGATAATAAAACAGCCGCTGAGCAAGTCTGAGTTCGGCCACATGCCAGAAGACAAGACAGGCAAGCAGATAGCGCTGATACTACTCTGGTATGTATTGCCTCTTGCCCTGCTCACCATTGCCGACAGACTCTGGATGTGGTCAAGATGGCTAACGAGAAAAGAAATAAAAGAATCCAACAGGATATATAATTTTTTAAAATCAAAACAAAAAATGAGAAAGAAAATCGTAGCAGGTAACTGGAAAATGAACAAGAACCTGCAGGAGGGCGTTGCTCTCGCAAAGGAACTTACTGAGGTAGTAAAGAACCCTAACTGTGATGTTATCATCGGTACTCCATTCATCCACCTCGCAAGCGTTGCTGACGTTATCAAGGGCAGCTGCATCAAGCTCTCTGCTGAGAACTGCGCAGACAAGGCTTCTGGCGCTTACACAGGTGAGGTTTCTGCTGAGATGGTTAAGTCAACAGGTGCAGAGTACGTTATCCTCGGTCACTCTGAGCGTCGTGAGTACTATCACGAGACTCCAGAGATTCTCAAGGAGAAGGTTAACCTCGCTCTCGCTAACGGTTTGAAGGTTATCTTCTGTATCGGTGAGTCTCTCGCTGAGCGTGAGGCTAACAAGCAGGAGGCTGTATGTAAGGCAGAGCTCGCTGGTTCTGTATTCCATCTCTCTGCTGAGGAGTGGAAGAACATCGTTATCGCTTACGAGCCAATCTGGGCTATCGGTACAGGTAAGACAGCTACTGCTGAGCAGGCAGAGGAAATCCACGCATTCATCCGTTCTTGCGTAGCTGAGGTTTACGGTGCAGAGGCTGCTGACAACACAACTATCCTCTATGGTGGTTCTTGTAAGGCTTCTAACGCTCCTGAGCTCTTCGCTAAGCCTGACATCGACGGTGGCCTTATCGGTGGCGCTTCTCTGAAGGCTGCTGACTTCAAGGGTATCATCGACGCTTGGAACTAATCTTCCAAGACAATAAATGAAAAATGAAAAGTGAACAATGAGAAATTCTTTTTCCCCATTTTCACTTTTCATTTCCTTACTAAAAACATGAATAGACTAATTACATTTATTCTCACAATAATCTGCAGTCTGGGCATACAGGCTCAGAATCAGAAATTCCTTGACGGACTTCGCGCTAACGAAACCGGCAAGGGCACAGTAACCGTGACACAAAGTCCGGCTATCGACGTATTGGTTAATGGCAATCCGCAGCCGTCTGCGAATAACGGTGTTACCAATCCAACACCTGCCGTCCCACATACCATAACATCCATTCCACAAGAAAACAACAGACCGGATGCCACACAGCATACCGGCACAGATATCGCGAACAACAACAGCGAAAACCCAGGAGAAGATGCTGCCGTAGATACCCGTAAGAAGGTGATGCGCAACAGCTACAAGACCACAGGCTTCCGTATTCAGGTATTCTCAGGTGGCAATTCCCGCACCGACCGCCAAAAGGCTGAGAAAGCCGGTACGGATATGAAGCGCTACTTCCCTTCCGAGCCTGTGTATGTTCACTTCTACTCTCCTTCATGGAAATGCCGTATGGGCAACTACCGCACACAGGAAGAGGCTCGCGCCGTACTTGCACAGGTAAAGAAGTATTACCCGCAGGCATGTCTTGTAAAAGGCACGATAAGTGTGCAGTATTAGCCCCTCAAGTGATTTCCTCAAAACAATAAGTGTAATTTCCCCCTCGCCCCTTGGGGAGAGGATGCCCGAAAGGCAGGTGAGGGGCCGTTTTTTTATTATAGAAATGCTTGATAGTAACATAGAATCAACAGAGCCTTATGTAGTTCCGGAAACTCTTGATGAGCTTGCTGGTCATTATAAGGAAGTTCTCAGACTCCTTGGAGAAGACACAGAGCGTGAGGGATTGCTAAAGACGCCTCTTCGTGTGGCTAAGGCAATGCAGTTTCTCACCAAAGGCTATCGTGAGGATCCAAAGGCTATTCTTGAAAAAGCTCTTTTCCACGAGACATACAACCACATGATCATAGTGAAGGATATCAACTTCTACTCCATGTGCGAGCATCACATGCTTCCTTTCTATGGCAAGGCTCATGTGGCATATATCCCTAACGGCACTATCACAGGTCTTTCAAAGATTGCCCGTGTGGTAGAAGTCTTTGCCCGTCGCCTGCAGGTACAGGAACGCATGACGCATCAGATCATGGAGGTTATTCAGGAAACCCTGAAACCACAGGGCGTTATGGTTGTTGTAGAGGCAGTCCACATGTGCATGCAGATGCGTGGAGTGGAAAAACAGAATTCTGTCACCACGACCTCTGCTTTTGCCGGAATCTTCGGCAACGCAACTACACGTCAGGAATTCATGAATCTGATTAATAAGTAGCCCACCCAGTCCCTCCCCAAGGGAGGGATCCACCCCCCTCACCCCCTCCAGGGGGAGTGGTTAGTATTTCAAATCATGGGGGCAAAATAATTATAATTAACATCATATCCTCCCCTTGGGGGATTAATTCATTAAAACATCCTTCCCTTTGGGAAGGCTTGGTTAGGCTTAGTATATGCGCTTTATTTCATGGAATGTGAATGGCCTTCGTGCCTGTGCCGGTAAGGACGGCGAGAAAGTAGAGAACGGCATAATGGGTTTCCAAACCGCCTTTGCCGAGTTTGATGCTGATTTCTTCTGCCTTCAGGAAACGAAGATGCAGGAAGGACAGCTCGATCTTGCTTTCCCCGGATATCAGTCTTATTGGAACTATGCGGAGAAAAAAGGATATTCCGGCACCGCCATATATACTAAACACACTCCATTGAGCGTTAGTTATGGTATAGGAATAGACGAGCACGACCACGAAGGCCGTGTGATAACCCTTGAATACGAGAATTTCTATCTCGTCACCGTCTATACCCCGAACTCTCAGGACGGTCTTCGCCGACTTGACTACCGAATGAAATGGGAGGATGACTTCCGTGCATATCTCAAGGCGCTTGACGCCAAGAAACCTGTCATCGTATGCGGTGATATGAACGTGGCTCATGAGGAGATTGACCTGAAGAATCCGAAGACCAACCGCATGAATGCCGGCTTCACCGACGAGGAGCGCGAGAAGTTCACTATGCTTCTTAACGAAGGCTTTATTGATACCTTCCGCACATTGCATCCTGACGAAGTAACCTATTCATGGTGGTCTTATCGCTTTCAGGCTCGCAAGAAGAACACAGGATGGCGTATCGACTATTTCGTCACTTCCGAACGTCTGAAAGACAGCATCAAGACAGCGGCTATTCATACCAATGTCTATGGTTCAGATCATTGTCCGGTGGAATTGGAGCTACAATAAGTAGCCCACCCAGTCCCTCCCCAAGGGAGGGTTCCTCCCCCCTCCCCCCCCTCAAGGGGGAGTATATACATTTTCAAATCAAAAACCAAAAAATATAGCCAACTCCAAAGAAGGATAAATACTATAAAACATCCTTCCCTTTGGGAAGGCTTGGTTAGGCTTAATATGCGTTTTTTCACCTTATATATAATAGCACTCCTCACATCATTGGTGGCAAGTGCACAGGAAAGGACGGTTGAGAACCGCCCTTATTGCGACTTGCGCCCTATGCACTTCGGAGTTATCGTGGGAACGCATTTCCAGGACCTTGAATTTGAGAACGTAGGTCCTATAACATATACCGATGCTGACGGCAATCAGGCAGAGTCGCTTGTCACCTGCGACCAGAACACATGGGATGGCGGTTTCCACGTCGGCGTGCTTGGTGAGATGCGCCTTACCGACTATCTCGCCTTCCGCGTAGCACCCGTAATGTATTTCGCCAACCGACACATTGCATTTGCCGACCATAGGAGTCTGGACACCAAAGGCAATTATACACAGGCACGACAGGACATGAAGAGCGTGTACGTCACCTGTTCGCTCGACCTTATCTATGCTGCACAGCGATTCAACAACCACCGACCATATATCATGGCCGGTCTATCACCTTCACTCAACCTGTCAACAAAGGCAAACGACTATATCCAGTTGAAGAAAAACGACGTGTTCTTCGAGGTAGGAGCAGGATGCGACATGTATCTGCCTTTCTTCAAACTACGACCAGAACTGAAGTTCATGTACTCTCTTGGCAACTGCCTTAATACTAATCATGCAAAGACACTAAGAGATAAGAACAAACTCCCCTTCGCATCTTCCGTCAGTTCTGCGCGAAGCAGTATCATAGCACTTACGTTCTATTTCGAATAACGAACATTGTTCAATACCTACAAAAAGGTATTTGTCCCCTTGACAAAGAGAAAAAATGAACTTTTTTTGAAATTTTCCTCATTATTTTTAGGTATTTCCAAAAGAAAATACTATCTTTGCATCGTTAATTGAAACAAAAATAGTATTAATAATAAAACAAAAACATTATGGCTTACGTAATTAGCGACGACTGCATTGCATGCGGTACATGTATTAGCGAGTGTCCATCTGAGGCTATCTCTGAGGGCGATATCTATTCAATCAACCCAGATCTCTGCACAGAGTGTGGCACATGTGCTGACGTTTGTCCTAACGAGGCTATCAGCCTTCCTTAAGACTCCGCACGCATAGCGTTTAGAACTAAAAGGCAATCTCATCTTTGAGGTTGCCTTTTTAATGCTATCCCATTTTATTACTATCCGCTAACCAATGCAACTTACCGTTCATCAGGAATTTGAGTTATAATAAGACAAAAACAATAAGAACCGCATGTTAATTGTTAATTAACGTCAGTTCGACGACTTGCTTCAGCTTGATGAGCTTCAGCGAATAATTATAGCTATGTTGTTTTAGCAGCAAGCTGCTGTTGACGGAACAAAAATTTTTAGAAAATTACCAGAAAATTTAAATTTTCTGGGCTAAATTTTTTGGTCATCGTGATTAATTTTCTGTAAAACCAAGCAACAAAGTTGCGTTTATTAAAGAATTTTGAATTCGTCGAACTGACGTTATAATAAGACAAAAACAGGAAAAAGCCGCATGTTAATTATTCGCAAGCTCATCAAGCTTCGCAATTGTTAATTGTTAATTGTTAATTATTAATTGATTAGCTTTTTTATGTTTTTTGTTTTTATAAAGAACACCAATTTGTAATAATTTCAATTTCAATAAAAACTTTATTCTTTGTTTTTTTGAGAATTGAAAAGTTATTTGTATCTTTGTGGTCGATTTGTAAATAGTAATTAGTAAATAGTTAAATAGTAAATGGTAAATAATATCACACCTACAATCAAGTATATTGGCGTTGATGACCTTGACATCGATCTCTTCGAGAGCCAGTACGAAGTGCCAAACGGAATGGCATACAACTCATACCTCATCGAGGATGAGAAGATAGCAATCATGGATACTGCCGATGCCCGCAAGGATAAGGAATGGTGGGCTAACCTTGAAGAGGCTCTTGCCGGCCGTAAGCCTGCATATCTCGTGGCTCACCACATGGAGCCTGACCATGCCTCTCTCATTGCAGAGGTGGTTGAAAAATATCCGGAGGTGAAAATCGTTACTTCAGGCAAGGCTATCACTATGCTTGGCAACTTCTTCCCAACGAAAGACCTTAAAGCCAACTGCCTTGAGATAAAGAACGGCGATACACTTGAGCTTGGCGAGCATACCCTCACCTTTGTGGCTGCCCCTATGGTGCATTGGCCAGAGGTAATGGTGAGCTATGACTCAAAGGACAAGGTACTGTTCTCTGCCGACGGCTTTGGCAAGTTCGGTGCTCTGAGTGCCGACGAGGACTGGGCTTGTGAGGCTCGCCGCTATTACTTCAACATCTGCGGAAAATATGGTATGCAGGTACAGAAACTTCTGAAGGCTGCATCTGCTCTCGACATACAGATTATCTGTCCTCTCCACGGTCCTATCCTCAAGGAGAACCTCGCATATTACATCGGTCTCTACGACACATGGTCAAAGTACGGTGTTGAGACAGAGGGCGTTCTCATTGCATACGCTTCTATCCACGGAGGAACAAAGGTAGTGGCTGAGAAGGTAGCGGAGATGTTCCGTGAGAAGAACATTGGTAAGGTGGCAATAACCGACCTTTGCCGCGATGACATGGCAGAGGCTATCGAGGATGCTTTCCGCATGAACCGTCTTGTACTTGCCGCTGCAAGCTACGATGCAAGCGTATTCCCTCCAATGTACGATTTCATCCATCATCTTGAGATGAAGGCATACCAGAAGCGTAAGGTTGGCATCATAGAGAACGGCTCTTGGGCTCCTACAGCTGCCAAGACTATGAAGAAACTCCTCGAAGGCTGCAAGGACATCGAAATCGTAGAGCCTACCGTTACCATCTGGAGCCGCATGAAGGAGTCTGACATCCCTCAGCTTCAGGCACTTGTGGAGGCGATGGTATAAGGCCATCCATTAAACCTGACACATACTCCGCTGTTATTAACATAACTATTCCCACACCATCAAGAATTTTCCTTGATAGTGTGGGATTTTTCTTTTATCTTTCCTGTTTCTTTCTCGATTGCGCAGGATAATATTCTGCACTCGTTATAGATCCTAGTACAAACAAAGCATATTTTCCTGAAGTTGCAGAATTATTTTGCAACGAAATAATTCTTTTCATACCTTTGCACCATGAAAATAACAAGAATACAATAAAAAAACAGGAACGTATGACAAAAAGAAAGACATCAGTAATCGGTTTTCCACGTATTGGAAAAAAACGCGAACTCAAGTTCGCGAGTGAATCATTCTTCAAAGGCGACATTAGCGAGGGGGAACTACGTCAGGTCGCAGCGGACTTGCGTCGCTATGGCTGGAAGAAACAGAAAGATGCAGGAATTACCTTCATCCCATCAAACGACTTCTCGTTCTACGACAACGTACTTGATACGGCATTTATCTTCGGTGTGGTACCAGCACGCTACCGCAATCTGGGACTTGGTCGCATTGAGACATATTTCGCGGCCTCACACGGCTATCAGGGCAAGAAAGGCGACGTGAAGGCACTACCTATGAAAAAATGGTTCAATACCAACTATCACTATATTGAGCCAGAGATTGACGACACCACAGTATTCACGGTTAATGACTACATAAAGCCTGTGGAGGAATACAACGAGGCAAATGCGGCTGGTTATCAGACTGTCCCCGTACTGACAGGTTCATTTACTTTCCTATCTCTTGCAAGATACACAGGCAGTAAGCGTGCCAAGGATTTTGCAATTCAGGCAGCCGAGGCATACGCACAAGTAGCACTCAAATTGGCCGAGGCTGGAGCTGAGTGGGTAAGCTTTGCAGAACCGTCTCTGGTACTCGAACTAAATAATGAGCAGCGCAACCTCTTCAAGGCAATTTATTCAGACCTCATTAGCCGTATAAGAAAAGAAAGCGGACTGAAAATTTTGCTACAGACCTACTTTGGCGATATCCGCGAGGCGTATGCTGACGTTATAGAACTTGGCTTTGACGGCATAGGACTTGACTTCATCGAGGGACGCAAGACATTGGAATTGATACAAGGCAGATTCCCAAAGAATGTATTGCTCTTTGCCGGCATCGTGAACGGCAAGAACATTTGGCGTGCCAACTATACAGACAAGCTTGAGTTGCTTAAGGAGATAGAGAAGGTCGTGCCAGCAGACAATATCGTCATCGGCACATCATGCTCGCTATTACATGTGCCATATACAGTAGGCTCTGAAGAGAAACTATCAGAAGAAATACTACGCCACTTCGCTTTTGCCGAGGAGAAACTCACGGAACTTTCTGATATTGCCAATGGCAATGGTCTTCAGGAGAACAAGGCGCTATTTGCAAAACCGCGTACCAAGGGCAATAGCGAGGTACGCCAGAATGTCAACCAACTTTCGACCGCAGACTTCGAGCGCCGACCAAGCCGTAGTGAGCGCCGCAAGATACAGGAGGGAATACTCAACCTGCCAGCCTTCCCAACGACCACTATCGGCTCTTTCCCACAGACCGCAGAAGTCAGGGCAAAGCGTGCCGCACTTAAGAAGGGTACAATCACACGTGAAGAGTATGTAGAATACAACCAAAAGAAGATAACCGAATGTATAAGGTTGCAAGAGCAATTGGGCTTTGACGTGCTGGTGCATGGAGAGTTTGAGCGCAACGACATGGTGGAGTATTTCGGCTCAAAACTGGACGGTTATGTGTTTACACAGAACGCATGGGTTCAGAGCTACGGTACACGTTGCGTAAAGCCACCAGTAGTATGGAGCGACGTGAGCCGCAAGTCACCAATCACCGTGGAGTGGTCTGTATATGCCCAAAGCCTAACCGACAAGCCTGTGAAAGGAATGCTCACAGGTCCGGTCACCATACTCAATTGGTCGTTCCCACGCGAGGATGTTTCACTTAAAGAACAGGCATTACAGATTGCCCTCGCCATCAGGGACGAGGTACTCGACCTTGAGCGTGGCGGAATAAAGATAATACAGGTTGACGAGGCCGCATTACGTGAGAAACTTCCATTACGCAAAAGTGCATGGCATAGCGAATACCTTGACTGGGCAATACCTGCATTCAGACTTGTTCACTCTGGCGTAAAGCCCGAAACGCAGATACACACCCACATGTGTTATAGCGAGTTCAGCGACATAGTCAAGGACATAGACAACATGGATGCTGATGTCATCACATTCGAGGCTAGCCGTTCAGACCTCAAATTGCTTGACGCGCTCAAAGCGGCAAACTTTGAGACACAAGTAGGTCCTGGTGTGTATGACATCCACTCGCCACGTGTGCCATCAGTCAACGAGATTGTTGATACTTTGCATAAGATTGTGGCAAAAATACCATCAGCTAACGTATGGGTGAACCCCGACTGCGGACTGAAGACTCGTGGAGAACAAGAGACTGTAGAGAGCCTCAAGAATCTTGTGGCTGCAGCCGCTATCCTGCGCAAGGAAGAATAATCTGTCAATAATCAATTCATCCCGGAAGTATCAAAAACTTTCGGGATGGATTGTGTCTGTGCATATACTATCGGTTAATGGTTAAAGTCTTATATCGCCTTGGGGAGAACGTACTTTTTCACTATTTCCCGAATTTCCTTGGAGGTCTCATGAATATTGTGTATCTTTGCATATCTAAACTAAAACCGACTATGTATAAGAAACTATTCATAATACTCGCGATATTGGCAGTATGCCCATTAGCTGCCATACATTCTACAACCCTCCCTCCCCTCGGGGAGGGTTGGGGAGGGGGCTTCCACCCCTGGCAAGGCAAACGCGTAGCCTATTTCGGAGACTCTATAACCGACCCTCGCAATAAGGCATCGAAGAAGAAATACTGGACTTTCCTTCAGGAATGGCTCGGCATAACGCCGTATGTATATGCAAGAAGCGGACGTATGTGGGATGATATCCCGCGTCAGGCTGAGGAGTGCATGAAAGAGCATGGGGATTCCGTGGATGCAATCATCATCTTCATGGGCACTAACGACTATAACAACGGCGTGAAGATAGGCGAATGGTACACGGAGAAAGAGGAGGAGGTGATGTATGGTCATGGACAGCCAAAGACGATGACCAAGCGTAAGCGCCAGTATATGTGCATGGACAAGGACACATATCGCGGACGTATCAATATCGCTCTCGACAAGGTGAAGCGAATGTACCCCGACAAGCAGATAGTGCTCCTCACCCCTATACACCGTCAGAACTTCCATGCCAACGACAAGAACTGGCAATGCTCCGAGGATTATACCAACCAATGTGGCATTTATCTCAAGGAATATGTTGATGCCGTCAAGGAGGCTTCAAACATCTGGGCTGTGCCTGTCATTGACATGAATGCCCTCTGCGGCCTCTACCCTATGGCTGACGAATATGCCAAGTTCTTCAAGGATGCCAATACCGACCGTCTTCATCCTAACGATCTCGGTCATGAGCGAATGGCAAAGACCTTGATACAGCAGTTGCTTGCCCTTCCCGTCTTCGATACTCCCAAGAAGGCTTCTGTCTTTGGCAAGATATACCCAAACCGAATGGACGACCTCACATGGGAAAACGAGTGGTGCGCCTATCGCATGTATGGTCCTGCCGTACAGAAATCAGGACAGCAACTGTTCGGATATGATATCTGGGTAAAGAACACTCACGACACCATCGTTGACCTCCGCTACCGTCTTCACATGCCACCTAAGGGCGTGAAGATGAAGTCTTTCCACGAGGACTGGGGCAACGGTATGGACTGCTATGCCGTAGGGGCAAGTCTCGGCTGTTGCACACCTGCCTTGCTTGATACCGACGGTAAGATTATCTTCCCTTGGAGTTGGGAGAAATGCGAGTTCTTGGAGCAGACACCAGAGCGATTGAAGATACACGTAACCCTAAAGCCTGTTGGCTACAGGCTTCAGAATGGCGATTCCATTCACTACACCGAGCATAGGATAATATCAGTAGAAAAAGGCAAGCGATTCAATACGTGCGAGGTATGGTATGAAGGTCTCGACCGCAAGATGCAGATAGCCGTGGGCATCGTGGTGCACAAGGAGAACCCCAAAGTCTATGCCGACAAGAAATACCACTACATAGCCTACGAGGACTACCAAGACCCCACTATGGTGAAGAAAGACGGCTCAGATGGCGTTATCTACATAGGAGCAAGATGTCCTGAGGCAACAAAGTTCAAGCACGAGCAGGATCATCTCCTTGCTATCGCCACCCTAAATCCCGGACAGCATTACTCCTATCAGTTTGCTGCCACATGGAGCAAATTCGATGTGCATAGCTTCGAGGAGTGGAAGGCTATTCTTGAGAAAGCGGAATAACCCAACGTTTTTAAGAGAGGAAACAAAAAACACATCAGGGGTTCACATAAAAAACAAGCCTACCATTCGGAATGGTTTTATAACTTCTACATCTAACAGCAATTGGGGCAATCCTTTTACATGTCTCTTCAGGGAACTAAATACCTTTATATTAGTTATGGTCAAAAAGCTTACAACTGAGCAATTCATACAAAAAGCGAGGCTAATACATGGAGAAAAATATGACTATTCTAAAGTTATATACACAAAAGCAAAAGACCATGTATGTATTATTTGCAATGAACATGGTGAATTTTGGCAAGCACCAGACAAGCATCTACATGGTCGTGGATGCCCAAGATGTTCACGTCCCAACGCAAACTTATCCAAAGAAGAATTTGTACAAAAAGCAAGAGAAATTCATGGAAACAAATATGACTATACGTTAACTGAATTCACCATATTAAATGACAAAGTAAAAATTAAATGTCCTATTCATGGAGTGTTTTCAATAAAAGCATGTAGTCATCTTTCTGGTAGTGGTTGCCAAAGATGTGGAGGTAGTGGTAGATATTCAACAAATGAATTCATACAGAAGCACGAACTTATCTATGGCAAAAAATACAATTATAGTAACACAAATCTTGAAAAGAGGGACAATAACAAAATATGTGTTATTTGTCCTGAACACGGTCCATATTACAAAACGATAACAGCCCATTTCAAAAGTGGATGTCCTAAATGTAATATGCCGAATTACCAATTAGACACAAAAGGATTTATTGCAAAAGCAAAAGAAATACATGGAGACAAATACAGTTACTCAAAAAGCATTTATAGAGACATCTATACAAAAGTTTGCGTGACTTGTTATAAACATGGTGATTTACAAGTGATACCGAATTCATTTCTTCGAGGAAATGGGTGTAAAAAATGTGCAACGGAATTTAATTCAGCATTACAAATACAGAAAAATGCTAACGACTTTGTTGGTAAGGCATTAAAAATTCATGGGGACAAATATGATTATTCAAAAGCTAAATATATTAGTGCCCATGACAAAATATGTATAATTTGTCCTGAGCATGGTGAATTCTGGCAAACTCCAAACAGACATCTTTCTGGGTGTAACTGTCCAGAATGTGCACATAGAAGCTGGGCATATACAACAGAAGAATATATTGAAAAAGCAAAGAAAATCCACCCAGAATACAATTATAGCCAAGTACAATATGTGAACAATAATACATTAATTAAAGTAATATGTCCAGTTCATGGAGTTTTTGAAATCAGTCCCAACTATTTGCTACGTGGAGGTAAGTGTTCCCAATGTACAATTCTAAATATAGAAAGTAAGCAAGAATATGACATTCGAAAATTTCTTGATAGGCATTCCTTCAAATATGAAAGAGAAAAACAATTCTCATGGTTAAAAAGAGGACGTACAATGCCGTTGGATTTCTATCTCCCTGATTATAATATTGCAATAGAATGCCAGGGTATGCAACATTTTAAAAGTATGTCCTTTTTCGGAGGAGATGCAGGCCTAGAAGATATAATAGAACGGGATGTCCTAAAAAAAGAGTTATGTAAAAAACATGGTATTTGTATGCTGTATTATTCCGATTTAAATATCGAGTATCCCTACGATGTTATAAAAGGTTTTGATGAACTATTATACAGTATAAAGAATAACGGGAAGAAAGATAATCGTATCATTCAATTAGAACTGGATTTCAAGAATCCATAAAGCATTTTCTATCAAATATATCCTAAATCAACATAATTAACGTGAGTTTGACGACTTGCTTCAGCTTGATGCCTAAGCGAACACTTGCTTTAGTTTGTTGAGCCTTTGCGAAAAATTATCAATTTTCAATTATCAATTGTCAATTCACATATAGGGTGTGTGTAAAAAATGTTTGACTATTTGACCATTTGACCATTTGACTTGAAAAGGCTCTCGCTTCACAATGAAGAGCCTCAATATCAAGATACAGAAAAAAGTCAATCACAACCTTAACGCTAGCAGTTTTATTGTTTTTGTCTTATTTATTGCTTACCAATATTCTAATTCTCGATGGAAAGTAAGTTATATTAATTTACGGGCAGTAATAATTCCTGATAAATCCAAATTTTCACATGACTTTTTCTCTTCCATTTTCAAAGGCTAACCAGAATAATTAATAGTCCCACCCAACAGAGCATATCCAGATGGGGGTACTATGTCTGAAATGAGATACGCTAACACTAAAATCCTTGCCGTTGTGCCTTCGTTATGCCTTCGCTCTGAGTCCACTCCTAGGACTATAGGATCAACGGACCTGGAACGGACTTACAACGGACCTGGAACGGACCTACAATGGAACAGCATCGGAGGGATGAGAAAGTTCTCGCAGAATCTCATTAAAGCCAGTATTGATTTTGGGGAGATGACTTTGGAATGCTTTTCGCGTTTTACATCGTTTTTCGTCGTTTTTCAAGCATTCAGAATAAGGCGAATCTGCTAGAAATTTATGCTTATTGTTATGTTATTGAGACTATCAGCTGCCCATATTTTGCTCTCTAATTTTGTATAACAGCCTCATTAATCCCGACCAGTAACAAGTAACAGGTAACAATAAGGATTTTAGTGCATGGCCAAATTTTACTGAAATCTTCTAAGGAGTTTATATACCTTATTATATAAAGAAATAATAAATATGGGCAGCAGCTTACACTATTTTTCTTATTGTTACCCGTTACCTGTTATCGATACGTTTTCTGGGATTATGTTGGCACAACAGATTGTTTTTTGATTCTATTTGGCAAAGGAGAAACTAATCTATCCGCTTTTTGAGAACATTCTTGCAATAAATTAATTTCGGGGGAAATTCCGCTTTTTTGCTCAGAAATTTGGCTAAATGGGAGTTTTTTACTAATTTTGCACTCAGCGAATCAAAGACCGTGCGCCAGTCTTCATTAAGACTGACACGCACTTTCGCTTTTATGCGAAGATTCTTTGCACAATATATAATAAAAAAGTCAAAAATCTGCCTATATAACAATGTCGAATATTGTAATTAAAACTGTTAGCAATAACAAAGAACTCAAGGAGTTCATCAGATTCCATACCGAACTTTACAAGGATTCTCCAACCGATATCCCATATCTCGAAATGGGTGAGATTGACACGTTGAGAAGTGACAAGAACCCTGCTTTCGCTTTCTGCGAGGCGGAGTATTATATCGCTTATCGTGACGGGAAGCCTGTGGGACGTATTGCTGCTATAATCAACAAGCGTGCTAACGAGACATGGGGCTTGAAGGCTGTGCGCTTCGGATGGTTTGACTTCATTGACGACATTGAGGTTTCTACTGCCCTCATCAACAAGGTGAAGGAGTATGGCAGGGCTCGCGGATTGGAGAATATAATCGGTCCGCTCGGCTTTACCGATATGGACCGTGAGGGACTTCAGGTAAGCGGATTTGACTATATGGCTTCTATGCACTCTAACCATAACTTCGCATACTATCAGGAGCACATGGAGAAGATGGGCGGGTTCACGAAGGAGAACGACTGGGTGCAGCTGGAGATTAAGGTGCCTGATGAGGTTCCTGAGAAATTCGCCAAGGTGGCTGCCATGATTGAGAAGCGCTATAACCTCCGTGCTCGCAAGATGACGAAGAAGGAGCTTGTTAGCGGTGGTATGGGCAAGAAGTTCTTCGACATCCTGAACACTTGCTATAGCCACCTGTATAACTACTCTCGTCTTGACGATGCGCAGGTTGACGACCTTATAAAAAACTACATATCACTTGCCGACCTGAACCTCATCACTATCGTGGTTGATGACAACAGGGATGGTGAGATGGTGGGATTCGGTGTCAGCTTCCCTTCTTTCTCTGAGGCATTGAAGAAGACGAAGATCGGTAAGCTGCTGCCTTTCGGCTGGTATCATCTGCTGAAGGCTCTGAAGTTCCACGACACGAAGACCGTTAACCTCCTGCTTTGCGGCGTGCTTCCGGAATACAGGGCAAAGGGTGCCAATGCTCTCATCTTTAGCGACCTCATACAATGGTATCAGAAGTATGGTTTCGAGAAGGCTCTCGCCCTGCCGATGATGGAGACAAACGAAGGTGTGCTCGGACAATGGCAGTACCTCGACTCAAGAGAGGTTATGAGACTTAGAAGCTATACTTCTAAGATTAATTGACAATTGATAATTGACAATTGAAAATTAGGAAAGAAATGAGCGAAGAAATCATAGATAAAGAACAGATAGAGGAGACTGTACAGTACAACGACGATAACATCACCCACCTGAGTGACGTTGACCATATCCGTACCCGTCCTGGTATGTATATCGGACGTCTCGGTGACGGTTCTCACACAGAGGATGGTATCTACGTTCTTCTCAAGGAGGCTATCGATAACTCCATTGACGAGTTCCGTATGAATGCGGGCAAGCGCATCGAGGTGGATATCACCGATAACAAGTGCGTGAGCTTGCGTGACTATGGTCGTGGCATCCCGCAGGGTAAGATGATTGAGGCTGTGAGCCAGTTGAATACCGGCGGTAAGTACGACTCAAAGGCTTTCAAGAAGTCGGTCGGCATGAACGGCGTGGGTATCAAGGCTGTCAACTTCCTCAGTACCCACTTCGAGGTTCGCTCATATCGTGACGGAATGGTAAGGACGGCAAAGTTCGAGAGGGGAAAGCTCGTTGACGACACTACCGTTCCTACAGAGGACGAGAACGGCACATACATATACTTTGAGCCGGACGATACCCTGTTCCATAACTACAGCTTCCATAATGACATCATAGAGACCATGCTCAGGAACTACACGTATCTGAACACGGGTCTCACGATTATGTATAACGGCAGAAGGATTATCTCACGCAACGGACTTGAGGACCTTCTGAAAGACAATATGACAAGCGATGCCCTCTACCCTATCATTCACATCAAGGGCGAGGACATTGAGATTGCGTTTACCCACACCAACCAGTATGGTGAGGAATATCACTCATTCGTTAACGGCCAGCATACCACACAGGGAGGTACTCACCAAAGTGCCTTCAAGGAGCATATAGCAAAGACTATCAAGGAGTTCTCGAACAAGAACTTTGAGTATGGCGATATCCGTACAGGTCTTGTGGCTGCCATTGCCGTGAACGTGGAAGAGCCGATGTTCGAGTCACAGACAAAGATCAAACTCGGTTCGCTGAACATGTCGCCTGACGGTGTTTCCGTGAATAAATATGTAGGTGATTTCATCAAGCAGGAGGTGGACAACTATCTGCATCGTAATCCTGATATTGCGGAAATCATCATACAGAAGATTACCGAGAGTGAGAAGGAGCGCAAGGCTATGGCTGGCGTTACAAAGCTTGCACGTGAACGTGCGAAGAAGGCTAACCTGCATAACCGTAAGCTGCGCGACTGCCGTATCCACTATTCTGACGTGAAGAACGACCGTAAGGAAGAGTCAAGCATCTTCATCACAGAGGGTGACTCAGCCAGCGGAAGTATCACAAAGAGCCGTGACGTGAACACACAGGCTGTGTTCTCTCTTCGCGGTAAGCCGCTCAACTGCTACGGTCTGACAAAGAAGGTGGTTTATGAGAATGAGGAGTTCAATCTTCTTCAGGCAGCCCTCGACATAGAGGAAGGTCTTGACGGCCTTAGATATAATAAGGTGATAGTGGCTACCGATGCCGATGTGGATGGTATGCACATCCGACTCCTTATAATAACGTTCTTCCTTCAGTTCTTCCCTGACCTTATAAAGAAAGGTCACGTGTATGTATTGCAGACGCCTCTGTTCCGTGTGCGCAACAAGCGTGCGAAGATAAAGAACAAGAAGGTGATTGCCGCTGAGGATGAGAAGCTCAAGGCAAGAGGTGAGAAGCAGAAGGACTATATCACACGCTATTGCTATAGCGACGAGGAAAGAATACAGGCTATACAAGAGTTGGGACCAGACCCTGAGATTACACGATTCAAGGGACTTGGCGAGATATCTCCTGACGAGTTTGCGGGTTTCATAGGTCCGGACATACGTCTTGAGCAGGTAACTCTGCACAAAGGCGATGAGGTGGAGAAGCTTCTTGCATACTACATGGGCAAGAACACGATGGAGCGTCAGAACTTCATCATCGACAACCTTGTCATAGAAGAAGACATTCCGGAGGAAGAAGAAGTGTATGATTAAGGCCCCCCTCCGACTCCCCCGAGGGGGAGAGGCTTTAGATAGTAATAAACATATAAAATACCCCACATAGCGATAAAAGCTATATAAAAATCCCTTCCCCTCGGGGAAGTTGGCAGGGGGCTTTCATTATGAAGAGAATAGCAATAATTGTAATAACAATATTGTCGGTATTGAGCATGAATGCCCAGCCGCGGCAGAACATTGACGCCAACAGGGCGAACATGCTTCAGTTCTTTCAGTATCTTCAAGGCATCAAGGACAAGGAAGCCGTACTGAAATATATCACGGCAATGGCATACATCGAGAATCTGTATGTTGATTCCGTGGATACTCAGAAGATGACGGAGGCAGGTCTGAGAGGTATGCTTGAGGACTTGGACCCTCATTCCACATACGCTACGCCAAAGGAGGTAAAGGCTTTCAACGAACCATTACAAGGAGAATTCGAGGGTATCGGCGTTTCGTTCAACATCCTTGAGGACACACTTGTGGTCATACAGCCTATTATAAACGGTCCTTCAGAGAAGGTAGGTATCATTGCAGGCGACCGCATCATCACGGTCAACGATACTGCCATTGCGGGCGTGAAGATGTCGCAGGAAGAAATAATGAAACGTCTTCGCGGTCCGAAGGGCACAAGCGTGAAGCTCGGTATTGTAAGGAATGACATCAAGGATGTGCTGACTTTCACGGTGAAAAGAGACAAGATACCAGTAAAGAGCGTTGACGCGGTATATATGATACGTCCGCAAATGCGCGATATCATCATCGACCTTGAGGATAACGGTGGAGGCTATCTGCAGGCAGCCGTTGACATCGCCAACGAGTTCCTCGCAGCCGACGAGCTGATAGTATATACCAAGGGCAGGGTTATGCAGCGTCAGGAGTTCAGGGCAAAAGGCAATGGAATGATGAGGGAAGGCAGGGTTGTCGTACTTACAAATGAGTTCACGGCATCAGCAGCAGAGATTGTAAGCGGAGCCATTCAGGATCAGGACCGAGGAATAATCGTAGGTCGCAGGACATTCGGCAAGGGCCTCGTGCAGAAGCCTATGGAACTCCCGGACGGCAGTATGATACGCTTGACTGTGGCACATTACTACACCCCGTCAGGACGCTGTATTCAGAAGCCATATAAAAAAGGTGATAAGGAGGCATACGCCCATGATCTTGACGACCGCTTCAAGCGCGGTGAGTTCACCAATGCCGACAGCATACATTTTGCCGACTCACTCAAGTTCGAGACTCTGAAGAAGCATCGCATAGTGTATGGCGGCGGCGGTATCATGCCAGACTATTTCGTGCCTCTGGACACTACACGCTATACGGATTTCCACAGGCAGTTGGCTGCCAAGCAGGTTATCGTGAATGCGAACCTGAAGTATATGGACAAGAACCGCACACAGCTTAAAAAGCAGTATAAGACATTCGACGACTTCAACGCAAAGTATCAGGTTCCGGAGAGCTATATCAAAACTATCTTTGAGGAAGGAAAGAAAAAGAAGATAGAACCGAAGGACGAGCAAGAGAAGGAGAAAACACTTGCATACCTCCGTCCGCAGCTCAAGTCGCTCGTAGCAAGAGACCTATGGGATCTCACGGAATACTTCCATGTATGGAACGAGAGCAGCGATATAATAAAGAAAGCGTTGGAAGTCTTGGAAACTGACACGGCAAAATAAAAAAAGCATTGTTTTGGAACAAGAAAAAAAGTAAAAAATGCCCTATTTTGAGCAAAAATTTGCACACAATATAGGTATTTGAGCAATAAAAGGCACTTTTTTTCCAAAAATATTTGCTTATGTGCAGAAAAGTTTGTTACTTTGCACTCGCAAATTGAAAACGTGCGCCAGTTTTGAAAACAGACACGCACTATTTGCATCGTGCGAAGAAGCACTCGCAAATTGAAAACGTGCGCCTGTTTTTACGAACGAGCACGTAGTTTTGCCCCCAAGTAAAGAAAGAATTAATATACTAGAATAGAATAATTTATTAACAAACATTTTTACAATTATGTCAGAAATTAAAGAAAAGGTTGTTGCCATCATCGTTGATAAGCTTGGTGTAGATGCAGCAGAAGTAAAGGACGAGGCATCATTCACAAATGACCTCGGTGCAGATTCTCTCGATACAGTAGAGCTCATCATGGAGCTGGAGAAGGAGTTCGGTGTAACTATTCCTGATTCAGACGCTGAGAAGATTCAGACTGTAGGCGACGCTATCGCATACATCGAGAACGCTGGTAAGTAATCACGGATTACTATCTTTGTTCAAGATTGCATGATAGAACAACGGGTGATGGTTGGTCGATAAAAATCTTATCGCCCAATCATCATTCTTTTTTTTAATACAACACACAAAGGTATAAAAATGGAATTGAAAAGAGTAGTAGTAACTGGCCTTGGCGCCATTACACCACTTGGACTTTCAGCAGAGGAGACCTGGAAGAACCTGCTTGCCGGCGTTAGCGGTGCTGACACAATCAAGCAGTTTGACGCTTCTCGCTATAAGACCAACTTCGCTTGCGAGGTAAAGGACTTTGACGCATCAAAGTGGATTGACCGCAAGGAAGCCCGTAAGATGGATAAATTCTGTCAGTTTGCCCTTGCTGCCGCAACAATGGCTATCGAGGACTCACAGATGGATCTCGAAACTATCGACAAGAACCGTGTCGGTGTAGTATATGGTGTAGGTATCGGTGGACTCAGAACTATGCAGGAGGAGCTCGAATACTTCTCACAGCACAAGGATGCACCTAAGTTCGGACCATTCTTCATCCCAAAGATGATTGGTGACATCGCACCTGGACATATCTCTATCAAGTACGGTTTCCACGGTCCTAACTATGCAACAACATCTGCATGTGCTTCTTCAAGCAATGCCCTTGCTGATGCCTTCAACCTCATTCGTCTTGGTAAGGCAAATATCATCGTTAGCGGTGGTGCTGAGGCAGTAATCACAGACCCAGGTCTTGGTGGCTTCACATCAATGCACGCTCTCTCTACCCGTAATGACGAGCCACAGAAGGCAAGCCGTCCATTCTCAGCAAGCCGTGACGGATTCGTAATGGGTGAGGGTTCTGCATGTATTATCCTTGAGGAACTTGAGCACGCAAAGGCTCGCGGTGCTAAGATATACTGCGAGATGGTTGGTGCAGGTATGTCAGCCGACGCTTATCACATCACAGCTTCTCACCCAGAGGGTCTCGGTGCAAAGATCGTAATGTCAGAGGCATTGGCAGACGCTGAGTTGAAGCCAGAGGATATCGACTATATCAACGTTCACGGTACATCTACTCCTGTAGGTGATATCTCTGAGGCCAAGGCTATCAAGGACCTCTTCGGAGACTGGGCATACAAGCTCAACATCTCTTCTACAAAGTCAATGACAGGTCACCTCCTTGGTGCTGCCGGTGCTTTGGAGGCTATGGTATGCGTTAAGTCTGTACAGGAAGACATCATTCCTCCAACAATCAACCACGAGGATGGTGACGAGGATCCAGAGATTGACTACAAGATGAACTTCACCTTCAACAAGGCACAGAAGCGTGAGGTACGTGCTGCACTTAGCAACACTTTCGGATTCGGAGGTCACAACGCTTGCGTTATATTCAAGAAGTATGCTGAATAATATAATCGACAGGATAAAGCTCCCATTCCGCAAGGATAAGGAGCTTTATCTTGCTTTAGAAGAAATCATCGGTTTCCTGCCACACAACATTGCCTATTACAAGCTCGCTCTCATGCACAAGAGCATTGGACATCGCGGTCCTATCGAGCCGGTAAAGGACTCGAAGAAGAGCAAGGGCAAGAAAGGCAAAGGCGACCAGCCAAAAGGCAAGAAACTGAATAACGAGCGACTCGAATTCCTTGGTGACGCAATTCTCGATGCTGTAGTCGGAGATATCGTCTATACTCATTTCCCAGGTAAGCCAGAAGGATTCCTTACCAATACACGTTCCAAGCTTGTTCAGCGCGAGACTCTCGGCAAACTTGCACAGGAAGTAGGTCTTAGCCGTCTCATCCTCTCATCCGGACGCTCTGCCAGTCATAACAGCTATATGGGTGGCAATGCTTTCGAAGCCCTTGTAGGAGCCATGTATCTCGACCGTGGCTACGATGCATGCATGAAATTCATGCAGGAACGCATCCTCGGCCGATATATAAATATCGACAAAATGGCATACAAGGAAGTAAACTTCAAGTCGAAACTCATTGAATGGACGCAGAAGAACCGCATCCAGATGACGTTCCGCCTCGAAGACCAGTCAAAGGATCAGAACGGATCACCTACCTTCAAATACACAGTGGTGCTTGAGACAATCGACGGCTCAACAGGTATAGGATTCAGTAAGAAGGAAAGCCAGCAGCATGCCTGCGAGGAGACGCTTAAACGACTGAAAAAAGACTCTGCCTATCTTGACAGTATCTTTGCTGCAAAGACAGAGCGCACTAAGATGGAAGAGGAGCCTGTGCTCAATGTGCCTGACACAGAGGAAAAGAAGGACGATTTCATTGTAATAAACGAATCACAGGAATCGTCTGATGAACAGATAGAACAACTCGAGGCTACAATCGACGAGGAAATGGATCTCTCCGATGTTACGGCAGAGCCAAAGGAGATGAGCCGAGAGGATATCATTGCTGCTGCGGAAGCAGAAGCATATGAGGAAAACAACGTTATAGAGCAAAACGAGAATTAAGTTATGAAAATAGCATTGATAGGATACGGCAAGATGGGTAAGATGATTGAACAGATTGCCCTCAGCCGCGGTCACGAGATAGTAAGCATTATTGATATTGACAACCTTCAAGATTTCGAAAGCCCAGCTTTCGCTTCTGCAGACGTTGCCATCGAGTTTACAAACCCAGCAGTTGCATACGAAAACTACCTCAAGGCTTGGAAAGCAGGCGTAAAGGTAGTCAGCGGAACAACAGCATGGCTCAAAGATCATGGCGATGACGTTCGCAAGGCATGTTCAGAAGAAGGCAAGACACTTTTCTGGGCATCAAACTTCAGCGTAGGCGTTGCCATTTTCTCTGCAGTAAACAAGTACCTAGCAAAGATTATGAACGACTTTCCACAGTACGATGTAAACATGGTGGAGACTCATCACATTCATAAGCTCGATGCACCAAGCGGTACAGCTATCACACTTGCAGAACAGATTGTTGAGCGCATTGACCGCAAGAACAGGTGGGCTCTTCACGAGACATCACCAGACGTTCTCCGCATAGATGACGTTCGCCGTGGCGAGGTACCGGGAATCCATAGCATCAGCTATGACTCTCCTGCCGATGTCATCACCATCACGCACGATGCCCATTCCCGTCAGGGCTTTGCCCTCGGTGCCGTTCTTGCAGCCGAGTACACAGCCAAGCATCAGGGTTTGCTGACCATCGATGATATGTTCAAGTTCTAACTAGAAATACCAGAATGTCTAGAGGCATCTAGAAAATCTAGAGAATAAAATGAAAAAGAAACAAGAAAATATGAAGCTCCAGTGGATAAAGTTCATTGTCGTGCTGGTGCTTTATCTCCTCTTTCTGTTCTGGCTCAAAAGCTGGCTTGGACTGATTGTTATACCATTCATCTATGATGCTTATATCACCAAGAAGATAAATTGGCAATGGTGGAAGGATGCGGAATCTCCTGTGCGTTTCATCATGTCGTGGGTTGATGCTCTTGTATTCGCCCTTGTTGCGGTATATTTCATCAATCTCTTCTTCTTCCAGAACTATGTGATTCCTTCAAGCTCACTTGAGAAGTCATTGCTTACAGGCGACTATCTCTTCGTGAGCAAGGCAAGCTATGGCCCACGCATTCCACAGACACCGCTCACATTGCCTCTCACACAGCACACTATGCCTGTGCTTGGCTGTAAGTCATACATAGAGTGGCCTCAATGGGATTACCGCAGAGCACCGGGTCTTGGTAAGGTAGAGCTGAACGACATCGTAGTATTCAACTACCCTGCTGGTGACTCCATCATGACAGAAGAGGCATACCAGACTAACTATTACGAGTTCTGCTACAAGTATGGTACATTGGCATATCTGGCATCAAAGGGTTACGAAATCAGCAACCCAGAGCAGATGATATACTACCCTGATTTATACAGCACCTTCGAGAAATCAGCGAAACTCGATTCCATATCAGATCTTGAACGCTACAAACTGTATTCTGAAATATACCAGAACGGACGTAGCTTTATCGCATCAAAGGTAAATCAGTTTGGCAGAATAGACTCTCGCCCTACAGATCGTCGTGAGAACTATGTAAAGAGATGTGTCGGTCTCCCAGGTCAGACTCTTCAGATAAAGAACCATATCATCTATCTGGATGGCAAGCCTAATAAAGAGCCGGAGAACGTTCAATACTCATATGTTGTAAAACTGAATGTAAGTCTCATTCCAGACGAACTGCTTAAGGAACTCGGTATAAGCAACGAGGACCTTGCACAACTCAGCCGAGCAGGCTATATGCCTCTTACAAAACACGCCTACGAAGTTCTTAAGAGCCGAAAGGATATTGTTGCATCAATAGCTCCATACACGGAGGACGAAAGGGATTTCCTTTATCCTCTCAACGGTCACTATGGCTGGACACGCGACAACTATGGTCCTATCTGGATTCCTAAGAAGGGCGAGAGCGTGAAGCTAACTCTCAAGAACCTCCCTATCTACGAGCGCCCTATCAAGGTGTATGAGGGTAACGACCTTCAGGTTAATGACAAGGGGCAGATTCTTATCAATGGCAAGGTGGCTACATCCTATACCTTCAAACTGGATTACTACTGGATGCAGGGTGACAACCGCCATAACTCAGCAGACTCACGCTATTGGGGCTTCGTGCCAGAAGACCACATCGTGGGTAAGCCAATATTCATCTGGTGGTCAAGCGACCCTGACAGAAGAGGATTCGGCGGAATCAGATGGAGCAGACTTTTCACATTCGTAGAGAACTATAACTAAGAACATTGGCAAAGAAAATAAAACTTAGATATGGACGTATAGCCGCAGCACTTAGTGTGCTCGCGGCTATCATCATAATCTTATATTTGGGTATCAGTTGGCTATTCAACTGGATTTACACTTCATGGGGGGATAAGGATGAAGTAACAGAACCCAAGGCGATTATAACTCCCGAGATGAGAGCCTGCGACACGATTATGGCACGACGTCTCGACAGTCTGATGAACATACCACGGAATCTCGACACATCACTCATTGCCATCAGCGTATATGATGCGACAACCGAGTCACAGGTATATGAATTTCATGCTGACAAGAGTATGGCACCTGCCTCTTGCATGAAGGTAGCTACAGCAGTCGCAGCCCTCAAGACTCTCGGAATGGACTACAGATATAACGTATCACTCCAGATAAGAGGAGAGATGAAACGCGACACACTTGTCGGCACCCTCCTCCTTGTAGCTGATGACGACCCTCTCTTTGACGACTTCACTCCTCTCATCAAACAGATGAAGAGCAAGGGATTCTGCAACTTCAGGGGCAACGTAATCCTCAACCTTGCAAGAGAGGACACGCTGAAGGCACATCCTACAGGCAAGACATGGGATATTCCCTATCACAAGGCTCCTCTCCTCATGAAAGGCAGAGAACGCATCACAAAGCAGTTTATGGCGGCTCTTTCAGCTAACGGCGTATCCTTCAAGAAAGACAACAGCGTGAACTCAGCCAAGGCGAAAGGTAAATTTGGAGACGGAAGATACCACTATGTTGCAAGGATTTCCCACGACATAAAGGAGGTCATAACTCCTATGCTCATACATAGCAGCAATGTCAAGGCCGATGCCCTTTTCTATCATCTCGACTGGAAAAAGGGTATTCTTCCCCAAAGGGAAATGGTATGGGATAAGATGCACTATACCGAGAAATTCTGGAACGAGATTCTCTCCCCAGAAGACACCACGAAGTGCCTTTTCCCACGTTCTGTAAAGCCTCAGCTTGCCTATAAGGACGGCTCAGGACTTTCTCCCGACAACCTTCTCACCGCCAACACACTCGTTGATATGCTCCGCTACGTCTATAATGACGAGATGCTGAAGAACTATTTCATCAACGAGGCACTCGCCTCTCCTGCAAGTGCAAGAAGCGGTTCACTACTCACGAGAATGGCAAGACCGGAATATCGGGACAGGATATTCGTAAAGACAGGCACTCTCGTCACAAAGGGCGGCTCGTCACTCTCAGGCTACCTTCAGGGGCGTGACGGTCATTGGTATATATTCTCTATCATCCATGAGGATTCTCCTGTGGCAGATGCCAGAATATTCCAAGACAGGCTCTGCAAGATGATGATGGGAAATAAAAGAGTAATGAGTAAAGAGTAAAGAGTAAAGTAGATAGTAATATGAAAACAAAACTATTATTTCTAATAACAGCAGTTTCTCTTTCTTTTGCCTCTTGCGGCAATAAGAATGCAGAGACAGCAGAAATCGAGGATGCCTTTGCATATCCCCTTGAGATTGAGAACTACACCTTCTCCGATTCAAGCAAATACGCCAACATCAGCATCAAGGCCGTATTGCCAGTGGCAAAGGATAGTGTATCGCAAGTTATTCGTGATTCCCTTGTCAATATTATCGGCAACAGCATCCGAAGCTATCAAGGTTCACAAATGGAGGACTCCAAGCCTCTAATTGCAAAATATAGCGGTGACGAGAAGGATGCAAAGAGCATGCTTGACTTTTACAGCAAGGCAGTCTCCAAGCTGCTTAACTCTCAGGCCAAGGAGGATTATGACGAAAGAGTCAAGTATTGGGATGAAGACACTACCCTCACCGAAGAACAGCGTAAGGAGTTCAAGGAGGGCGTAACTCCTTGGGATTACTCAATGGATGTAACCAAGACATCAGAGGACTCCACATTCGTGGTTTTCAACGATACGGAATACGCTTATATAGGCGGTGCCCACGGCGGTGTATTCGGCTGGGGAGGCATTACTTTCCGTTTCTCTGACGGTAGCATAGTAAAGGATTTCCTAAAGGATAATGTCGTCAAGGACATGCAACCATTGCTCAAGAAAGGTCTCAAGGAGTATTTCAACGAGAATGCTGATGAAAAAATCACAACCGACCAGCAACTCATGGAACAGCTCATGCTTCCTGAAGAAAGCAAAGGTCTAATCCCGCTACCTGCTTGGACACCATTCCCTGACGAGAAAGGCAAAGGACTTGTATTCACCTATCAGCAATACGAGATTGCTTGCTATGCCGTTGGTATGCCTTCATTCGTGCTTACTTGGGAAGAGCTCAAGCCATTCCTCAGAGAGGACATTCTTGAAGACCTGAAATGAGGTACGCTAACACAAAATTCCTTATTGTTACCCGTTACCCGTTACTGCATGGTTAGAAGTGCTGTTGTGCCCTCGAAATGCCTTCGTTATGCCTTCGCTCTACCCTCGCTTTTAAGCCTAATAGAGGAACGGACCTGAAACGGACTTATAACGGACTTACAACGGAGGTACAACGGAACTGCATAGGAGGCAGTTGGAAAGCTCTCGCAGAATCTCATTGAAGCCAGTATTTAGTTTGGGAGATGGTTTTGGAATGGTTTTCACGTTTTTCCGCGTTTTTCATGCATACCGAACAAGGAGAATCAGCCACGAATTAATGCTTATTGTTATGCTATTGAGACCATCAGTCGCCTATATTCACTCTCTAGTCTTGCACATAACAGCTTCATTATCTTTACTTTAGATAACCACAAACCATAAAAGAGTCTCTCTCAGCAGTCAAGCAAAATCCCGGCCAATAACAGGTAACGGGTAACAATAAGGATTTTAGTGCATAGCCAAAAAATTTACTGAATATTTCTAAGGAGTTTATATACCTTATTATATAAGAAATAATAAATATAGGCAGCAGCTTACACTATTTTCCTTATTGTTACCCGTTACTCGTTATCTACACGTTTTCCGGGATTAATGTTTTGTGTTTTCATCGCTGTATATCATATTAAGAATTAAGGACAAAACCTAACAGGTCTTGTCCTTATATACTACTTTGCTCGCTCCACTTGTTATCCACATAGCCTCAGGATGTTCCTTTACAAAAGATTCTATGTGGCGAACACGCTTGCTTTCCAATATCTCATCTACTGCGATAAGGATGCCTGTCTCCTCAACATCACCAAAGCCGTAGTTGATAGCTGTTCCGAAGAGCTTCATCGTAGGGCTTAGGTTCATATAGGCATTCACGAGTGGCGGAATGTTGAAACCAAGGGCACGAATGCCTCCGTTAAGGATTCGGTAGTCCTCCTTGAAATCACGTCCGCAGAACACCTGTGCAAGTTCATTCTCAGGAGTTTCAAGTGCGAGAGGCTTGATAGGAGTGATGAGACCTTCCTTGTCGTCGAAATGCTTCTTGAGGAAGTATAATATAAGGTCACGGCCAAATCGGATGTAGTTAGGGTACATCGTCATCTTGCCGAAATAGTATTTCATATTCGGATTGATGACGGTGAGTGCGCCAAGACCATCCCAGAGGTTGTCGAGGGCAAAGAGGCTCTTAGCACCCATCTTTGAGCTCTGGTACTCGACCGTTACCCATGAACGGCCAAGCTCAATGGTTTTCGGAGCATATTCCTTGATGAATTTCTCAGAGAAATGGAACATGTGGCTTGTAGCGAGGATAGGCTGTCCCTTCTCATCGTACTGCCATTGGTCACCCATGAGGTATCTGTAGCCGCCGATGATTTCCTGATCGTCAGGATTCCACACGATGAGCTGCTTATAGCAATTCTCGCATGTGTCGAACTCATCGATATCAACGCTCTTGCCAGTACCGCCGCCGGCAGTACGGAAAGCGATTTCTCTGAGACGACCTATCTCCTGCATTACATTAGGAGAGTCGTGAGCCGTAACGATAAAAATCTGGTTATTGCTCTTATTGGTCATGCGGAGCTGCTTCTCAGGAGTAAGTTCGCTGATAAGCAACTCTTTAGGAATTGGTTGTATTATTTCTTCTTCCTTCATATAATTACGACCCCTTTCTGCCCTGTGGGCATCTTTCCCCGTAAGGGGCAAGAAGCTGGCGCAGTATAGGCGAAAGGCATGTTAATTATTAATTGTTAATTATAGTTCATATACCTGCTTTCTTACCCACTGAGCCCAATCCTTTGGCTTTCGGCTCTTGTCGAATGTCTGCCAAGGAATAGGCTTCCCGATCTTCACTGAGAACGTATTATGCCTGTTCTTTATCATCTCATCAGGAAGATAAAGCATTGCCACATTCACTTTCAGATGGAGTTTCTTGCAGATATTTGCTATGCGATAGAATTTATCAGAATTCTGTCCGCTGAAATGGATAGGCACGATATCACGCTGTGCCTCTATGCTCTTTGTGATAAATGTCTTCTTCCATTCCAAATCCTGAATCTTACCGTCAATCTTTCGTGAACACAATCCAGCAGGAAACAATAGCAGGTTATGTTCGCTTGCAAATCCAGTTTCCAGCATAGCGGTTAAAGCCCTTTCCCTCTTGCTCGTGGTGTTATTCACTGGGATGCAGAGAGGGGCAAGTCCCGGAAGATTCATAAGGATATCATTGACAATCAATCTGAAATCATTGCCGTATTTTCTGCCAAGGATAGCACCAAGGGCAACACCGTCACCACCACCAAGAGGATGGTTGCTGACAAAGGTATAGCGTTTTGCGTCATCCTTGTCGGGAAGGTTCTCAAAGCCCTCGACATTAAGATTCATGTCAAGGAACTTAACACATTCCTCTAACCATTCGGCACCTTCATGATTCCTACTTTTCCAGATGAATTCGTTCAACTCCTCCTGATGGACTGTCCTTTTAAGCCAGTTCACAAGGCTCTTAGGGATAAACTTCATCTTATCGCCCACTTTTGAGGCAAGAATCTTTTCGATGTCGATTGTATGTTCTGTGATAACGGCCATTTGAATGCAAAATTAACAATAAATTCTGAAATATACTCTTTTTATCCCAATTATTTAGCAATAACGGCTATTTTTAACTAAAAACAAGAGTAAAGAGTCTGTCTTCTTTCAGTATCTCATTTGCCAACTGATAGATGTCCTCCACCTTGACGGCATCAATTCTCTCGTATAACTTGTCAATGCTTTTGAGAGTACCTCTGTGCAGAAACTGCTTTGCCATTGAAATTGCATAGTTTTCCCTATTCTCAGATGCGAGGGCTATCTGTCCCTTTATCTGCCTCTTGGCATTTGAGAGGGCTACTGACGAGAGAGGGGCATTACAGAGTTTTGCCAACTGACTCTTCACGAGTCTGATACAGCGATTCACATCATGCTGGTCACAGCCGAAATAAACTGTCCAGAGTATAGAGTCCTTATAGCTTGTCATAATGCTTTCCACCGTATATACAAGACCTCTTTTCTCGCGAAGCTCAAGATTAAGGCGCGAGTTCATACTTGGACCTCCAAGGATATTGTTGGTAAGGTAAAGAGGAATACGCCATTTCTCAAGATCCTTTCCGAAGGCCGTGCCTATCATCACATGAGCCTGATGAGTCTGTTGCTCATCGTCGTTAGCTCTCTTACCTGAAAGTTCCTCCTTCAGTCCTTCAAAACTCTTGTCACAGCGTATTATCTCCCCGTCCTTTTTCTTGTCGGAAAGCATTTCCAACTTCTTTACCAACTGCTTGAAATCTATATCGCCATAGACATAGAAAACGGCATTATCAGGACGATAGAGCCTTTGCGTGAAGCGTTTACAATCCTCTGACTTGAATCCTCTCACAGTATCCTTGTCGCCTAATACGTTATGACCAAGAGGATGCCCGTTGAAGATGCGGTTCTCAAACTCGTCATAGATTAGTTCTGCTGGAGAATCACGATAGCTCTCTATCTCATCGCATACCACCTCCATTTCCTTGTCGATCTCATGCTGTGGATAGGTGCTGTTGAAAACAATATCGGTGAGAAGCTTTACGGCTTTGCCAAAATGCTGGCGAAGGATAGCTGCATAGTAAAAAGTCTCTTCTTTGCTTGTGAAAGCATTAAGTTCGCCTCCTACCCTCTCCAAAGTGTTGATGACCTGAATAGAAGTAAGGTGGTCGGTTCCCTTGAAAGTCATGTGTTCACAGAAATGAGCCAGTCCCTCTTCGCCAACAAGTTCATCGCTTGTTCCGGCAGCTACTGCATAACCGCAATAAACCACCTCTCCTTGGTAGGGAAGGTGGATTATTCTTAGTCCATTATCTAAAGTAAAAGTATTGTAGTTCATTGAAAAATACGGCATTTGCCTCCATGTAATGGAATTATTAGTGCAAAAGTATGGAAAAAATCCGAAATTGACAAATTTTCCACCTATTTTTATTAACTTTGCAGTCGCAAATGGGTGTTGGGTGTTAGGTGACAGGTGTTAGTGGTCAGCAAACACTCCTCCCCAAAGCGTGTACTCGTAAAAATAAAAACAGAAAAATCATTGAAGACATTCGAAGAACTTGGCGTTAGTGAGGAAATCCGTCGCGCCATTGAAGAACTCGGTTTTGCACAGCCAATGCCTGTGCAGGAGCAAACCATCCCTTTCCTTTTGGAAAGCCAGAACTCTGATCTTATTGCCCTTGCCCAGACAGGTACAGGTAAGACCGCAGCTTTCGGTATTCCGCTTATTCAGAGTATAGACCTGTCAAGCCGTGATACCCAGGCTATTGTGGTTGCTCCTACCCGCGAGCTTTGCTTGCAGATAGCCGACGACATGAAGGATTTCGCAAAATACGTCAAGGGACTGCATATCAGCGCGGTCTATGGCGGAACATCCATTGAGAACCAGCGCCACGAACTGAAACATGGCGCTCAGATTATCGTAGCTACTCCTGGCCGACTTATTGACTTGAAGAATCGTGGATATGCCAAGCTGGAGAATGTCCGTAAGATCGTACTCGACGAGGCTGACGAGATGCTCAACATGGGTTTCTCGGAGAGCATCAACGAGATATTTGAGTCTATCCCAGAAGAGCACACCACCCTCCTCTTCTCGGCTACTATGTCACGAGAAGTAGAGCGTGTTGCAAAGCAGTATCTGCGCGACTATCAGGAAATCGTAGTAGGTTCACGAAATGAGGGCGCTGAGAACGTAAACCACATCTACTACCTCGTAAATGCCAAGGACAAGTATCTCGCACTCAAGCGTATTGTGGATTACTATCCTCGCATCTATGCTATCATTTTCTGCCGTACAAAAGCCGAGACACAGGAGGTGGCCGACCATCTTATCCGTGACGGTTATAATGCCGAGTCTCTTCATGGCGACCTTAGCCAGCAGCAGCGTGACCTCACGATGCAGAAGTTCCGCAACCACCTTACCCAGCTCCTTGTAGCTACTGATGTGGCTGCCCGCGGACTTGATGTTGATGACCTCACCCATGTTATCAACTATGCTATGCCTGATGATATAGCTTCTTACACTCATCGTTCAGGCCGTACTGGACGTGCAGGCAAGAAGGGCACATCAATCGCCATTATCCACACTCGTGAGAAGCATAAGATACGTGCTGTTGAGAAGCAGATAGGCAAGGAATTCGTGGATGGCACCTTGCCAACTCCACAGGAGATCTGTACAAAACAGCTTTTCCGTGCTATTGACGAGATAGAGAAAGTTGACGTAATCGAGGAGCAGATTGAACCTTTCATGGCAGAGGTTCGCCGTCATTTCGAGTATGTTGACAAGGAGGATATCCTGAAGAAGATGGTAAGCCGCGAGTTCGGCCGTTTCCTCTCATACTATGCTGATGCTCCAGAGATTGAAAAACCTGTCAGCAAGAAGGATCGTGGAGAGTCAAGAAATTCTAGAGGCTCTAGATCTTCTAGGGAGCCTAGAGAGCCAAGGGCCGTTCAGCAAGGCTACAAGCGACTTTTCGTCAATCTCGGAAAAGATCACGGCTTCTATCCAGGAGAGGTTATGCAATTCGTAAACCGTCATGTTCAAGGACGACAGGAGGTCGGCCATATTGAACTTATGGCAGGATTCTCTTTCATAGAGGTACCTGAGCGTGATGCAAAGAAAGTAATGAAAGCCCTTGACGGTACATTCTACAAAGGCCGACAGGTGAGGTGCAACGAAGACAATCCAGACGGAAAGCCAGCTACTGGTGGTCGCGGAAGAGGCCGCAAGAGCGAATCTGAAGGTCGCAATCGTTCAGGTCGTGGTCGTAAGGAAGAGGCCGATTTCTCTCGTTTTGAGAAGAAGAGCAAGCGCAATAACTCTCGCAAGGACTTCGATTCTGATGTAGCAGGTATGCCAGAGACAGGCGATTGGCGTCAGTTCTTCAAGAAGAACGATGATCAGAGTCGCAGACGTGGAAAGAAAAAAGCTGAGGAAGTGGATTTCTCAGAGGAAGGCTGGGCACGCAGAAAGCCAAAGAAGAAGTAAATCGTAAGTAAAGATGGTTTTGCCAACATCGTTCTTCGGTCCTGTCTCGTGGTACGAGCAAATAGCTCGCGCCTCAGAGCCTATTTCCATAGAAGCTCACGAGAATTTCCAGAAGCAGACTCTACGCACACGTTGCCGAATAGCAACGGCAAATGGGGTACAGACGCTTACGGTTCCTGTATCCGGCTCGGGTTCTATCAAGAATATAAAAATATCCGACCACAACAACTGGAGGCATCTTCATTGGCAAGCCTTGGCATCTGCATACGGTTCTTCGCCTTTCTTTGAGTATTATGCCGATGACATCGCACCTTTCTTTGAAAAGAAATGGGACTTTCTCTTTGACTACAACCTTGAGATTACCCATAAGATGTGCGAATTACTTGATATCCATACGGAGATACGATTAACCGAAGAATACCAAGGCTGTACTCGCAATCAGGTTAATGATTGCAAACCTTACTATCAGGTTTTCAAGTCGCGTCATGGTTTTCTGCCTGATCTCAGCATCCTCGACCTCCTTTTTAACATGGGGCCTGAGTCCATTCTCTGTCTAATAAACAAATAAATATAACTTTCAACTAAACAACATGAAGAAATTTCTCCTAACACTATCTGTTATTCTTATCGCTCTCTGTGCTAATGCACAACGAGATTCTCTCCGCATCTCTATCCTAGGCGACAGCTATTCAACCTTCTATGGCTGTGTTGTTCCTGATACCAATGCCATCTGGTATTTCCCTGACGGCAACAAGAACGCCCAAAAGGGTAATGATGTCAGGAAAGTAGAACAGACATGGTGGCATCAGGTCATCAAGCGTCTTGGCGCTAAGCTTGAGCGCAACAATGCCTATTCTGGTGCTACGATATGCTATACGGGCTATCGTCCGAAAAAAGACATGCCTCATGCCGACTATTCTGATCGTGCTTTTATCACCCGAAGCAACTGGCTTGGCAATCCTGATGTGATACTCGTTTGTGGTGCCACAAATGACAGTTGGTGTGGTGCCCCTATCGGAGATTATGTCTTCGGCAACTGGACAAACAAACAACTTTATTCTTTCCGTCCTGCTATGGCGAAGCTATTGTATGACCTGAAGGGTAATTATCCTATGGCTCGTATTGTTTTCATACTCAATAGCGAACTCAAGGACGAGATAAATGAGTCAGTACACACTATTTGCAAGCACTATAACGTGCCATGCCTTGATCTTCACAACATCGAGAAACAGAGCGGACATCCTTCCGTTGCAGGAATGAAGGCTTTTGCAGATCAGGTTGTGGAGTTCCTAAAGAAGTAGATTGTGCTCAAGAAACCAATTCTTAAAACTCCTTAAAATATATGTTTTTATGTTTGTGCGCGGGCACAACGTTTGATTTATATCAAGCAAACTGACAATTATTAATAAAAAACGTAAAATTGTTTGCGCACACAGAAAAAACTTACTACCTTTGCATCGTCAAAAGGAAAAAAGAAGGCAAACTTCCGGAAACATTCCTGAATGACATTAAGAACAAGAATTGTTTAGGTTAGTAGAATAATAGATTTAGGTTTTAGTTATTAGGTTAAAGATTGTTTGACTCTTGGATAACATAAGAATGATCGCGAGATTGTTCTTTGA
>CADCHG010000049.1:15405-31743 GCA_902801155.1 uncultured Prevotellaceae bacterium | reverse complement strand
GGGAAAGGCTTCATGAGAACTGCAACACTGCAACACTGCAACAGCGAGTGCAGAGTCGGAGCTTGCTTCAGCTATGCCGAGCGCCCGCAGTCTCGACGAAGTCAACACTGCAACAAAATGCGCCAATTTGATCAGGAAAAAAAATCAAAAAAAATTAGCAAAACATTCGTGAACCGCAATGGAAATGTTGTAACTTTGCATCGTGAATCTGTCAAAGGGCAAAAGACTAAAGGCAAAAGACAAAAGACAAAGGTTGGCGGCCACTAAGCAAGTCCGATGTGAATCCGTTGTAAGTCCGTTGTAAGTCCGTTCCCTGTATCGGAGGTGTAAGTGACATAAAAGGCATCGTAGGCATCTTTGCCTTATGGTTACTTCCTCGGCAATATCGGCATATATCCAAGCTCAAGGCCGAATGCCTCCTGCATCTGGTGTAGAATATGAGCAGTGAACTTCGTGATGCCTTTCTTCTTGATGATTTCAGAGAAGTTGTCCTCGTCGTAGTCGTGGAATCGCAGAGCCTGAAAGATGTCGCAGAGAGTGCGATAGATTGTAGCACCAGCGGGTGTACGGTCGATCTCAATCTTTGTTCCGGGGATGACGCTGTAAATGGCTTCCTGCAGTTTCTGGTAGTTGTTAATTTCTGTGTTGCGTTTCTGTTTTACCTTGAATCTTGGCATAGAAGAAACATCGGGGCATGGAGGAATCTGCACACCAAGCATCTGCGCACCTGTGGTGAACAGTTGGGTGATGTTGTTGTCATAGGCATAGATGTAGATGCGTCGGAAAGACAGATTTTCGGTAGTGACCTCTTTCGTCTCCTGAGAGCCGGCAGGCCATAAGGCTGTTCTCACGCAGTAGTGAACGAATTCAAGCTCTTCCTTCGTGATGCGCTCCATGTAGTTGGTGTCCAGTACTTTCCTGTAGATGGACATGAGCATCTCAGAGGTTTCATCATCGTTGGTGAGATGAAGTGAAGGGTGGGGGATGGTTACAATTCTTTTCTTCCATCTGAGCTGCTTGATTTGCTGTTCATCCTTCTCGCTAATAGCAACGATGACACTGCATTTTCTCACCATCTGGAACTCATAGCCAATGATGCGTGGAAGCTTGTGCTTGAAAAATTCAAGTTCCATGACCTCTGGGGCAAGTCCTCCATGCACAGATACGATGGTGTAGAATCCGTGTGAGCGTGCCGTGTGTTCAACGACAGCAGCGTTAGAGTCCCAAGCGGCGTGAATATGGACGATGTCGGGTTGTATTTCCTTCAGTTTGTGCAGGAAACGGGTTCTCACCATAATGGCGCTTGTACCGAGCTCTTTCTGCGTTATGACATACGACTCCGCCACGTTCGCTGTAGAGCGCACGAGACAACTGACATATTCCGTTGCAGAGGCATTGGTTGCGTCAGTCCTTGGGATATAGTGAATGATTTTCAAATCTTATGTGTGATGAAATCGTTCTTGTTTGCTAAGTAATAGCGAAGTCGCCAGCCGATATTGCGGAATGGCAGGGCAAAAGCCATGAAGGGTGCCAGGAACGGATTTACCGGGCATTGGAAACGGTTGAATGCCCTCTTTGCCACGAAACTTATAACTAAGTACTCGATGATGAGTGCGAGGATGCCAGCTCCGAGGGTTATCCAATCTTCCTTTATTGCTCCATAGATGATAGCAGCTATGATTGCGATGTTGGTTATGTTCATCAATCCGAGTTCTATCTGGCGAATCAGCGTTACGAGCCAATGACCTTTAAGATGTCGCCCGGTGTTGATAGAGAAAAGATGATTCTCCGACCAACGCTTTTTGAATGGCGTGTCTTCTGCAAGGAAAGCAGTTGGGGAGAAGGCTGTTGCTGTGTTCTCGTTTCTACCAAATTTGTTGACGAGGAAATCATATTCTCCGCGCATATATTTCAGGTTTCCGAGGAATCCGTCTTCGGCAAGGAAGTTGTCTTTCTTTATTGCCACCACCCTTGATGCAGAGGCATAGGCGTGGTTATGCTGTGCATAAAATAGGTTCTGTGAGGCAGTTATGATATTCTCGTAGTGATAGTTTGAAGGTGCATCGTCGTCGTAGTGAGAGTAGCCAAGCACTACATCTTTATCGTCGCTGATATGAGAGGCGAAAGCGTGAAGCCACTCGTCGCTTTCGGGAATGCACCAGGCATCGGTAACGATTGCCCACGGATATTTAGCAGCCTTGATGCCAAGTGTGATAGCCAGTTTTTTGCGACTGATGTATCGTGAAGATAGAGGCATGAAGGTGGCATAAAGATGTGGGTTGTTGGAGAATCTCTTTATGACATCATCAGTCTCAGAATCGCTTTTGTCGGCAACCACAATGACTTGGTAGTCAGCATCATACTTCTGTGACAGAAATGAAGGCAGGTGCTTTTCAAGTTCGGGCGCGTTATCGTGTGATATGATTACTACGGATATAGGCTTGTCCTTGCTTTCCCCGATGCATGCAGAGTCATCCTCTTCTTTCTTTGGCAGTCGGAAAAGCGGAGAAATCAATGGTGTCACCGCAGCAAGCAGCACCACCACCGATGATATTGTGAGTGTTATTGTTGTAATTTCCATTAACTTTTTTCAGGTTATCTACTTTTTCCATTTACTATTTAACTATTTACTAGTTACTATTTATGTACTATTTTGATAAATTTACTATTCCCATTGTTGGTGAAAAATAGTATATAAATCAATTTGTAAATAAATAGTAAATAGTAAATCGTCAGATAGTAAATTAAGCCCCTTGAGCTTTACAGCTCGTCGCTCATAATCCCCTTAGGCAACTTACGGCAGTTATACTGTGAAGCCATTATCTCGCCGTAGGCACCGGCAGAACGAAGGGCAATGAAGTCACCACGATGACAAGCTGGGAGTTTTTCATCCTTGCCGAAAACATCGCTTGACTCACAGATAGGACCTACTACATCGTAAGTTTCCTCAGCCTCGTTGCTTGAGATGTTCTGAATAGCGTGATGCGCATCGTAGAGGGCAGGACGGATGAGGTCGCTCATACCTGCATCAACGATTGCAAACTGCTTGATGTGGCATTTCTTTACATAGAGCACACGGGTGATGAGAGAACCCATCTGACCGACTACCGCACGTCCAAGCTCAAAGTGAAGGTGCTGATTGTCAGCAAGCTTTATGCCGTTAGCGTATGTGTTGAAGTATGCCTTGAAGTTTGGTACAGGTGCACCGTCAGGGTTGTCGTAGTCGATACCGAGGCCACCGCCTACGTTGATGTTCTCAACGTTGATGCCCTGCTTTCCAAGACGCTCAAGAAGTTCGTTCACACGACCGCAGAGAGCCTCGAAATCGCCCATTTCAAGAATCTGACTTCCGATGTGGAAGTGGAGTCCGATGAATTCGATGTTTGGTAACTCCTGAGCCTCACGGATGGCAAGCTCCATATCCTCCATTGCGATACCGAACTTGTTCTCTGCAAGGCCTGTGGTTATGTTTGCGTGTGTGTGAGCACCTACGTTTGGATTTATGCGGAAGCAGACACGTGCAGTCTTGCCTTTCTGTCCTGCAAGCTCGTTGATTATTTGCAACTCCGGCTCTGACTCAACGTTGAAACAGAAAATGCCTGCCTCAAGACCGAGGTTTATCTCCCAGTCGGCCTTACCAACACCTGCATATACGATTTTCTCTGGTGCGAAGCCTGCATCGAGAGCAGCCTGAATCTCACCACCGCTTACGCAGTCAACGCCAAGACCTGCAGCCTGAATCCTTTTCAGTACCTTTGGGTTTGCATTGGCCTTGATGGCATAGTGAAGATGCCAGTTCTTGTGCTTAGCCATTTCGTCACAAATCGCATCAAGCGACTGCTGCAGAAGCTCGGCATCGTAGTAGTAGAACGGAGTCTCAATGTTTCCGAACTTCTCTATAGGAAAATTTCCTTTCATAAGAATTATCTAAAAACCACTCACCCATAACGCCCCCTTTTCCGCCCGCAGGACGGGAAAGGGGTTGTAGGAGTGGTTGGCTGTTTGGTTTGTGTTTACTTATTGAACAACTCTGCAGAAAGATTCTGCAATGCGCGCTTCTTGTCAGCCTCACGGATGAGGAATGAGATGTTGTAGTTAGAACCGCCATAAGAAATCATGCGGACTGGGATGTCACGCATAGCGTCGGTTGCGAGAGACTCGAAGCCGAGGTTGTTCCATTCAAGGTCGCCTACTACACAGATGATACACATGTCCTGATCAACGGTCACGGTACCGTACTTCTTCAACTCGTCAACAATCTGTGGGAGGTGAGTATCCTTGTCGATGCTTACACTTACGCCAACCTCGGAAGTTGTGATCATGTCGATTGGGGTTGAGTAATTTTCGAAAATCTCGAATACCTTGCGTAGGAACCCTGTAGCAAGGAGCATACGAGAAGACTTGATCTTGATAGCGGTAATGTTGTCCTTTGCAGCAACAGCCTTGATCTTACCGCGGTTGAGCTGATTGTTGATAACAGTACCGTCAGCATCAGGATCCATAGTGTTCTTGATACGTACAGGAATGCCTGCATACTTAGCTGGCTGTACGCAAGTTGGGTGCAGAATCTTAGCACCGAAGTAAGCAAGTTCTGCAGCCTCTTCGAAATGGAGCTGATGAACCGCCTCTGTCTTCTCTACGACGCGTGGGTCGTTGTTGTGCATACCGTCGATATCTGTCCAGATCTGGATTTCATCAGCAAGCATAGCTGCACCGATGAGAGAAGCGGTATAGTCAGAACCACCACGCTGAAGGTTGTCAATCTCACCGTAAGCGTTGCGGCATACAAAGCCCTGGGTGATGTATATCTGATAGCCCTTGTTCGCCTGAAGTACCTTTGCAAGATTCTCCTTGATGAATGGAGCGTCAGGTTCAGCGTTTTTGTCTGTACGCATGAAATCGAGTGCATCGAGAAGGATCGCCTTAACGCCCTGCTCCTTTAGGTAGTTCACAACCATGTTTGTGCTCATAACCTCACCCTGTGCAACGATGATCTTCTCCTCGAAACTTGTGAAGATATCCTTGGTGAATGAGCGCAGGTACTGAAACTCCTTTGCAAGGAACTCGCGTGTCTTGTTGCGCATCTCCTCTGTTGAGTAGAGTTCCTCAATGTGCTGGAGGTACTTCTTTTCCAAAGTGTTGATAACCTCGTTAGCACCGTCTGGGTTCTTCTTGTAGAGGTAATCGCTTATCTCCACGAGTGAGTTTGTTGTGCCTGACATTGCAGAGAGCACAACGAATGTTGGTTCTCCTGACTTTGTAATAAGTGAGGCAACGCCCTTCATACGCTCTGGTGAGCCTACTGAAGTGCCTCCGAATTTCATTACTTTCATAGTGTTATTCTTATTGAGTTTTATTTATTCTTCTTGAAATTGGCGGTATTGAGCTGTGATATCCTCAAGTTTTCCATCGCCGCACTGATACACGATGCCCGGGTATTTGTCAAGCATCGGCAGGTTGTGGGTAGTCATCACTACGGCAGTACCCGTAGCGGTGATGTCCTTGAGCAGAGCCACGATGTTGTCGGCTGTCTCAGGATCGAGATTCCCTGTAGGCTCGTCAGCGAGGATAACCTTCGGATTGTTCAGAAGCGAACGTGCTATGGCTATACGCTGCTGTTCGCCACCGGAGAGCTGGTAAGGCATCTTATCGCGTGCAGCTTCCATACCTACGCTTTGTAGCACTTCGTCTATGCGTGCAGGGATTTCTTCCTTATCCCATCCTGTTGCACGAAGCACGAACTCAAGGTTCTTGCTTACAGAACGGTCGGTGAGGAGTTGGAAGTTCTGGAATATGATGCCAAGTTCACGGCGAAGGGCTGGAACTTCCTTTCTGCGAATGGTCATCATGTCACGCCCAAGCACCTCTGCCTTTTCTGCCTCCTCAATATCGAGTTCTGCATAAAAGGTGCGAAGAAGTGAGCTCTTTCCTGAGCCGACCTTACCTATTATATATATAAACTCTCCCTCATCAACGTTGAAATCGATACCGTTAAGTACCGCATCATCGTCCTGATGGAAGACGCTTACATTCTTGTATTCAATTAACGCCATATTAAACGCTTTACTCTTTACTCTTTCTACTTTACACCTTACTCTTTATTATGAGTCTTAGTGCTTATGCCAACTTGGATCATGACGAACTGCAAGTTCGCGAGCGAGATCCTCAATGCGGAGTCCCTTGCTTGTGAGCAGTACGATGAGGTGATAGAGCATATCTGAGCCTTCGTAGATAAGGCGGTCGTTAGTGCCGTTAGTTGCTTCGATAACGAGTTCAAGCGCTTCTTCACCTACCTTCTGAGCCATACGGTTAAGACCGTCTTTGAACAGACTTGTTGTGTAAGAGCCTTCTGGCATCTCTTCGTGACGCTTCTCAATGAAGTCCTGCAGTTCCGTAAGGAACAAGAGTGGATTCTTTTCTTCCATGATTTATTTAGTTTTAATTTCTTTATCTGTCAATTAATTATTAATTTTCAATTATCAATTATCAATTATCAATTAGAACAATCTCTACTTGTTCTCCTCTCCCCAGCATGTATCCGTACCTGTATGACATGTAGGACCGTGAGGATGCACCTTTATGAGCAATGTGTCGTTGTCACAATCCACCTTGATATCAACAAGGTCAAGGAAATTACCACTTGTCTCACCTTTTGTCCAGAGACACTTGCGACCACGACTCCAGAATGTCACCTTCTTTGTCTCGAGGGTCTTTGCAAGAGATTCCTCGTTCATGTAACCAAGCATCAGAACGTTCTTGGTAACTGCATCCTGAACGATGGCTGGTACAAGACCGCCACCTTTTTCAAAATCAACTTTCATATATTTTTTATAGTTTATTTTCTAATCTTGATACCTTCACCGATAAGGTAGTCCTTGAGGTCAGGGATAGGAATCTCACCGAAATGGAATACGCTTGCAGCAAGAGCCGCATCTGCCTTGCCAATGAGAAAGGCATCCCTGAAGTGTTCACGACATCCTGCACCGCCACTTGCGATTACAGGAATAGGGAGTGCATCGGCAAGCATTGCGAGTGCTTCGTTTGCAAAGCCCTGTTTCACGCCATCATGATCCATAGAGGTGAAGAGAATCTCACCTGCACCACGATCGGCAACTTCCTTTGCCCAGTCGAGCAGAGTGCGCTCCACACGGATACGACCGCCATTAACATAACAATGCCATCCGTCCTCGTCGTTGCGTGCATCTATTGCACATACGCAAACCTGTGAACCGAAACGTGATGTTATCTCGTTGATGAACTCCGGACGACGGAGGGCTGCGCTGTTCACGCTCACCTTGTCAGCTCCGGCACTTAGCATGCGCTCAACATCCTCAAGTGCGTTTATGCCGCCGCCTACTGTGAATGGAATGTCTATCTCCCGGGCAACACGTGTCACCATATCGGTGAAAGTCTTACGGCCTTCGTGTGATGCTGTGATGTCGAGATATACCAATTCATCGGCACCTGCATCGCTATAAGCACGACCGAGTTCTACAGGATCACCGGCAGAACGGAGGTTTACGAAGTTCGTGCCTTTTACAGTCTCGCCGTTCTTTACGTCAAGACAAGGTATGATTCTTTTTGCTAGCATATCAGTCCTTCCACCTTGATTTTACCTTCATAGTATGCCTTGCCGAACACAACCGCAGGGATGCCCGCAGCCTCAAGTGCCTTGATGTCCTCGTTGCATGAAACGCCACCTGAAGCTATGAGATGCATTTCCGGATAAGCCTCCATGAGTTGCTTGTAAAGTTCTATCGCCGGACCTGCGAGTGTTCCGTCCTTTGATATTTCTGTACAAAGTACGTTCTTCACTCCGTGGTCGATGTATGTCTTTAGGAATGGCAGAAGGTCCTCACTTGAATCCTCTTTCCATCCGTTGATGCTTATCTTTCCGTTACGGACATCAGCACCGAGGATGATGCGCTCTGCACCAAAGGTCTTGAGCCACTCAATACATAGTTCTGGATGTGTAACGGCAACAGAACCTACTGTAACCATACTTGCTCCTGCATCGAATGCCTTGCGAATGTCCTCTTCTGTCTTTATGCCTCCACCGAAATCCACGGTGAGACTTGTTGCTGACGTAACGGCACGGAGAACGGCATCATTCACTATGTGCTTGCTCTTTGCTCCGTCGAGGTCAACTATGTGGAGGCGCTTGAAACCGAGAGCCTCAAACTCCTTTGCCTGAGCTACCGGGTCTTCGTTATATATTTTCTTGCTGTCATAGTCACCTTTTGTCAGACGTACACACTTGCCGTCTATAAGGTCTATGGCTGGGATGAGTTCAATCATTATATTACAATTTACAATGTACAGCTGTTATGTACAAATTATGAATTCAAATTAATGAAGTTCTCCAAAATCTTGCGTCCTACCTTTCCGCTCTTCTCCGGATGGAACTGCATTGCGAAGAAATTATCCTTCTGCAAAGAGGCAGAGTAGGGGAGGATATAGTCGGATGTTGCTGCGGTGAAATCGCATAATTCGCAGTAGTATGAGTGTACGAAATAAACATAGTCGTTCTCGTTGAGTCCCTTGAAAAGTGGAGATTTCAGGTCGTGTATTGCATTCCACCCCATTGCAGGAACCTTCTGCTCATGGCTGGTCGGTTGGAAACGGCGCACGTTTACTGGGAATATTCCGATGCAGTCGGTATCACCTTCCTCTGAGTGCTGACAAAGAAGCTGCTGTCCGATGCAAATTCCGAGAACCGGTTGTTTGAGATCCGCGATTACCTTGTCAAGATTGTGCTCACGCAGGTATTCCATTGCCGTTCTTGCATGTCCCTGTCCCGGGAATATCACTCGGTCGGATGACGCTATCTCCACAGGGTCGTCTGTCCAGAGTGGCTCAATGCCGAGTCGTTTCACAGAATTGATGACCGAGAAAATGTTACCGGCGTTGTATTTTACTATTGAAACTTTCATTAATTATCTTGTTATCTTCCTTTTATCTATTTATTAAGGTGCAAAGTTAGTAAAAAAGTTTCATAAACAAGTATAAAAGTCAGATTTTCTATATTCAACTACCAATATTTTAGATAATTAAAGAAAAAAATACTAAAAAAATTTCCGTATGACAAGAAAATGTTGTAACTTTGCACCGCAATTTTTTGAAAATCATAAACAATCATTAAAAATGACAAAAGCAGACATCATCAACGAAATCACCAACAATACTGGGCTTCAGAAAAGAGATGTAGCAGCAGTTGTTGAGTCATTCATGGAGTGCGTAAAGGATTCTATGTGCAATAAGGAGAATGTGTATCTCCGTGGTTTCGGCACATTCCAGGTAAAGCATCGCGCAGAAAAGACTGCTCGAAATATTTCTCAGAAGACAACACTCATCATTGCACCACACGACTTCCCAGGTTTCAAGCCAGCTAAGAGTTTCGTGCAGCGCATGAAGGGTGAAGAGGTTACAGCAGAGGATTAAAAAGACGAAAGGACTTTTGACCTTAGTCTTTAGTCCTTAGACAAAAGCTTAAAGTTATATAACATAAAATAATATCATTATGCCTAACGGAAAAAAGAAGAAGGGCCACAAGATGGCTACTCACAAGCGTAAGAAGAGACTGCGCAAGAATCGTCATAAGAGCAAGTAAACTCTGACGTGTGCCGGTAGCATCTGTTACTAGGCAGAAATAGGGTGTGCCCATCATATTCACTATGCTGTGCATGCCCTAATTTCCATTTTTGTGAAGAGAGTGTTTCGATTTGTTCAGATAAGTATTCAAATTTCAATTCTCAAAAATGACAAGCGAGGTAATAATTGACGTAAAGGAGAAAGAGATCAGTATTGCACTATTGGAGGATAAGGATCTGGTTGAATATCAGACAGAACCCCGTTCGGCATCCTTTAGTGTCGGTAATGTCTATATAGCAAAGGTCCGTAAGATTATGCCTGGTCTTAACGCATGCTTCGTGGATGTCGGTTTCGAGAAAGATGCTTTTCTGCACTATCTTGATATGGGGCAGCATTTCAATTCGTATGCCAAGTATATCAAGCAAGTGAATAGCGACCATCAGCATCTAATGCCATTTGAGAAAGCACAGAGAATGCCCGATCTTGAAAAGGAGGGTTCTGTTGCCCAGTCTCTTACTGTTGGACAGGAGGTTCTTGTGCAGATTGTTAAGGAACCTATTTCTACAAAGGGACCACGACTTACAGGTGAGATTTCCTTTGCCGGACGTTATCTCGTCCTTATGCCATTCGGCTCTAAGGTGGCTGTTTCCTCGAAGATCAAGAGTGCCGAGGAACGTGCCCGCCTGAAGCAGCTTGTCCAGACACTTCGTCCACAAAATTGCGGCATCATCGTCCGTACCGTTGCGGAAGGTCTTCGTGTCGAGGAACTTGAAAACGAGATAAAGGTGCTCTACAAGCGTTGGATGGATGCTGTTGCCAAGATGCAGCGCACCACAAAGCGTCCGATGCTTATCTATGAAGAGACAAGCCGAAGCGTAGCCTTGCTTCGCGATCTCTTCAACCCTACATACGAGAATATCTACGTCAACGATGAGGATGTCTATAATGAGGTGCGCGAATACGTGTCTCTCATAGCTCCTGACAAGGTTGGTATTGTAAAGCAATACACAGGCAAGGTGCCGATCTTCGACAATTTCAATGTCACACGTCAGGTCAAGTCGGGTTTTGGAAAGACCGTAAACTATGCTCATGGAGCCTATCTTATCATTGAGCATACTGAAGCTATGCACGTTGTAGATGTCAATAGCGGTAATCGTGCGCGTGGCGTAAACGGTCAGGAGGCAAATGCCCTCGATGTAAACCTCGGTGCTGCCGATGAACTTGCGCGTCAGCTTCGTCTTCGCGATATGGGCGGTATCATTATCGTTGACTTCATTGATATGAACCTTGCTGAGGATCGCCAGTTGCTCTATGAGCGAATGTGCAAGAATATGCAGAAGGACAGGGCTCGTCATAACATCCTGCCGTTGTCTAAGTTTGGTCTTATGCAGATTACCCGTCAGCGTGTTCGTCCTGCTATGGATGTTACCGTTGAGGAAGTGTGCCCTACTTGTCAGGGAACAGGTACTATCAAGTCAAGTATGCTCTTTACCGAAGTTCTTGAGAATAAGATTTCCAACCTCGTTAACAAGATAGGTATCAACAAGTTCACGCTCTATGTTCATCCATACGTTGAAGCGTATATCACTAAGGGACTTATCTCCATCAAGCGTAAGTGGCAGATGAAATACGGTCTTGGCGTTAGCGTCATTCCATCTCAGAAACTTGCTATGCTTCAGTATGAATTCTACGATAGCGAAGGTCAGTTCATTGATATGAAGGACGAAACCGATTCAAATATCTAAAGCGATTATACTTTTCAAAAACAAAAGAGGATGATGTATTGAAATGATACGTCATCCTCTTTTGCGTTTATTCTTCACTTACTATTGAATCTTTTATTATGACAGGCAAGAATAGCTTGTCAACATCAGTTTTGTGTGAAATCTTATTGTCGTTAATGGAGATTATCCAAGCTCTTTTGAAAAAATTAATTGAAGGATCATTTGAAAAACTATCCATGAAAGGAATACTGTCTCTTTTACAATATCTTATAGGCTGTTTCTCTGCATGAAATTCTATTAAATCTGAAAGATTGGTATATAAATACACGACCTTTCCTTTATATGAGTAAACCTTATGACATCTTTCTTCTTTGAAGGAATGCCACATGTTATCATATAGTGGTCCTATCACATATCCTGATAATGAAGCTTGATTCCTTATGCATTCATTTGCACTCATTATCATATAAGAAATGTGTTTTAGTGAATCGTTGTCTATGTATTGTTCAATAAAATTTTTGCAATTCGGCTTGAGTAAATCGTATGTTGATCTACTTTTACAAGAATATATTGAAATTGTGCAAATAATTATGAATGTGTATTTCCAAAACTGTTTCATATTATAACTCCTTCTCCATTCTATAACAAGTAAATGTTTCTCCGACAATTTTCTGGGAAAAGTCGGCAATATAGCCCATTGTCTCGTAAAAATGAACTTTGTTATCTCGGCTTTCAACTATGGCGGTGTGATAGCCAAGTTCCTTAGCCCATTTCTCAGCTTCCTTTACAACGAGAGTGCCAAGTCCTTGAAGACGATATTCTGGGAGAACGACAATACGCCCAAGCATAACTTGCTCGTCGTTTATGGCATACAAACGGCATGTGGCTATTGGTAAGTAGTTGTCAATCACAACGATGTACTTCGTCTCAGGCGTGTCATGCTCATCAAATTCCACGTTGAGGGGAATCTGATGCTTCCGTGCCATAGCCTGAATGCGAACATAATATGCTCCTGCCTGTTCTGCTGTCTTTGTTGCTCTTATTATCTCCATGAATGAGTTTCTGTATTTTGAGCACAAAAGTAAATAAAAATCCCAATATGACCAAGGAAATCAATAAGAAAAAGAAAACAAATGTGGTCAAAGTGGTCAAGGTCAAAATGGTCATTTTCATTTTCGGAAAGTGTCATTTGCTCACTATATATAAATATTTAATATTTATATATAGTGGAGGATTTTGACAACTCAAAATCATTTTGACCAAATGACCAAATGACCGCTGGACGGGCTTTACCCAAATCCCATGTGATTCCCTCGCAAGTCCTATGTAAGTCCCATTTTTCTCCCATTCTTAGGAACGGACTTACAACGGACTTACAACGGACCTGAAACGGACTTACAACGGACCTAGAACGTAAGTAGAGAAGGCGGAATGGACACCTTATCGAAGAAAGGTATTTTGCTCTTTTGTTGTTGTGCTTATGGGTTTATGGTCATAATAATAATTTCGCGTCATATCTCAGTCTTTTGGCTCCTGCATAGTAATTCGGTATTTTTTGAGGAATAATGTGATTTTTTGTCGTAAAAATTTGCAGAATAAAAACATATTTACTACTTTTGCGAACGATTATTTTTCTCTTCTGTTTATTCGCAGGAAAGAGACGACAACAAGACGAAGAATACTCGCTGCTATGCTTGACAAGGAAAAATGGCGATTGTGGAAGTCTATTTTGATTCTATTAATATAAACATCTTTGACAATGAAAAAAACACTTGGCGTATTAACAGTCTTACTTTGTGCAACTCCTATGGTTTATGCACAGGCAGATGGAAATGCAACATTTGAGTCATCAGATGTTGCGATGACATTGAATGGTGCAGTAAAGGGAAAGGTCATTGCTTCCGGCTCTTGCGGAAAAAATGTCAATTATGAATTGTATGATGACTATACCCTTCGTATCTTCGGAAACGGGACGATGTTCAATTATGATCTTGAATATATTGAGAACGGTGTTCATCGTTTTGAAGGGGTATATGGTGAAGATGTTACCACTGCGCCATGGGGTAAGAACGTGAAATCCGTAGTTATTGAGGATGGCGTAACCCGAATCGGTGCTTATGCATTCACAGGATGTACTTCACTTACTGATGTGAATATTCCCAATAGTGTTACAAGCATTGGGCGCGGATCCTTCCAATATTGTACGGCACTTCAAAAGATAAATATTCCTAACAGTGTTACAAGCATTGGAACTTATGCTTTTTCGGAGTGTACTTCACTTTCTGATGTAAATATCCCAGAGAGTATAGTGACACTCGAAGAAAATGTATTCTATCGTTGTATCTCACTTGAACATATAGATATTCCAAACAGTATTACACACATAGAAGGTTCTGCCTTCCAATACTGTCCCTTTAAAGAGGTAATAATTCCTGACAATGTTACATATATCGGACCGTATGCATTTGCTCAATGTGACAATTTGAAATACGTAGAGATAGGCAAAGGTGTTACGGTTCTTAATGATGCAGCTTTTTGGTGTAATTGTCAAACATATAGGACAATGGAAGTAAGGATTAATACCGAAACTCATATAACACTCCTTGGTACTCCAAATACTTTTGGTAACGTTGAAGGACTCGCTTTTTATGTTCCAAAGGAAATACTCGATGATTATCGCAGATCGTGGGATTGGTTGTATTATAATAAGCAGTTTTACGGGTATGGCACTACAGGCATTAGTTCTGTAGGTAATGGACAGCTTGCAATGAAAGCAGATGTTGTTTATGACCTGCAGGGACGTAGGGTGAAAGAGATGCAGCCTAATGGAATTTATATCGTCAATGGAAAGAAGATAGTAAATAAGTAATAAGTTTAGAGATTAGAGTTTAGGGGCTAGAGGTTAGAGAACTCTGCATTCTTTACTCACTAAACACTAAACAACAAAAAATAACACAGCAATGAAGAGATTATTTGGAATACTGACAGTTATGCTTTGTGCAACTTCTATGAGCTATGCACAGGCAGATGAAATTGTTACTGTAAAGACATCAGATATAGAGATGCCGTTGAATGGTGCAGCAGCAAACGGAAAAGTCATTAAGTCTGGCTATTGCGGAGAAAATGTGAAATACGAATTGTATGATGATTATACTCTCCGTATATATGGAAATGGTACAATGCGTGATTTTGAATTGTGGTTTAATGAAGAACTGCAGCCAACTTCTGCGCCATGGTTTAAGGAGCGGGAAAAAATAGGAACAGTTGTTATTGATAATGGTGTCACCCATATCGGTGAAAATTCCTTCTTTTCTTGCTCTTCACTAACCAAGGTGACGATTCCAAACAGCGTTACAAGCATTGGAAGCGTGGCTTTCTCTGATTGTAGCTCACTTGCACATATAACCATCCCAAACGGCGTTGCGAGTATCGAGAGCTATACTTTTGAATATTGTCCATTGACTGAGATCGCAATCCCGAACAGCGTCATGAGCATCGGAGAAAGAGCATTTAGGGCATGTACTCCACTTACTAAGATAACAATTCCCAACAGTGTTACAAGCATCGAAGATTGTGCATTTGAAGATTGTGATAATTTGAAATACATAATAATCGGGAAAAATGTAACAAAAATAGGCGATAGAATAGTTCCTCAAACAGGTGACGATGGTTTGGTAATAGAAATCACATCAGAAACTCCTGCTGCTCTTTCTAATGTGGAAGCATTCGGTTTCCTCTGCACTATCTATGTGCCGGAAAACGCACTCGAAACTTATCTCAATGCGAAATTCTGGAAGGATCATGCGGATCAGATTAAGCCAAAGAAATATACAACAGGAATAGGTTCTATTAGTTGTGAACAGTCAGAAAAGAAAACTACTATTTACGATCTGCAAGGACATAAGGTAACAGATATACAGCCACATGGTATATATATCGTTAATGGCAAGAAGGTAATGAAGTAAATGGAACTTATAATTTTGGATAGATGGTAAGATAAACAGAAAGGCTCGTTTTAGAACGAGCCTTTCATTGTCTTCTCCCTGCGATTCTCAATGCCGGTATCATGTTGAGCGCTACGATTGCTATTCCGATGAGGATATGCCACAGGTTTATGTCGATTAATGCGTAGCTGTTGTGGAGTATCAACGCGCTGATGGGCAGACATATAATGCTCGTGATTAGTGCCGGTATGTATCTGCGGATTACAAGAGCCTGTATGATGTGAATTACATAATGGGTAGTAAGTCCAAAGAAACCGCCAAACCAAATATTCCAGAATAAGGAGTTGTCGAAGTATATGGCAAGAAGGGCTATGGCTGTGAACACAATGAATTCTTCCATTACTGCAAGGGCAAATCCTTCGGTGGTGAAGTTGCTGAACCTTTTGTAAAGGAATGGGAAACGGGCTTGCAGCATATCGGCGTTACGGTTTACGAAACGCTTCATGCCTATGATCTCTTCCAAATCATGGAAGATGAACAATAGCGGGAAGGTAAGGGCAAGGGAATACATTATCTCGTTGTAAGATGGAAACAACCTTGTTTCTTTTCGTATTTAATATAACAACGACCTTGATTGCGCATATCCCTAAGTACCTCAGAGAGAATCCATTTCAAGGTGTCGTTAGTCACTTCACGACGCTTCGGCCCCTTGGGATCTTGAACCGTCTTGTATCGGTTGTAGCAGATATCAACTGTAGTGCCATAAAGATGGCAGGAATTCTCTGTAGCATTGATGTTGCGAGTACGGAGTTTCTGCACATTCGTCTTTGTGCGCAACACGCTGGTAGTGATAATCTTATGCAGAGGAACGCCTTTGGCATCAAGGGAGTCGAAGAATGCACGTCCGATGTCCTGAAGCAATACAGCCGCACGAGGTACGAGATAAGGGCTGCTTGAACTGAGTCTATCTACGTGATACCAAGGTGAAGAGCCGATATACACCAACTCATCCTTTCGGTTCTCTGCATCCTTGTCATCTTTTACAGGTTTCACGCCATATTTCTGTGCAGCGGCAATCT
>CADCHG010000049.1:0-15369 GCA_902801155.1 uncultured Prevotellaceae bacterium | reverse complement strand
CTGAACGCTTTGGGAATCAGGGAAAGCCTTGTCGTAATCAGGCACGCTGAATATCTTATGATGCTTGCGTGTGTCGGGGGGGAGGTTGGCGAGAGAAGATTCGGAAGGAGCCTGATTGTCTGGATTTTCAAGGGTTTCCTTAGAAACAGGAACGGATTCTTCCTCCTGTTCCTCCGCCTCTTCATTCGCTATGGCTAATGAGTCCTCCATCGCAATCTGTTCTGGAGTTTTGGGCTCGTCGATGTCTGTGGTCAGACGGAGCAAGCCGAGAGCCAATACTATGATGGTAAAAACGTGTAAATATGCTTTTTTAGAGACTTTCATAAGATTTTTTTCATTTTGTGGCACAAAGATACGAAAAAAATGATGAAATATGAAAACCTTTTTGTAATTTTGCAGAAAAATTTTATAGTATTAAAGAAAATTGATAGAAAAGCATTTAATAATTGAGGATATCGACCCAGTTGAGATGTATGGTGTTGGCAACTGTCACCTGCAGGTTATCAAGTCGCTTTATCCTAAACTTAGAATCGTTGCACGCGACAATGTGATCCGTGTTCTCGGAGACGAGGAGGAGATGTGTCGCTTTGAGGAGAACATTGAGAAGATACGTTGTCATCTGCTGAAGTTCAATACTATCAGCGATGAGGACATCCTTGACATCATCAAGGGGAATCCGATGAAGGGAGACGGAAGTGATGACGCTTTGCTGTATAACATATCCGGTCGCCCTATACGCTCACGTTCTGCCAATCAGCAACAGATTGTAGATGCTTTCAACGATAATGACATGGTCTTTGCCGTAGGACCTGCCGGAACGGGTAAGACATACTTAGGCATTGCGCTTGCGGTCAAGGCTCTCAAGGAGAAAACGGCAAAGAGAATAATCCTTTCGCGTCCTGCCGTAGAGGCTGGCGAGAAACTCGGCTTCCTTCCGGGTGACATGAAAGAGAAGATAGATCCATACCTCCAGCCATTGTATGATGCCCTTGAGGATATGATTCCTGCGGTGAAGCTTCAGGACATGATGGAGAAGAAAATTATCCAGATTGCTCCGCTAGCATTCATGCGAGGAAGAACATTGAGCGATGCCGTGGTGATACTCGACGAGGCTCAGAACACAACATCGGCTCAGATAAAGATGTTCCTCACCCGAATGGGATGGAACACGAAGATGATAATCACGGGCGATATGACGCAGGTGGACTTGCCGCATAGCGTGAAGAGCGGTCTTGCCGTGGCTATGGATGTGCTGAAGAATACAGAAGGTATATCTATAGTCCAGTTGAACGACAAGGATATCGTCCGCCATAAGCTTGTAACGAGAATTGTAAACGCATTTGATAAATATAACAATGAACGCATTAACAAAGACTGAGTTTAACTTTAAGGGTCAGACCGCCGTTTATCACGGTAAGGTTCGTGACGTGTACACAATCAATGATGATCTGATGGTAATGGTCGCAACAGACCGTATCTCAGCATTCGATGTAATCCTGCCAAAGGGTATTCCTTTCAAGGGACAGGTACTGAATCAGATTGCTGCCAAGTTCCTTGACGCAACCGCTGACATCTGCCCTAACTGGAAGTTGGCTACTCCTGATCCACAGGTTACTGTAGGTTTGAAGTGCGAGGGATTCCGCGTGGAGATGATTATCCGTGGTATCCTTACAGGTTCTGCATGGCGCGACTACAAGAACGGCTGCCGTGAGATCTGTGGCGTTAAGCTCCCAGAGGGAATGAAAGAGAATCAGCGTTTCCCAGAGCCAATCATCACTCCTACAACAAAGGCAGACGAAGGTCACGATCTCAATATCTCAAAGGAGGAAATCATTGCTCAGGGTATAGTATCTGCCGAGGACTATGCCGTAATGGAGGACTACACTCGCAAGCTCTTCGCTCGTGGTCAGGAAATAGCTGCAAAGCAGGGTCTTATCCTCGTTGATACAAAGTATGAGTTCGGCAAGCGCGACGGTAAGGTTTATCTCATTGACGAGATTCACACACCAGACTCTTCACGCTATTTCTATGCAGACGGCTATGAGGAGAAGTTTGCAAAGGGCGAGCCTCAGAAGCAACTCTCAAAGGAGTTCGTTCGCCAGTGGCTTATCGAGCACAACTTCATGAATGAGCCTGGTCAGGTAATGCCAGAGATTACAGACGAGTATGCAGAGAGCGTATCTGACCGTTATATCGAGCTTTATGAACATATCGTAGGCGAGAAGTTCGACCGTGCAAAGGAGACTGGTGATATCGCCGCTCGTATTGAGAAGAACGTTTCGGAATACCTTGCTAATAGATAAAGGTGTACGAACAAGAAACTATAAAGCCCTACGATGGTGAGGGTGAAAAAGGCAAGTTGGTAGAGACTATGTTCGACAACATAGCCCCTACCTACGATACTTTAAATCACCGTCTCTCGTGGGACATTGACAAATACTGGCGCAAGAAGGCCGTAAAGGCTCTTGTGCCATATAGTCCGAAGAAGATACTCGACATTGCCACAGGCACAGGCGACTTCGCCATCCTTCAGGCACAGATGTTGCATCCTGAGACTCTCATAGGTGCTGATATCTCCGAGGGAATGATGCAGGTGGGCAGGGAGAAAGTGGCACGTCTCGGACTTTCTGACATTATATCCTTTGCAAAAGAGGATTGTCTTAATCTGTCATTTGACAATGATAGTTTTGATGCCGTAACGGCAGCTTTCGGAATACGTAACTTCCAGGACTTGGAATGCGGACTTCGTGAGATGTACCGTGTGCTTCGTGAGGGTGGGGTATTGAGCATTATTGAGCTGACAACTCCAGTCTCTTTTCCGATGAAGCAGTTATTCGGCATATATAGCGGTACGGTGTTGCCGCTCTATGGCAGGCTCATTTCGCACGACTCAAACGCCTATTCATATCTCAACAAGACAATCGCGGCATTCCCGCAGGGAGAGACGATGGTGGAGATACTTAGGAGAATAGGATTTGCTGAGGCTTCGTTCACACGCCTCACATTCGGCATTTGCACAATGTATTTTGCAAGAAAATAAAAAACGATGAAGAAATACGGACTTATAGGCTATCCACTTGGCCATTCCTTCTCAATGGGATATTTCAATGAGAAGTTTAGAAACGAGGGCGTAAATGCTACGTACGAGAACTTTGAGATTCCTCAGATCACTAATCTCCCAGAGGTGATACAGGCTAATCCTGAGCTCTCTGGCTTCAATGTCACCATTCCTTACAAGGAACAGGTGATGAGCTACCTCGACACCGTTTCTCCAGAGGCAACGGAGATAGGTGCCGTGAATGTGGTCAAGGTGGAGCGTGGAGCTGGTAAGGTGCTCCTTCACGGCTATAACTCCGATGTGGTCGGCTTTATGAACAGCATACAGCCACTTCTTCGTCCAGAGCATAAGAAGGCGTTGATTCTTGGAACTGGTGGCGCTTCAAAGGCTGTGGAATATGGTCTTCGCAAACTCGGACTTGAGACACTTAAAGTAAGTCGTAGGATTGTGGATGATACCATTCAGTATGAGCAGATTACGCCGGAACTGTTAAAGGAATACAACGTGATAGTGAACTGTACTCCATGTGGCATGTCACCTCATTTCGATGAGTTCCCGCAGTTGCCATACGAGGCTATGGATAAGACATTCCTTCTCTACGACCTTATATATAATCCGGAGGAGACACTCTTCCTACGTAAGGGTAGGGAACAAGGAGCAATAACAAAGAACGGACTTGAGATGCTCCTGCTTCAGGCTGAGGCTGGATGGAGTATTTGGAATGGGTAAAGGGCAAGCCCCTCACCCGTCACTATGTGACACCCTCTCCCCAAGGGGCGAGGGAAATGTTAGTAACAATCCCTGATAAGCGATAAAAGGTAACATCCCCCTCGCCCCTTGGGGAGAGGATGCCCGCAGGGCAGGTGAGGGGCTGGATTTTTTGAATTATGAACAACAGATATATGATGCGAGGCGTGAGTGCAGCCAAGGAGGATGTGCACAACGCTATCAAGAACATTGACAAAGGTGTTTTCCCACAGGCTTTCTGCAAGATTATCCCTGATATTCTTGGCGGTGATCCTGAGTATTGTAACATTATGCACGCTGATGGTGCAGGTACAAAGTCTTCTTTGGCTTATATGTACTGGAAAGAGACTGGCGACCTCTCCGTTTGGAAGGGAATCGCGCAGGATGCCATCGTGATGAATACCGACGACCTGCTCTGTGTGGGTGCTGTGGATAACATCCTCGTTTCATCAACTATCGGACGTAACAAGATGCTTGTTCCGGGTGAGGTTATCTCTGCTATCATCAACGGCACAGACGAACTCCTTGCAGAAATGCGTGAGATGGGTATCGGTATCTATCCAACTGGTGGTGAGACTGCTGATGTAGGCGACCTTACACGTACAATAATCGTGGATTCTACTGTTACCTGTCGTATGAAGCGTTCTGATGTAATCGACAATGCCAACATCCGTCCAGGTGATGTCATCGTAGGTCTTTCTTCTACAGGTCAGGCTACATACGAGAAGAGATATAATGGTGGTATGGGTTCTAACGGACTCACATCTGCCCGTCATGATGTGTTCTCAAAGTATCTTGCAGAGAAATATCCTGAGAGCTATGACAAGGCAGTTCCTGATGAACTTGTATATAGTGGTACAAAGAAACTCACAGATCCAACTGAGGTTGAGGGTGTTAACGCTGGTCAGATGGTTCTTTCTCCAACACGTACATACGCTCCTGTAATCAAGCGCTTGCTCGATGAACTCCGTCCTGAGATTCATGGTATGGTACATTGTACTGGTGGTGCTCAGACAAAGGTTCTCCACTTCGTAAGCGACGACTGCAAGGTTATCAAGGATAATATGTTCCCTGTTCCACCACTCTTCAAGATGATTCATGATGAGAGCGGTACGGATTGGAAGGAGATGTATCAGGTGTTCAATATGGGACATCGTATGGAGATTTATGTCCGTCCAGAGGTTGCTGATAAGGTTATAGCAATTTCCAAGAGTTTCAATATCGATGCACAGGTTGTTGGCCATATCGAGGAAGGAAAGAAATCATTAACAATAAAATCCGAATTCGGAGAGTTTAATTATTAATGGATAATAACAACATTCTACAGAAACTTGACGGTCTTGAGAGCCGCTATGAGGAGGTGAGTACGCTCATCACCGACCCTAACGTAATTAGCGACCAGCAGAGGTTCGTCAAACTAACAAAAGAATATAAGGATCTTGAGGATATCATGAAGATCCGTCGTCGCTATATTGATTGTCTTGAGGCAATAGCAGAGGCGAAGGATATCCTCGTAAACGAGTCTGACCCTGATATGAAGGAGATGGCTCGTGAACAGCTTGCAGAGAATGAGGCTCTCCAGCCATCTCTTGAGGAAGAGGTAAAGATTGCCCTTATTCCTAAGGATCCAGAGGATTCCAAGAACGTGCAGATGGAAATCCGTGCAGGAACAGGTGGTGACGAGGCTTGTCTCTTCGCAGGCGATCTGTTCCAGATGTATAAGCGTTTCTGTGAGGCAAAGGGCTGGCAGCTTAGCGTAACGGACGTTTCCGAGGGTGCTGTCGGTGGATTCAAGGAGATTGACTTCGCCGTTAGCGGTGATGACGTATATGGCGTGTTGAAGTATGAGTCTGGTGTGCATCGTGTTCAGCGTGTGCCTGTTACGGAGTCAAACGGCCGTATGCAGACATCTGCTGCTACAGTTGCTGTTCTTCCAGAGGCAGACCCATTCGAGGTTTCTATCAACGAGGGTGAAATCAAGTGGGATACCTTCCGTTCTTCTGGTGCTGGTGGTCAGAATGTGAACAAGGTGGAGTCTGGTGTCCGTGCCCGCTATATGTGGAAGAACCCTAATACAGGTGAGACAGAGGAAATCCTCATCGAGTGTACCGAGACTCGTGACCAGCCAAAGAACAAGGAGCGTGCCCTTGCACGTCTGCGTACATACATCTACGATCGTGAGCATCAGAAGTATGTTGATGATATTGCAAACCGTCGTAAGTCACTTGTCTCTACAGGTGACCGCTCTGCAAAGATCCGTACATACAACTTCCCACAGGGACGTGTTACTGACCATCGTATCGGCTATACCACGCACGATCTCAGCGGTTTCCTCGGAGGTGACATCCAGCCAATGATTGATGCCCTCACCGTAGCGGAGAACGCAGAACGCATGAAGGAAGCGGAACTGTAGAATTTGCTATTTGGCTATTTGCAATTTACTATTTATGTACTATTGTGACAATCATAATCGAATGTAAATAGTAAATATAGTAGAATAGTAAATAAATTTAAATAGTAAATGATAAGATGGGACAATTCACGACTATAACAAAGAAGAAGGACGAGGATGACGGAAAGATCGTCAGCGCTACTGAGTTCATCAATCGTATGGTGAGTAGCCAGCGTGTTCCTGATCAGAATATAGAACTTCCTAAAACAGAACAACCAAAATGAATAGAAAAGAACTTTTCGAACAGATAAAGAAAAAGCAGAGTTTTCTTTGCGTAGGTCTTGATGTGGATTTGAAGAAAGTGCCAGAGCACCTTCTAAAGGAAGAAGATCCAATCTTTGCATTCAACAAGGCTATTATAGATGCAACAGCACCATACTGCGTAGCATATAAGCCAAACCTCGCTTTCTATGAAGCCTTCGGCGTAAAGGGACTTATGGCATTCGAGAAGACCGTGAAGTATCTCAAGGAGAACTATCCTGAGCAGTTCATTATTGCAGATGCAAAGCGTGGTGATATCGGCAACACCTCAAAGATGTATGCGCGTACTTTCTTTGGTGAGTATGATATTGATGCCCTGACAGTTGCACCTTATATGGGTGAGGACTCCGTAACTCCTTTCCTTGACGGATATGATAATAAATGGGTTATCCTTCTTGCCCTAACAAGCAACAAGGGCTCATTCGATTTCCAGCTTACAGAGGACAAGGAAGGTGAGCGCCTCTTTGAGAAGGTTATCCGTAAGTCTCAGGAGTGGGGTAATGATGAGAATATGATGTATGTTGTAGGTGCTACACGTGGTGAGATGTTCACCGACATCCGTAAGGCTGCTCCAAATGCTTTCCTACTTGTGCCAGGTGTTGGTGCACAGGGCGGTAGTCTTCAGGATGTGTGCAAATACGGTATCATCAAGGATTGTGGTCTGCTCGTAAATTCTTCACGCGGTATCATCTATGCCGACAATACCGAGAATTTTGCAAAGGTAGCAGGACAGAAGGCAAAGGAACTTCAGGCAGAAATGGCTCTAGAACTTGCTAAGATCTAATCTTCACATTTGTATCTTTGCGTTTGATAAATTATTTGCTGATAGAACAGAAAAGATATTTGTGACATGTCATAAATGTCTTTTTTGTTCTGTCAGTAATATTTGTTTATATTGCTGTCCGGTAAAAATTTTTTCAAGCTAAAGCATGTCTCAAATTCTTGATAAAATATAAATGAGGCTTGTACTGCATAAATCTTTTGATCTTATGCAAATATAGATGTTTACTGGACAATAATTACTATATATAATTCATGATTTTGTGCCATGTTAGTTTTTTTTCTCGTTAGTTTTTGATGAATAAAAATCATTGTAAATCACTAATATCCAACAGGTTTTGACATTAGGGTTAGTTTTTTCCCCCATTTTTGCTAAAGCTATATATACGCACGCGGGGGCGCGCGCATATAACGCATATAAAGGGTTTCACCATTTTCCCCTAAAAAACTAACCATGATATCACAACTAATTGACAGACTGTAATTTGCACTCTTTTGAAAGAGGAAAAAACTAACAAACAAAAAACTAACATCATGGCTCTCCGAGATATTCATGGATGAGCTTTACTTGCTCTGCTGACAGATACTTATAGCGTGTGTTATAGCCAGTCTTTGCAAGTTCGCTGACGAGCGCCTTGCATCCATTTATCCATGCCATCAGTCTGTTTACTGCTGAATGGGGAGTTACATTAGGCACATACTGAAGTGCCAGATCTGATTTCGATATCGGTTTCATTGAGTTCATTTAACAATTAACATTTAACAATTAACACTTGCGAACCTTGATGAGTTTGCGAATTAATAATATGCTTTTGTGATTGGGCATAGGCTGCACTTCCATCACCAATCATCTAACACTAATTCTCCCACCACTCACTCTGCAAAGTTACAAAAAAATGTCGGGAAAATGCGTATTTTTGCGTACTTTTTCGTATCGAAAAGTATTAAAGTGTCGAAAAGTATTTTTTCGTATTCTGACAAGTTTTTTTTTCGTACCTTTGCACTTGTCAATTGGAAACGGGCACCGCTTTACAAGCGACAAACCCTATTGACTGCGTGCGAGGTGCTATCGCACGTTGTCACTTGGAAATTAGTCAAAAGACTAAAGACTAAAGGCAAAAGGCAAAAGACTAAAGTTGAAGATTGAGAGTTCATGACGGCAAAGGCGCCAATGCCGAGGTGTAACTTAAATTCTTCACTTTTCACTCTTCACTCAAGTGTGGTTCTGCCTTCGCTCTCCCTTCGCTCTGCCCTCGCTATTTTAGTGGCTGCTTAGCGACGGAATAGGGGAGGGATGACAGGGGAATAAATATGATTCGTTCTTTGAAATGATGAAACAAAACGAGAAATGGCAAAAAGATCAAAATGCTTTCCTTGTGTCTCCATTTCGGGCTTTGCTCTGGCAAATCCCGGTTGATGCGAGTTTTCCTTTTCTCTGGCAAGCCTTCGAGGGTTTCACCTGAAAATGAGCCCTCACCCAGCGTGAGCCACTATAGAAAGACGAAATACGTGGACAAAATGGCTCCCTGTGGTCGTAAAGAAAATCCATGCTAAAAACGTTGGGGGTGCGTATTTCTCACTTTTAAATTATTAACAACAGAAATTATTCGATAAGTTCATCAAACTGAACATTGTTCGCTAAAATACATCAAGCCAAAGCAAGTCTTCGAGTTCACGTTATTTTAGTTACGGCTCATCTTTTTGGCTGTTTTTGACTTTTCTTATCAGTCATGTAACCCGCTATGCATCTTCTTCGTGAATCTAAAATATCTCAAAAATCAGAGGTTAAATCGTCAAAATTTATTCTTTCATCATCATTAAATTATACTTTTTTACCTTATAATAATCTAAAAAAACTATGAAAACGCAAAAACTCATGTAAAGTTTTCGTGTTCTCGATTATTTTTAGTACATTTGCATCGATTTTTGTTATATCCGACCGTTTTATGTCATGACGGATGCCCAAAAGGGAAAAATGACTTTACCAAATGGTTGGATTTCACTTCATCAATATGGACTTTTCAGCAAAACAAATAGCAGAACTCATACAGGGCAGGGTTGAAGGTGACGAGAATACAACCATCAACGACTTTGCCAAGATTGAAGAAGGACGCCCAGGGTGCATCTCCTTCCTTTCAAACCATAAATACACCCATTACATTTACGATACGAAGTCAAGTATCGTTCTTGTGGATGAGAGCCTGAAACTGGAGCGTCCGGTGTCTGCAACTCTTATCCGTGTGAAGAGTGCATACGAGGCTGTGGCAAAGCTCCTTCAGCTCTATGCTTCTATGAAGCCTAAGAAGAAGGGTGTTGACTCCCTCGCATTCATAGATCCTACGGCTACTATCGGCAAGGATTGCTATATCGGTCCTTTCGTGGCTATCGGTCCGGGCGTTGTGATTGGTGACGGTTGTGTTCTGCATCCTCACGTTACTATAGGTGAGAAGGCAAGTGTTGGCAACAATACTGAGATTTACAGCAATGCTGTTGTTTATCACCATTGTAAGGTGGGTAACAACTGTATCCTTCATGCCGGTTGTGTCATTGGTGCCGACGGCTTCGGCTTCGCTCCTTCCGAGAATGGCTATGACAAGATTCCGCAGATAGGCATAGTTACAATCGAGGATAATGTGGAGATAGGTGCAAATACCTGTGTTGACCGCTCTACAATGGGCAGCACATACGTTCGTAAGGGCGTTAAACTTGATAACCTTGTTCAGATTGCCCATAATACTGATATCGGTGCAAATACCGTGATGTCTGCTCAGGTAGGCGTTGCAGGTAGCACAAAGGTAGGGGAGTGGTGCATGTTCGGCGGACAGGTAGGTCTTGCTGGTCATATTCAAATAGGGAATAAGGTGATGCTTGGTGCCCAGAGTGGTGTTCCTGGTAATATAAAGGATGGTGAGCAGCTTATAGGCACACCTCCAATGCCGATGAAACAGTATTTCCGCTCACAGGCAGTCTTCCGTCGTCTTCCTGAGATGTATCGTCAGATGGATCTCATGCAGAAGAAAATAGAAGAGCTTGAGGCAAAACTTAATGGTGTTGACTGATAGGTGTTAGGTGTTGGCGTACAGATTCAATTCCCAACACCTATCAACCATATATTATATAGAACAAAAATACAAACAAATAAAGTCGTGTTAAAGCAAACAACTCTTAAAGGCAGTTTCTCACTATGTGGCAAGGGACTTCACACAGGTCTCAGCCTGACTGTAACATTCAATCCAGCTCCAGAGAATACAGGTTATAAGATTCAGCGTATAGATGTTGATGGTATGCCGATAATCGACGCTATCGCAGAGAATGTGGTTGACACCCAGCGCGGTACGGTGCTTGCAAAGGGCGATATACGTGTTTCTACCGTAGAACATGGTCTTGCTGCTCTCTATGCACTTGGCATTGACAACTGTCTTATTCAGGTTAACGGTCCAGAGTTCCCTATTCTTGACGGTTCGGCTATTATGTATGTTGAAAAGATTAAGGAAATTGGTATTCAGGAACAGAATGCACCAAAAGACTATTATATCATCCACAATAAGATTGAGGTAAAGGACGAGAAGACGGGTTCTTGCATCACGATTCTTCCTGATGAGCAATTCTCTATCACAGCGATGTGCTCTTTCGAGTCAAAGTTCATCAACTCCCAGTTTGCTACAATCGATGATATAGAGGATTTCGCAAGTGAGATTGCTCCTGCACGTACCTTCGTGTTCGTTCGCGATATAATGCAGTTGCTTCAGGCAAACCTCATCAAGGGCGGTGACATGGATAATGCCATCGTTATCTATGAGGTTGAACAGCCACAGGACAAGCTCGATGCTCTTGCTGACCTTCTCGGTGTTCCACGTCTTGATGCAAGCAAACTTGGATATATACAGCATAAGCCAATTGTATGGGAGAACGAATGTACCCGTCATAAACTCCTTGATGTGATTGGCGACATGGCACTTATTGGAAAACCTATCAAGGGTCGTATCATTGCAACACGTCCGGGACATACTATTAATAATAAGTTTGCGCGCGAGATGCGCAGGGTTATTCGTAAGCATGAGATTCAGGCTCCTATATATGATCCGAATGCAGAACCGGTAATTGATAACAGGCGTATTCGTGACCTGCTACCTCATCGTTACCCATTCCAATTGGTTGACAAGGTTGTTTCTATTGGTGCAACAACAATCGTAGGTATCAAGAACGTTACAAGCAACGAGCCTTTCTTCCAGGGACATTTCCCAACAGAACCTGTTATGCCGGGTGTGCTTATCGTGGAGGCTATGGCGCAGTGTGGCGGTCTTATCGTGCTCAACACGATGGAAGAACCAGAGAAATACACCGCATACTTCATCAAGATTGACGGTGTGAAGTTCCGCAAGAAGGTTGTGCCAGGCGATACCCTTATCTTCAAGGTTGATCTCCTTGGTCCGGTTCGTCATGGTATCTCTTCACTCCACGGATATGCCTTTGTGGGCGATGATGTGGTATGTGAGGCTACATACGCTTGTCAGATTATCAAGAACAGAGAATAATAATATATGAATCAGATTAGTCCATTGGCATTTGTGCATCCTGATGCAAAGTTGGGTGACAATAATATTATAGGTCCTTTCTGCTATATAGACGCAGATGTCGTTATTGGCGATAATAATGTGTTTCAGAACAGCGTAACCCTTCATCAGGGATTGCGTATGGGTTCAAACAATGAGGTCTTCCCAGGTGCCAGTCTCTCTACAAAGCCACAGGATTTGAAGTTCCATGGCGAGATTACCACATGCGAGATAGGTGACAATAACTCCATCCGTGAGAACGTGACAATATCTCGTGGCACATTCTCGAAGGGAACGACAAAGGTTGGCAATAATAACCTCCTTATGGAGAACATGCACATTGCGCATGACTGTGTTATCGGAAGCAACTGTATCATAGGCAACTCTACAAAGTTTGCAGGTGAGGTGGTTATTGACGACTGTGCCATAATCTCAGGTGCTGTTCTCGTACATCAGTTTACTCGTATTGGAGGCTATGTGATGGTGCAGGGCGGTTCTCGTACTTCAAGGGATATCCCTCCTTATTGCATTGCAGGAAAAGATCCAATCCGTTATTGCGGACTCAATCTCGTAGGTCTTCGTCGTCGTGGTTTTACCAACGAGACAATAGACAATATCGGTCAGGCATATCGTATCATATTCTCTCATGGACTCGTTAAAGAGGGTATAGAGGAAGTTAAGGCCAAACTGCCTATGTCCAAGGAGATAGAGTATGTTATTAAGTTCTTCGAAGAGTCTGAGCGCGGCGTTATCCGTTAAGGTTAGGACAAAGCATTTCTTCTTGTGAATTCTCTTATCGTAATAACTGGTCCTACGGGGGTGGGCAAAACAGAAATTTGCCTTCAGATTGCTGAGCATTATGGTATAGATATCATCAATGCTGACTCTCGCCAGATATTTGCGGAAATACCAATAGGTACTGCCGCTCCCACTGCAGAGCAAATGCAGAGGGTGCGGCATTATTTTGTAGGCACTCATCATATCGGTGATTACTATTCGGCCTCAAGCTATGAGCAGGATGTGCTTGAACTGCTTCGCAAGCTTGCAGAGGTTGAAGGTCAAAGGTCAAAGGACGAAGGTCAAGGGGAACACCCATCACCTAACACCCATCACCCAATTGCCCTCCTCGCAGGTGGAAGCATGATGTATATAGACGCTGTGTGCAATGGTATTGACGATATCCCCAACATACGTGAGGATATACGTAATGAGATGAAACGGAGGTTGGAGGATGAGGGCCTTGACTCTTTGCTTGAAGAACTTTCTCGTCTCGATCCTAAGCACTATGCCATTGTGGACAGGAAGAATCCGCGCCGCATACTCCATGCGCTTGAGATATGCCATCAGACAGGCAGAACATACACGTCGTTCCGCACGGGAGAGAAGCGTAAGCGTCCGTTCAACATCATAAAGATTGGGTTAAACCGTGACCGTGATGAACTGTATGAGCGTATAAATATGCGCGTACTCGATATGATGGAGCAAGGGTTGGAACAGGAAGCAAGGGCAATGTTGCCACATCGTGAGCTTAATGCCCTGAATACCGTAGGCTATAAGGAGATGTTCCAGTATTTCGATGGCGCCATACCTTTGGAGGAAGCCATAAGGCAGATACAGAGCAATAGCCGTCGATATGCCCGAAAACAGCTTACTTGGTACAAAAGGGATGCAGAAATTATGTGGTTTAATCCCGAAAACGTTAATGAAATAACAAATTATATTGATTCTCGGCTCTGATTTCATAAAAAAATGCTACCTTTGCAGCGGGAAAAGCAAACTCTTATTGGGGAAAGAAAAAAATAATTGAAATATGAAAATATTAAGTAGTGCTTGGAAATTCATCTGTAAGATGACTGCGCGTTTCTGGGCTTGGTACAAGTCTATTTACAAAGGGCGCCCCTGGTATATCAAGACCATAAGCGTTCTTGGTACTTTGGTTGTGCTCTTCATGCTCTATCTCGGAGCTGTTGACCTTAATCTCTTCTGGCTTTTTGGAAAGTCTCCGGGCTGGTCTGATATCAGGGAACATCGTACTGCACAGGCATCGGAACTGTATTCTGCGGATGGTGTTCTTCTCGGAAAGTATTTCAATGAGAACCGTATTCCTGTGGAGTACAAGGACGTGGCACCTGTATTCTGGCAGGCACTCATAAGCACGGAGGACGAACGTTTCTATAAGCATTGGGGTGTGGATCCCCTTGGACTTGTAGGTGCTGCAAAGGATGCTGCGACAGGCCGTGGCGGTCGTGGTGCTTCTACCATTACGCAGCAGTTGGCAAAGAATATGTTCCGTGTGCGTACTCAATACAGCACAGGTCTTGTGGGTAAGATTCCTGGAGTGAAGATTCTCATCATGAAGACCAAGGAATGGATTACCGCTCTCAAACTTGAACTTTACTTTGCTTCTACTAAGGGACGTAAGGAGGGTAAGAACGAGATTCTAGTGCAGTATGCCAACACCGTTGATTTCGGACATAACGCATTTGGAATAAAGATTGCCTCAAAGACATACTTCAATACCACGCCTAATAAGCTCACAGCTGATCAAGCCGCTGTGCTTGTGGGTATGCTCAAGGCAACTACATTCTATAACCCTATCTCTCATCCAGAGAACTCATTGAAGCGTCGTAATGTGGTGCTTGAGAATATGCTCACACACGGCAATATTGATCGTGCTCAGTTTGATACTCTCAAGGCAAAGCCTATCGACTGCTCAGAGTTCAGACCTGAGGAAAACTATGACGGACAGGCAAAGTATTTCCGTGAGGCTGTTGCCAAGTACCTTGACAAATGGCTTGATGAAAACGGACTCAATCTATATACTGCCGGTCTGAAGATATATACCACGGTTGATTCCCGTATGCAGAAATATGCCGAGGAAGCTGCCATAAAGCAGATGAAGCAGGTACAGCGCAATTTCAATTCACACTGGGGAAAGACAAATCCTTGGCAAGACGAGCATCACAACGAAATCAAGAACTTCATCGAGGATATTGCAAAGCGTCAGAGCTGTTACAAGTATCTGAAGAACAAGTTCAAGGATAATCAGGATTCTATCGATTACTATCTCAACAAGCCTCATAAGGTTAAGTTATTCGACTATGAGAAGGGTGAGATAGAGAAGGAGATGTCAACAATGGACTCTATACGTTATATGGTGCGCTTCATGCATTGTTCTTTCGTTGCCATCGAGCCACAGACAGCCCACGTTAAAGCATGGGTTGGCGATATCGACTTCAACCATTGGAAATATGACAAGGTAACGGCACAGCGTCAGCCTGGCTCTACATTCAAGCTCTTCGTATATACCGAGGCTATGGAACAGGGACTTACGCCTTGTGACAAGCGCCGTGATGAGTTCTTCTCAATGAAGGTATGGGATGAGAAGGAGAAGAAGGAGGTTACTTGGGCCCCAACCAATGCCAACGGCTATTTTTCAGGCGACTCCATGCCGCTCCGCTCTGCCTTCTCACAGTCAATAAACTCCGTTGCCGTGCGCGTAGGACAGGAGATGGGTA
>CADCHG010000048.1 GCA_902801155.1 uncultured Prevotellaceae bacterium | reverse complement strand
GCTCCTTATACTTCTGAAGTATCTGCTTCACACGCTGAGCGCACTCATAGTGCTCCTTACCTACAACGAGAGGATCAAGGATACGTGATGTAGAGCCGAGAGGATCCACAGCAGGATAGATACCAAGCTGTGCGATGTTACGTGAAAGCTCCGTTGTAGCATCAAGGTGAGTGAAGGTAGTAGCTGGAGCTGGGTCGGTCAAGTCATCGGCAGGCACATACACAGCCTGTACTGATGTGATAGAACCTGTCTTTGTTGATGTGATACGCTCCTGCATAGCACCCATCTCTGAAGCAAGCGTTGGCTGATAACCTACGGCTGATGGCATACGGCCGAGAAGAGCCGACACCTCAGAACCCGCCTGAGTGAAACGGAAGATGTTATCAATGAAGAAGAGGATGTCACCACCCTGATCACGGAACTCCTCTGCAACGGTAAGACCTGATAGGGCAACGGAAGCACGTGCGCCTGGTGGCTCGTTCATCTGACCATATACAAGGGTAGCCTGTGATTTCTTAAGTTCCTCAGGATCAACGAGTGACAAATCCCACTTACCCTCGGCCATAGCCTCTTTGAACTTCTCACCGTACTTGATAACGCCAGACTCAATCATCTCACGGATAAGGTCGTTACCCTCACGGGTACGCTCACCTACACCGGCGAATACAGAGTAGCCGTTGTGTCCCTTAGCGATATTATTGATAAGCTCCATGATAAGCACGGTCTTACCTACACCGGCACCACCGAACAAACCAATCTTACCACCCTTAAGGTAAGGCTCAAGCAAGTCGATAACCTTGATACCTGTAGCGAGCATTTCCTTAGAAGTAGAGAGTTCTTCATACTTAGGAGCCTCACGGTGAATAGGATACTTGTTTTCCTGACCGAGTTCCTTCATACCGTCAATAGGCTGACCGATAACGTTGAGCATACGACCCTTGATCTGTTCGCCGGAAGGCATAGAGATAGGAGCACCTGTTGGGAACACCTCAAGCTCTCTCTGGAGGCCGTCGGTATTATCCATAGCAACGGTACGCACGGTATCCTCACCAATATGCTGCTGAACCTCAATAATGAGATCACGTCCATCAGCACGTTTTACGATAAGTGCTTCATGAATTTTAGGCAGTACCTTCTCAGCGTCAAGTCCTTTTGTATCGAAATAAACGTCGATAACAGGACCGATGATCTGGGATATGTGTCCAATAATTTGTGACATATTATTTTAGTTTTTAGAGTTAATCTTAATTTAGGTGGCAATTTTTTGTCATCTGAACGATCGGCTATTTACTAGGTTTCCCCTCTGCGGACTTATGTTCGCACGAAATGGAAAGAAATGGAAAGTGCAAGTCAGCCGACAAGGCTGGAGCACGCTATTTTAATATTCCACGAGTGCAAATAACATTCGCACGATGTGGAAAGTGCAGGTCAGCCGACAAGGCTGGAGCACGCTATTTTAATATTCCACGAGTGCAAATGTAGTAAAAACTTTTCAATAACAAAAATTTTTCTTACATTTTTTTTACATTTTTTCTCACAAACAAGCATTTTGCAAATTCCATATTCCTTTTTTCTTCCATCTATCCTTCGTTCTGAAGCAAAGGAAGAGTGAAGGCATTGCAAATTAATACCAATCTTTATTCCCATTCAAAGTCGTTGAAATACTATTAAAGAAGGTAATAGAGAAAAAGACGCGAAGGCATGAGCTTGAAACTCTGTGTCTTCGCGTCTTGGCGTTTATAACTTATTATTTATGCGATTATCCCAAGAGACTTACTGTGCGCTTGAGGAACTTGTCGAGAGCAGCTCCCTTCAACATACCGTTCTGGAGGAGGGCGATGTCGATAAGCTGGTGAACCTTGTCGTTCTTAGAAGCATATCCGGCGAGAACGTCAGACTTCTTCTTCTGCTCAGCAGTAATGTTGTTGCGTGTTTCCTCAAGATCCTTCTTCTGAGCATCTGTAATCTCGTCTGCCTTCTTATCCTTCTGCTCAGCCTCAAGAACCATCTTACGAGCCTCAAGTCCCTTGATCTCTGAGAGGATAGGCTTGAGAGCCTCTGCTGTGTTGGCATTTGTATCAGCAAGGATAGCCTTAACGACAGCGTGATCAGAGTTGAGCACGAGGGTGTATGAGTCTGGCATCTGACCATAGAAGCCCATACCGCTCTGGAAACGGCTTGCGTCTTTCATACGACGCATATACTCGTTCTGAGTGAACATAACAGGGGCAGCCTCAGCTCCGAGCGCCTGAACCTGTACCATGAAGTCGGTCTTTTCGATTGCAGGCATCTGTGACTTGAACACCTCAGAGATGTTTGCAACCTCTTCCTCAGAGAAATCAACCTTCTTAACCTCGTCCTTCACTATAAGGCGATCAATAATATCACCATCAACACGTGTGAAGCGTGATTTCTCGAACTTCTGCTCGAACATATTGATCGTAGGAGTATCAAGCTCGCCATCGAGCAAGAGAACAGAATATCCCTTTGCCTTTGCAGCCTCGATGTATGAATACTGTTCCTCCTTATTATTAGCGTAGAGGTAGATGAGGTTGCCATCCTTGTCGGTCTGGTTGTCCTTGATGAGAGTCTTGTACTCCTCGAATGTAAAGTACTTGCCTTCTGTGTCCTTGAAGAGAGAGAAGTCCTTTGCGCGATCATAGAAAGACTCATCGGTCAGCATTCCGTAGTTGATGAAGATCTTGAGCTTATCCCACTTCTCCTCATAGTCCTTGCGGTCGTTCTTGAAGATACCGTTGAGACGGTCAGCCACCTTCTTTGTGATGTATGTTGAGATCTTCTTCACGTTAGCGTCGCTCTGGAGATAAGAACGGCTTACGTTCAATGGGATGTCTGGAGAATCAATAACACCATGAAGAAGTGTGAGGAAGTCAGGCACGATACCCTCAACCTGATCAGTTACGAACACCTGATTGCAATAGAGCTGAATCTTGTTGCGCTGAAGGTCGATATTGCTCTGTATGCGTGGGAAATAGAGGATACCTGTGAGGTGGAATGGGAAATCCACGTTGAGGTGAATCCAGAACAGAGGCTCATCCTGCATAGGATAGAGTGTACGGTAGAATGACTTGTAGTCCTCGTCCTTGAGTGAAGATGGGGTCTTTGTCCAAAGTGGCTCTACATCATTGATGATGTTGTCCTTGTCAGTATCAACCATCTCCTTCTTCTCTGAACTCCACTCCTGCTTCTTGCCAAAGGCAACAGGTATTGCCATGAACTTACAATACTTGTTCAAGAGAGACTCAATCTTTGATTTCTCAAGGAACTCCTTGCAATCATCAGAGATATGGAGAACGATGTCTGTACCACGGCTGTCGCGCTCAGCATCTGAAATCTCAAACTCAGGACTACCGTCGCAAGTCCACTTCAGGGCCTTTGCTCCGTCCTTATATGAACGTGTGATGATATCCACACGGTCAGAAACCATGAATGAAGAGTAGAAGCCAAGACCGAAATGACCGATGATGGCATTTGCGTTGTCCTTGTATTTCTCGAGGAAGTCTGTTACGCCTGAGAAAGCAATCTGATTGATATAGCGGTCAATCTCCTCCTCTGTCATACCAATACCACGGTCGGAGATAGTGAGAGTGCCAGCCTCCTTGTCGAGAGAAACATGAACGGTAAGGTCACCAAGTTCGCCCTTGAACTCGCCACGCTCAGCCAATGTCTTTAGCTTCTGTGTAGCGTCAACGGCATTTGAAATCATCTCACGAAGGAAAATCTCATGATCACTGTACAAGAACTTTTTGATAACGGGGAAGATGTTCTCGGTTGTAACCCCGATGTTACCTTTTTGCATAGTAAATATAATATTTTCGGCCTCTCCCCCCGCCCTCTCCCGTAGAGAGGGAGCCAGAAGGCATCGGCATATCATTAATTTATTTTTATTGCTATGCAAAAAGCAAAAGGTGTGCCAAAGTTAGCTGAGGCTTTTCAACTCAATACTCCTTGCTTTATCAAGATATTCGTCATATAGCAAAATGGCAGACCCCCACTCTTTTGATGCTGACAAGATGTCGGAATCTACGTTTGTACCGAGCTTTGAAAGACGTGAATGCAATTCTCCTATGGTGAGGATATTAAGGGCTTCTGCCGGTTGATAAAGCACTTCCTCGCCTTTGTCATCGTGCATTATCTCTGCAAGGAAATGTATCTGCTGAAGGTCATAGAGGAGTTTCGACAATACACGCATCGAAATTCCAAGCTGCTCTTTCAACTGCATGGAACTATAAGCCAGCTTGCCTTCAGAGAAGCGTTTGCAGACAATAGACATTATCTTTATAGACAGCACCATCCTTGCCTTGTATGACAAGTCCGCCTGTGAATTATTTGAAAGGAAGTCGTCATGATTCTGTATGGTATATGACAGCTCTGCACCAACGAGAATGATTGTCCATGAAATCTGCATCCAAAGCATGAAAAGAGGTATTACGGCAAATGATCCGTAGATAGCGTTGTAGTTGCTCACCCATATCTGGGAGTTGATATATATGAGCTGGAACAGTTGCATAGCAATACCAGCGGCAATTCCCGGCCATAGGGCTGAACGGAATTTCACCTTGGTATTCGGCATAAAGACATACAGAGCCACAAATACAGCCGACATAACCACATAAGGGATGAGTTCTATGAAGAACTTCATCAACGGACCTATGATTGTAATATCTATAAGGTGGCGGTTGAATGCCTGCATCCAGATACTCAAACCCGATATCGTCACAATAACTATAGGGAACGCAAAGAGCAAAGCCATATAGTCGGTAAACGTGCGGAACATGGAACGAGGCTGGCGTACAAGCCATATATCGTTGAAAGTCTCTTCTATCGTACTAATCAGCATCAGGACCGTTCCAAGCATGAAAAGAAGTCCTATGCCGAGGAACACGCCTTTCTTAGTATTAATAAGGTATGAATTGACAAACCCTATTATTATCTCCGATACATCCGGCTGAGCCTTGAGCAAATCGCGGAACCACTCCTCTATATAGATATTATAGCCGAAACCTCGTGCTATGGCAAAGACAACCGCAAGGATAGGCACAGTAGCAAGCAAGGTTGAATATGTCAACCTACTTGCAGAAGCCAGAACGCGCTTTGCCATAAAGTCATTATAGAGCGATATCAATATTTCCTTAATAGACTTTAGGCTAAGAGATCTTGTGACAAAAGGATTTTTCATTGTTCCATAATATTTTAAACGCAAAGACACAGAGACGCAAAGCTGATTTTTCCTTTCCTTTGTGTCTTTGCGTCTTGGCGTTCATTACTATATAAAGTTCCCTCCCTTGGGGAGGGTTAGGATGGGTCAAAGAAAGCAGCGTCCCTATAAGCCGGGTTCTGTACATCCGCAAGCCTCTCGGCAAGCGGTGTGCCTTGTCATTTATCTAGTCCTGAGGTTACCCCCAGGCTCAAGCGTTCTACCCTCCACCGTAGTCGGATGACATCGGGCGAGCAACCCTCTGACGATGGTATACGCGAACTTGCAGCCTCCGGAAGACACAGCACCGATGTCACCACCGGCCTGGTGAGCTCTTACCTCACCTTCTCACCTTGACACCTCCCTGGCAATAACGATAAACGAGTTAGGGTTAAGGCCGAGAGATGCAGTCATTCTCTTCTGTCCGATCTTACCGTCACCGGTAACTCCTATTTTCGGGAGCGGAGCGCTCTATGCTGCCCGGACTTTCCTCTCGCCCAAGTCACAAGTGATAATGGACCAGCGACAAAGCCGGGGCGCTGCTGTCTAAATATCTGACTGCAAAGGTACTATTATTTTTCTGATTATGCAAATCAAAGGGCAAATAATTTCTATATTCGTCCGTTCTCAGTTCGTTGATAGTCCGATATTCCTCCGATGATAATACCATAATAATACCATTATATTACCATAATAATACCATTATAATACCATAAACTATTGTATTATTATGGTATTTGTATTGTGATTTATATGTATTTTAATTGGATTTACTTCCTTGTCAGATAGGAATACCATTAAAGGCATGAGCTTATATCATCCTTGATTTTCTTGCGCATTTCTTTTGTGATATTGAAAATTTTGTCTATCTTTGCCCTCGAAAATCAGACGTTATGAAACATATAATATTTCTCATTTGTGCTTTATTTGCCTGTTTTAATACAGCAAAGGCGCAGGTCACGATTTCCACTCGTGATCTGATGGGGACAAAGTGGCAAACGGCAAGGCAATACGACAACCAGTCAAAGGATTATGATGAATATACCCAAGGTATAAAAATCTGGCATAAAAGCGACGGAAGTACTGGCGAATTTCCTTACTATTTGTCGAAAACAAAACCAACAAAATTTGACTACACCAAGGTGGGAGTAATTACAGAAGGATGTTACATTGTAATGACCAACCCAAAATGGGGAGATTTATTCTGTTTTTCCATCAAAGACTTTTACGATGGAACAATGGTTTTGGAAAATGAGTTTGAGGGTGGAGGAACCTTAAATATAATGATTCCAAGTAATAAGCCTCGAAATCAGCTCTCCAAACAAAAGTCCGAAAGTAAATGGTAGCCTCAATGATTGGCTCACTTTGATGCCATATCAATAAAAACTCATTCCCACACCTCCATCAATTCCCTGCGAATTCTTAGGCGGCGTGGGATTTTTATATAGACCTACAGGGAAAACTTTGTTCTTTCCTCGCAACTTATTCCGTTTCAGGTTCGCTCTCACTCCTATGATCCTCCTATGTTCCTCCTAACCAAACTCGATGAAGCTCTTATTCTGTATAAAAGAAAGAGCGGAGGTTCATCGAGTTTGGTTCCTTGTATCAACGGAGGCAGATACTTATTGCTTGGGACAAAAACAAATATTTCCTGCGTTTTATTTGCAAGTGTGCGGAAAATGAATTAATTTTGCACTCAAATTAAAAAAAGTGCTTCAAACTTTATGGTTGAATTGCACAGAAAACGAATAAAATGGTAAAGAAAAAACGTTGGCATTGTCTTCCCGGTCAGCCTCTCACCGAGATGGATAAGCAGGTGATGTACTGGGAGAGCAAAGGTAAGCTTGTGCCTACTCGCGATTTGATTCTCAACGAAGAACAGATTGAGGGCATACGTCGTGCCGGTGTCGTGAACACGGGCGTTTTGGATGAGGTGGCAAAGCATATCCACGCAGGAATGAACACTCAGGAGATAGATGATATCTGCATGCAATATTGCAAGGATCATAACGCTACTCCTGCCTGCCTCAACTATGAGGGATTCCCTAAATCTGTATGCACAAGCATCAATGAGGTGGTTTGTCACGGCATTCCAAAGGAAGAGGATGTTCTTGAGGAAGGTGATATTATAAATGTGGACTTTACCACTATCCTTGACGGCTATTATGCAGATGCTTCTCGTATGTTCATCATAGGCAAGACAACTCCTGAGAAAGAACAACTTGTGCGTGTTGCCAAAGAGTGTCTTGAGATTGGCATGGAGGCAGCAAAGCCTTACGGTTTCGTGGGCGATATCGGTCATGCCATCAAGAAGCATTGTAAGCAATATGGCTATGGAATCGTGACAGACCTTTGCGGTCATGGCGTAGGACTGAAATTCCACGAAGAGCCGGAGGTTATGCATACTGGCTATCGCGGAACTGGCATGCTTCTTGTTCCTGGTATGGTGTTCACCATTGAGCCTATGATCAACATGAAATCGCCAAAGGTATTTATTGATGCTGACGACGAATATGGCTGGGAGGTTATCACGGAGGATGAGCTTCCTTCTGCACAATGGGAACACACGCTTCTTATGACGGAGCATGGAGTGGAAGTGCTGACGTATTGACCCCCTATCCCCCCAAGGGGGAATTTTTGATAGTATAATTCGCTATGGAGAAGAAATATATTTTGGCAATAGAGTCAAGTTGCGACGACACGAGTGCTGCCGTAATGGATGGTCGTGTGCTTCTTTCCAACGTAACAGCTTCACAGAAAGTGCATGAGGCTTATGGCGGAGTTGTGCCTGAATTGGCTTCAAGAGCACATCAGCAGAATGTGGTTCCTGTAGTTGATCAGGCTCTAAAACAGGCAGGCGTGAAAAAAGAAGAGCTGTCGGCTGTTGCATTTACTCGAGGTCCCGGACTTATGGGTTCGCTCCTTGTAGGAGTAAGCTTTGCAAAGGGCTTCGCACGTTCACTCGGCATTCCTATGATTGATGTAAACCACCTTCAAGGACACGTAATGGCTCATTTCATTCAGGAAAGAGTGGAAGATGAGACAGCCGAGGGCGGATATAAGATAGTGGACAACGCCCCACCCTTCCCTTTCCTCTGCTTGTTGGTATCTGGAGGTAACTCGCAGATTGTCAAGGTTAATGCATATAACGACATGGAGGTTCTCGGCCAGACAATCGACGATGCTGCCGGTGAGGCTATTGACAAGTGTTCAAAGGTAATGGGCTTGGGATATCCGGGCGGTCCTATCATTGACAGACTTGCCCGTCAGGGAAATCCGAAGGCTTATCAGTTTGCCGAGCCACACATCCCAGGACTTGACTATTCTTTCTCAGGTTTGAAGACATCATTCCTCTATTCACTTCAGAAATGGGTTAAGGAAGATCCGAATTTCGTGGAGCATCACAAGGAAGATATTGCTGCTTCTTTGGAATGGACGGTTGTTGATATCCTAATGAAGAAACTCCGTTTGGCAGTAAAGCAAACAGGCATAAAACATGTGGCTGTGGCTGGTGGCGTATCAGCAAACAACGGTCTTAGAAATGCCTTCCACGACCACGCAAAGCGATTTGGTTGGACAATCTACATCCCTAAGTTCTCATATACGACAGATAATGCCGCTATGATTGGCGTGGTCGGTTCGTACAAGTTGAAAGACAAGGACTTCTGCGGTATCGAGGTACCGGCATTTTCAAAAGTAACATTTGAATAAACAGAATTAGTTATGCAGTTCGAAAATAAGGTTTTAAGTAAAGAGATATTGTTTCTCCTCTATGAATCAGGTAAAACGCTCGCAACTGCCGAGAGCTGCACATCAGGCAAGGTGGCAGAATCCATAACTCTCATGCCTGGTGCAAGCGCATATTTCACAGGCGGTATCGTGGCTTATAGCGAGGAAGTGAAGAAGAGTCTTCTCAATGTCCCTGAGGAACTTATCGAGGAAAAGACCGTTGTAAGTGAGGAAGTTGCAATAAGTATGGCAGAGGGCGTTTGCGAGGTACTTAATACCGACTATGCCATTGCAACAACAGGCGTTGCAGGTCCTGGTGGCGGTACACCTGAGCATCCTGTCGGAACAATATGGATTGCCGCTGGTAAGAAAGGCGAGATGAAAACGGTAAAGCTCACAGAGAATGACGGCCGTGACATCAATGTTTCGCGTGCCACTTTCCGCGCCCTTCAACTACTGCTTGAAGTGTTAAAAGAAGACTTCCCTCAACCAGACCTTAGCGAAGTTCCAACACCAGAGGCAAAATAGCTTTTTTCACGCAGGTTTTTCCATTTAAAAGAATAAAGTAGCAAGATTAATTGTTAAAAAGTATTAAATACAAGCGTAAGGCGAAAAGATATTTTGTAGAATGGGAAAAAATGTGTAATTTTGCACGCTGTTTGGAATAAGTATCAATTAACGATTGTAAAAAACAAAGATAGCAATGTCTAAAATTTGTCAGATTACAGGTAAGAAGGCTCAGATGGGAAACAACGTTTCTCACTCTAAGCATCGCACAAAGCGCAGCTTCGATGTAAACCTGTTTAGCAAGAAGTTCTTCTATGTAGAGGAGAACTGCTGGATTAGCCTTAAGATTTCTGCCGCTGGTCTTCGCATGATTAATAAGGTAGGTCTTGATGCAGCTCTGAAGCAGGCTGTAGCTAAAGGCTATCTTGATTGGAAGGATGTTAAAGTAATAGGAGAATAATCAACATGGCAAAGAAAGCAAAAGGAAATCGTGTTCAGGTAATCCTTGAGTGCACCGAGCACAAGAATAGTGGTATGCCAGGCACAAGCCGTTATATCACAACAAAGAATCGTAAAAACACTCCTGAGCGTCTTGAGTTGATGAAGTACAATCCTATCCTCAAGAAGATGACTCTTCACAAGGAGATCAAGTAATCATATAGATTTATAAGAAACTATGGCAAAGAAAACCGTCGCATCCCTTCAGACTGGTAAGACTGATGGTCGTGCATACACAAAGGTAATCAAGATGGTTAAGAGCCCTAAGACTGGTGCTTATATTTTCGATGAGCAGATGGTTCCAAACGAGGCTGTTAAGTCATTCTTCAAGTAAATTTGAATTAAACTTATAACAATATGAAAGAGACTGCATTCAGGCGATAAATGTTTGATTGTAGTCTCTTTTTTGGATAAACTGATATGGAGAATTTTAAAGTCATTATAGTAGAGGACGTGCCTCTTGAACTCAAGGGCACCGAAGGACTGCTTCGCAATGAGGTTCCCGAAGCAGAGGTAATTGGTACAGCAAGCGATGAGACGCAGTTTATCCAACTTATGCGCACAGGCAACCCAGACCTTATTCTCCTTGACCTCGGTTTGGGCGGTTCCACCACTATTGGTGTGGAGATTTGCCGTAGTGTGAAGGTTGAGCACCCTGAGGTGAAGGTGCTTATCTTTACGGGAGAGATATTGAATGAGAAACTATGGGTTGATGCCCTTGATGCAGGTGCAGACGGTATTATCCTTAAAACAGGCGAGATGCTTACCCGTGCAGATGTAGTAAGTGTGATGTCAGGCAGGAAGTATGTATTCAACCAACCAATTATGGATGCTATCGTAGGTTCATTCCGCAAGAACGTTATGTCAACGGTTCTCCGTCAGGAAGCATCCATAGGCTATGAGATTGACGAGTATGACGAGCGATTCCTCCGTCATCTTGCCCTTGGCTACACAAAGGATCAAATTGCAGGTCTTAGGGGAATGCCTTTCGGCGTCAAGAGTCTTGAAAAGCGTCAAATGGAACTCACCCAGAAACTTTTCCCTGGTGGCAATGGCAAACAGAGCGTGAATGCAGTACGCCTTGTTACGCGCGCGTTCCAATTGCACATTCTTGATCCGGAAAACTTGTTCGCAGACGAAGAATAATTGACGAAAATAAAATTTTACGTATCGAAAACGCAAATAGTTTGCTGAATATTTGTTTTTCTCGAAAAATAGGAGTAATTTTGCAGAAAATTTTGCTTAATTGCATATTTATTGTAACATAAACTATGAAATTTAAAATCAAGAGCTGTCTCAGCATAATGGCCGTATCATGCATGGCCTTGTATTTAACAGGATGTAGTTCATATAAGAAAGTTCCTTACTTTCAGAATGCAGAACAGGTTAGCCTTTCTGCTTCACGTGGCATTCATGATGCTCGTATTATGCCAAAAGATGTCCTTACTATCAGCGTAACGACACCTGACAGAGAAATTTCATCTCAGTTCAATCAGCTAGTATACAACACTCTTCAGGCAAGTGGCAGTAATAGAACAATTAGTTCTGGAGCAGGTGCCATGATGCCATACACCGTTGGTGCAGACGGAAACATCAACTTCCCTATGATTGGTAAGATTCAGGTTCAGGGACTAACTCGCCGTCAATGTGAGGATAAGATTGCTGGACTTGTAAAGCCTTTCCTTTCAAATGACATTTCTCCAGTCGTAGTGGTTGAGTTCCAGTCTTACACCGTTACCGTACTTGGTGAGGTGGCTCGTCCTGGAGCATACAATGTTAATTCTGAGAAATACAGCGTTCTTCAGGCTCTTGGTGCCGCAGGCGACTTGACTATCTATGGTATGCGTGATAACGTCCTGCTTATCAGAGAAGATGCCAATGGAGAGAAATCCACTCATCGTCTGGATTTGAATGATGCAAACGTGATAAATTCACCATATTATTATTTGCAGCAGAATGACGTTGTCTATGTACAACCGAACAAGACAAAAGCAAGGAACTCTGATGTTGGTCAAAGTACATCGCTTTGGTTCTCTGCAACAAGTATTGTGATTTCATTGGCATCTCTGATGTATAACATATTGAAAAAATAGAAAATAAGAAATAGAGTTAATATGACTTGGGATAATTCCCTGTCTTATTAACTCTTTTTCTAAAATAGAAACACGAACAAAAAAATAAATTAAGATCTATGTGCGGAATAGTTGGCTATATAGGAACAAAAGAAGCCTACCCAATACTTATCAAGGGATTGAAGAGACTGGAATATCGTGGTTATGATTCAGCCGGTTGTGCAATGCTTTCAGCATCAGACAACACTCTGAATGTATATAAGGCAAAGGGAAAGGTTTCTGACCTCGAGAAAGCAGCAGAAGGCAAGGATATAACAGGAACAATCGGTATCGCCCATACACGTTGGGCTACCCACGGAATTCCAAGTGAGGTTAATGCACATCCACATGTAAGCAACTCAGGAAACCTTACACTTGTTCATAACGGAATCATCGAGAACTATGCCACTCTTCGCGAACAGTTGAAACAGCGTGGCTTTACTTTCAAGAGTGAGACAGACACAGAGGTTCTCGTTCAGCTTATAGAATATACACAGCAGAAACTAAACTGCGGTCTTGGGAATGCGGTACGTAATGCCCTTCAGGTGGCTATCGGAGCATACGCAATCGCAGTAATCGACAAGCGCTACCCTAACCAGCTTGTATGCGCACGTAAATCTTCTCCTTTGGCAGTAGGTATCGTTGAGGACAACTCGGAATTCTTCATTGCTTCTGATGCATCTCCTATTGCTGAATACACAAAACATATTGTATATCTTAAGGATGAGGAGGTTGCTGTTATCGAGCGTGACAAGGAGATGAAGGTGTATAACCTCAACGGTGAAGAGGCTGATGCAGAGATAAAGGAAGTTGACCTTGACCTCTCAATGCTCGACCATGAGGGATATCCTCATTTCATGCTGAAGGAGATCTTCGACCAACCTAATGTATTGAAGGACTGTATGCGCGGTCGTATCGTCGAATCTCCATACTCTTCTTGCACAATGGGTAAGGATTGTCCGGAGATGGGACTTCAGGTTGTACTTAGCGCTGTGACACAGCATCGTCGTGAGCTTCTTCGTGCAAAACGTATAATCATTGTTTCCTGCGGAACTTCATGGCATGCAGGACTTATCGGCAAACAGTTGATAGAGCAGTTCTGCCGTATTCCAGTAGAGGTGGCTTATGCGTCAGAGTTCCGTTACAGCAATCCTGTCATCGAGCATGATGATGTTGTAATGGCAATATCACAGTCAGGTGAAACAGCAGATACGCTTGCTGCTATTCAGATGGCAAAAGAAAATGGCGCAATGGTGTTCGGCATCGTGAATGGTGTAGGCTCAAGCATTGCCCGTGAATCAGATACAGGAATCTATATCCACGTAGGACCGGAAATCGGTGTTGCCTCAACAAAGGCATTCACAGGTCAGGTTACGGTTCTTGTCATGCTCTCTCTCGCCCTTGGTATGGCTAAGGGAACTATTTCACAAGCAGAATATGAGAAGACAATCAAGGAACTGCTTCTTATCCCGGAGAAAATAGAGAAGGTACTTGAGCAGAATGACAAGATAAAGGAGCTCTCAACAAAGTTCACTTTCGCACATAACTTCCTATATCTCGGACGCGGATTCAACTATCCTGTAGCCCTTGAGGGAGCTTTGAAACTGAAGGAAATCTCCTATATCCATGCAGAGGGTTATCCTGCTGCGGAGATGAAACACGGTCCTATTGCCCTTGTTGATGAGGAGATGCCAGTAGTCTTCATAGCAACCCACCATCAGTTGTACCAGAAGATTATCTCAAATATGCAGGAGGTGATTTCCCGTGGCGGTCATATCATCGCTGTTGTCACAGAGGGTGACGAACAGGTGAAGAATATGGTTGACGAGGTTATCGAGGTTCCAGAGACTCTTGGATGTCTTGCTCCGTTGCTCAGTGTCATTCCATTGCAGTTGCTATCTTATCATGTAGCTGTAGCAAAGGGCCTCAATGTTGACCAGCCTCGTAATCTGGCCAAATCGGTAACAGTGGAATAAGGTATAAAAAAGATTGGTAAGGATAACAAGTCATAACACAATACACAGAAATGGAACCACTGAAGCATGAATGCGGCGTTGCGATGATACGCCTTCTCAAACCACTAGAGTACTATCAGGAGAAGTACGGCACGTGGATGTACGGACTCAACAAACTCTATCTGATGATGGAGAAACAGCACAATCGCGGTCAGGAAGGTGCTGGTATGGCAGCCGTCAAACTGAACGTGAAGCCTGGTAATGAGTATATGTTCCGTGAACGTGCCGAGGGAAAGGATGCCATCACAGAGATTTTCGGTCTGGTGCATGGAAGCATGAAAGGACTGACATCAGAACAGTTGAACAATGCTGACTATGCAAGAAAGAACATCTCCTTCGCAGGCGAACTCTATATGGGACACCTACGCTACTCTACAACGGGAAAGTCTGGTCTTCAGTACGTACATCCGTTCCTACGTCGTAATAACTGGAAGGCAAAGAATCTCTGTCTATGCGGTAACTTCAACATGACCAATATTGACGAGATATTTGAACGTCTTACAAGTCAGGGACAGTATCCACGTATCTACTCCGACTCATATATCATGCTGGAGCTCATGGGACATCGCCTTGACAGGGAAGTAGAACGCAACTACACCTTGGCAAAGGAACATGGACTTGAGAACCGTGAGGTTACAGAGTTCATCGACAACAACGTTGATATGAGCAATGTGCTCGATAGCACTATGCAGTATTTCGATGGCGGATATGTGGTATGCGGAATAACAGGTAGTGGCGAGATGTTTGCCATGCGAGATCCTTGGGGCATCCGTCCTGCTTTCTATTATGTTTCTGACGAGGTAATGGCTCTGGCAAGCGAACGTCCTGTACTTCAGACAACCTTCGACCTTGAAACTGGTCAGATTATCGAATTGCAGCCGGGACAGGCAATACTTGTAAATCGTCAGGGTAATGTCCGTTTCAAGCAGATCATCGAGCAGAAGGGCGATTCCAAGTGTTCGTTCGAGAGAATATATTTCTCACGTGGTTCAGACAAGGATATCTACAATGAAAGAAAGAAACTGGGAGAGCAGTTGACAGCCCCAATCCTGAAGGCTATCGACAATGACCATCGTCACACGGTATTCTCTTTCATTCCAAATACGGCAGAGGTGGCATTCTATGGAATGCTAACTGGTTTCAAGAACTATATCAATGCCCAAAAGGTAGAGACTATAGTCAATATGGACCATAAACCTACCCGTGAGGAACTCATGGAGATTCTTGATGAGTATGTAAGGTCAGAGAAGGTCGCATGGAAGGATATCAAGCTCCGTACGTTTATCTCAGAAGGTTCTACAAGAAATGACCTTGCATCCCATGTGTATGACGTGACATACAATGTCCTTGAACCCGGAGTTGACAACCTTGTCGTAATTGATGATTCAATCGTAAGAGGAACTACACTTCGTGAGAGTATCTTCCGCATACTTGACCGTCTGCATCCAAAGAAGATTGTCATGGTTTCAAGTGCTCCGCAGATACGTTATCCAGACTACTACGGCATTGATATGGCAAAGCTAGAGGAGTTCTGCGTGTTCAGAGCTGCAATACAGTTGCTTAAGGACAGACACAAGACAAGTGTCATAGACAATGTATATAAGGCTTGTAAAGCTGAACTAATGAAGCCTCGTGCAGAGATGAAGAACTGCGTACGGGATATCTACGCACCATTTACTGTTGACGAACTTAATGCAAAGGTTGTCGAGATGCTTCGTCCTTCTGGTATGAAAACACCAGTTGAGATTGTATTCCAGTCAATAGAAGGTCTTCACAAGGCTATTCCTGAGCATAAGGGCGACTGGTACTTTACAGGCGAATACCCTACCCCGGGCGGCACACGCCTCTGCTTGCAGGCATTCGTCAACTTCTATGAGAAAGTTTACGGGTTGTAGTAGAAGGAGTAAAGTGTAAAGTTGAAAGAGGAAAGTTGAAAGAGTAAGGAAATTATATCACAATAGATAAATGAGAAACGTTACATTAGTACTTAATGATGGAACTAAGTTCCACGGAAAGTCCTTTGGTTATGATGCACCTGTTGCAGGCGAGGTAGTCTTCAACACTGCTATGATGGGATACCCAGAGAGTCTTACTGACCCTTCATACGCAGGTCAGTTAATGGTTCTTACATATCCACTCGTAGGTAACTATGGTGTACCACCATTTACATTCGAGGATAACGGACTTCCTACATTCATGGAGAGCGATAAGATTTACGCCTCTGCAATCATTGTAGCTGACTATTCAGAGAAAAACTCCCACTGGAATTCTAATGAGAGCCTTGCAGATTGGCTGAAGCGTGAGAAGGTACCTGGAATCACAGGTATCGACACTCGTGAGCTTACCAAGGTTCTTCGTGAACATGGTGTTATGATGGGCAAAATCTTATTCGATGATGAGCCAAACAACATTCCTGAGGCTAACTATGAGGGAGTGAACTTTGTAGATCAGGTTTCCGTGAAGGAAATCATTACATACAAGCCAGTAGAAGGCACATCAATCAATAAGAAGGTAGTACTCGTTGACTGTGGCGTTAAGGCTAATATCATTCGTTGTCTTATCAATAGAGGCTGTGAGGTTGTACGTGTGCCTTGGAACTATGACTATACCGATATGGAGTTCGACGGTCTGTTCCTTGCAAACGGTCCTGGCGACCCTGATATGTGTGAGGATGCAGTAAAGATCATCCGTAAACAGATGGAAAAGAGCGACAAGCCTATCTGTGGTATCTGTATGGGTAACCAGTTGCTTGCAAAGGCTGCAGGTGCAAAGATATATAAGCTGAAGTATGGTCATCGTTCTCACAACCAGCCAGTTCGCATGGTAGGAACAGAGAAGTGCTTCGTAACATCTCAGAACCACGGCTATGCTGTAGATGCCAAGACTCTCGGTGCAGATTGGGAAGAGCTCTTCGTAAATATGAACGATGGTTCAAACGAGGGAATCCGTCACAAGACCAAGTCTTGGTTCTCAAGCCAGTTCCACCCAGAGGCATGTTCAGGTCCTGTAGATACAGAGTTTATGTTTGACAAGTTTGTTGAAACACTCTAGATTATCTAGGATTGCTAGATTTACTAGAACAACTAGAAAGACTAGAATAACTAGAAAAAAGACAAGAAAAAAATGAAAGATCAAAATATTAAGAAAGTTCTTCTCCTTGGTTCCGGTGCTCTGAAGATTGGTGAGGCTGGTGAGTTCGACTATTCTGGTTCACAGGCTTTGAAGGCTCTTCGTGAGGAGGGTGTTGAGAC
>CADCHG010000047.1 GCA_902801155.1 uncultured Prevotellaceae bacterium | reverse complement strand
TATCCTGCTGCAGGGCCGCGTTCCATTGATCGGGATCGAAATGATCTTTAGAAACGTCGACAGTTAATGTCGCGGTTTCGTTGCCCTGCAGTGCCAGCTGATACTCGCCCATGGCCGCGCCAAGAAGCGTACAAAGCGTATAGATTGAAACAATGAGTCCAATGCACAGGAGGAGTGTGATATCCCTGTTTGTCCGCAGATAAAACTGTCCTTCGACAGAATCTCCGCCTTTTCTCTTGCTCTTTCCTGGTTTGAGCTTCGGCCGTTTCCTGTGGCCATATTCAACATGCCCTGCATATTCCTTACTATATCCGAAGGAAAAGTCATTATAATCAGCATGTGCGCTTATACGCAGTTCGCCTTCATCTCTCGGCGTTGCGCCCGGTGTCCCCAACGGCCCGGCTGCGCGTCTTGAGATCTCCGTTACCTGTTTCGCCTTTATGGCATCCAGGCGGACATCAGAAAGGCCGTTCAGCACTTTCTGAATATTGTCCATACCGTGCACAATTATCTTTATAGTAGTTATATCGCTCATGTTCTCACCGCCCTTGCTGTTGCTGTTACCCAACGCGGCCCGTCGTCTCTAATCGGCGGGAGGATCTTCATCGCGTTTGAATAATCTCTGTGGGCAAAAAATCGAATATGTGTTGCTTTCCGCAGGTCATCCATGCAATGCGCCGGCATAATGAGTCTCACGGTCGTTTCGGTAACTTCGCGGCCCAGTGCCTGAATATCATCCACTGTCCACGGTGAGACGCGGGCAATAGTGCGCCCGACCAATGTATAGGAGCCGTCTCCCAGCATGTCATTGAGCGCGTCGCTCGTGCTGTTTTCTGTAAGAAGTTCTATTTCATACCACTGCATAACACCGCCCCCTTACAGAAAATAGATCGTTCTTTCGCCGTCTGTCTTCGCCTTGTTGTCTCTGTATGCAGCGATCTCGTCGGCGTATTCCTGGGTGACGGGCAGGCCGCTTACGTAAATCTTGACGCTATCGCGCAAGCCTGCGTTCTCGACGGCTTCAATGACCTTGCGCATTTCGCTAATGGTCGTCGTGAGCAGGGCCGAAAGGCCCACGACGATAGGCTGGTGCTCGGAAATTCTGCTGCTCTAAAGGCTTGTGAGGTCCACAGAAAGGCAATCCGTCGGCAAAGGCGAATCGGAGTTGCATCTTCCATCGGTCGGTATTTGGAAAATAGTCTGAGAAATTAAGGTTTACGGAGTATCGCTGGTCGGTTGGCAAAGGTATGCTCACGCCATGAAGCTTCATCCTTGTGTTCATAAGTGAGAAGGTTATCCACGAGTCTGTACCTGGAACAAACTCGCCATAGAGCTTGAGATCTATACCGGCGATATGTCCTGAAGCCTCGTTTGTGCCGTAATATACAACCTTGATATTGTTAAGGTTATAAGGGACAAGGTTTGAGAGAGCCTTGTAGTATGCCTCTGCCGAGAACTTGAACGAGCGTCCCATCATCTGGAATCGGTAGTCTAAAGCCGCGATGATATGGATTGATTTCTGCGATTTTAGCTTATTGTTCAGCGATGTGTATGTTGTGCCGTCTATTGTGGTGGTGTCCCTAAGTTCCTTATAGAAAGGTGACTGATAGTATATGCCAGCCGCAAAGCGGTACATCAGATCCTGATTATATCCCGGGATGATTGCCAATGATACTCGTGGAGAGAATATGCTTTCCTTTGTAAATGACCAATTAGCAAATCTCATGCCGTAGTTGAGCGTGTATAGGGTAGGAGGCTCTATCTCTTTGCCGTTATCATCAGTCTTTCCGCCACGCTCAAATTTCCACGCATCCTGAATATAGAACTCTGTTCTGCGTGCATCGAGGGTATTTCTTGCAGAAAGGGTGTATATCATATTGAGGGAGTTGCCAGTATGAGGAATGATGAATCCGGCAGAGTCGCGCATCTCATACTCGCGTGACTGCTCCTCGATATGTTCCCATTTCATCGTCAATCCCGACTGCACATTATGCATCCTCGTCTTATGCTCAAGCATCAGCTTCGCACTTGCCACGTTTGCCTTCAGATAGTTTCTTGCATGCTCTGCGTATGTGCCAACGCCGAGTGCATCGCTGTTACCTGACTCCGTAAGCCAGTACTGCCCCTGTATGCTATACCTTTCTTGCTCCTTTGTAGAAAAAGCTGAGCCGATAAGTGATAACTGCGTGTTATTCGTTATGTTACGCTTAATGTTCAATGTACCGAAATAGGTACGGAACAAGTCCCTCTCCCAACCGTCGAAATGCATCGTGAAGTTCATCACGTTATCCTGAGTACCGAAGCTTGTCTCACGGTTTGTTGGTGTGAAATTATACCTCGACTGACTGATATTGCCGATGAAATCCACTTGCCAACGCTTGTTTGGCGTATAGCTCATATAGGTCTGATAGTCGATGAAGTTAGGGTCGTAATCGCCCTCCGTCTGGAACGATTTCAGCAGAGCCTTGGTCGTCTTGTATCGTATGCCGTTAGCCCAAGCGAACTTCTTATTGCTAAAACCGATATATGCACTCGCACCAAGCAGACTCGCCTGTGCGTTAGCCTCAAACTTCTCCGGACGGCGATAAGTGATATCAAGTGCTGATGACATCTTGTCGCCATACTTTGCCTCATAGCCACCTGTTGAGAATCCGATCTTGCCCACCATATCGGGGTTGATGATTGATAGTCCCTCTTGCTGACCGCTGCGAACAAGGAACGGGCGATATACCTCTACATTATTGATATATACGGAATTTTCATCAAAAGCACCTCCACGCACGTTATACTGTGATGACAATTCGCTATGCGTACTCACGCCTGCCTGTTGCTGAATAAGTTCCTCAACGGCATTTCCTGAAGTAGAAGGTGCTGTCTTTATGTCCTTGGTGCTTATCTCCTCTGTGGTAGATGTGCTACGCTTTCTCTTTACCACCTCTACATTATCCAGATACTGCTCATCCTCATATAGTTGTATCTGCAAGTTCTGTCTTCCCTTCGGACGGCGCAGAATCCTTGTCTTGGTCTTATAGCCAATCATAGAGAAACGTATCACCACGGAATCAGCCGACCTCAGCGACAGGGAGAACTCGCCACGGAGGTTGGTCATAGTAGCCTTGCCCTGAGCCAAACAGCTCACGGATGCAAGTTCTATTGCGTTTTCCTGCGCATCCATCACTCTTCCGGTTAGAACAAAGTCTTGTGCCCATACCGTCAGACTGCCTATCATCGCAAGAATATATAGTGAGAATATACGTTTCATACTATATTAAAACGATAAAAGCTCGTAAATATTGCAAAAAAACTTTCTTTGCAATTCAATCCTCCTTTTCTGTCTGCCTCTTTATTTATAAAACGCAAAGATGCAGAGTCGCAAAGCCTCTATTCCTCAGTAGTAGTTCCATCGATACTCCATCGTTCCTCCATCATTCCTCCATCGAAACGATGGACTATCGATGGAGTAACGATGGAGTAACGATGGAGTATCTTAGGACTTACAAGGGCTGAATATCATTTTTTTACTGAAATGAAAGTGAGAAGACTATATGTTTCGATGGAAACAAAAACTCTCCAACAGATTTTGTTCTGTTGGAGAGTTTTCTTTATTTCAATTTTACGTTGCAGTTAACATTAAAATTGGTAATATCGTTAAGAACTTTCAGCCTTGTTTCTTTAAGATTGTCTTTCATTTTTGTGACATCTTCACGATATGCACGCTTGCTGTAGAAAAGAAGTTGGAGGGCAGGTTTACCGTCAACTTGAATCATGCGATAACGATGTGCATCATATTCCAAAACTTCCACCTCGTTATTCTTTTCTGCAACACAGACGAAATCAATACAGGCTTCATTAATATCGTCGTTAACCATAACATCCCATCCTAACACGTCCTTGGTCTTTTCCTTTCTTGCTGCTAATTCTGCTTCTTTGGCAGCTGCTGCAATTTCTGGGGTTACTTTAGAATCTATATTAGTGAATACCGATATCGTAAACATATCTGTATAAGATTCTGGAACCTGACCTTTGGGAAAATACTCCTGAATACATTGTTGGGAGTTGTGAGCGCCCCAACCTAAATGATAGTCTGTACCTTGGAAGTTAAACGATTTCACGTCTAATACATCTTCAACATTTTGCGCCTTTAATGTTCCAAATGTCATTATTGATATAAATGACAAAATAGAAAATATTTTCTTCATTTTTTTATAAAATGGTTTTATGTTAGTTATATCTTATCTTAGAAATGCTTCATCGCACGATCCATTTCGCGCTTGTCTTGTTTCTCCTTGATTGTCTGGCGCTTGTCAAATTCCTTCTTACCGCGGCAGAGGGCAATATCCACCTTTGCACGTCCTTTGTCGTCGATGAATACGAGGGTAGGGACTATGGTGAATCCCACAGCCTTGGTGTCTTCCTGTAAACGACGAATCTCGCGCTTGTTGAGCAGCAGCTTGCGGTCACGCTTTGCCTCGTGGTTGTTATACGAGCCATAGAAATATGGGTTGATGTTCATGCCCTTAACCCATATCTCACCATTATTGATATAGCAGAACGTATCAACGAGTGATGCCTTACCCAGTCGTATAGACTTTATCTCTGTGCCGGTCAGTACTATGCCGGCTGTGTATGTATCAACGAAGAAATAGTCGAAAGATGCCTTCTTGTTCTTTATCTGCACCGGACTTTTCTTCCTAAGTTCAAGTTCAATTTTGTTCATATTACATAGAAAATGGAACTTGCGTTCCTTATTATTGTTAGGAAAGTAAATTGGCGGTAAATTATAGCCAGTAAATTATTTCTTTTAAACGCTAAGTCGCAGAGTCGCAAAGTTTTATATCTCTGTGTCTTCGCGTCTTTGCGTTTTTAATTTACAGATTTAATTTCTTTCCAATTTACTTTCTGAGAATATTATGGGCGCAAGCCCATCTGTTCATTTCTCGGTCAAACGGGTTTGACCATTTCTAAAAGGTGTTCATCCACATATCTTGCTACGTCTTCCGTATAGCTTTCCTCATTCGAAACGAACTCATCGTCGAAGTCATCGAACATGTCAAGCTGCTCGTAGAGAGCCATGAAATCTTCATCGCTCATCTCCTTTTCTATCTGATTGTGATACTTGTCATAGCATTTGCGAACACGACGCAACAAGCGGCAGAGACCTATCAGATTCGTGTCCTCGTTACCTTTCACGCCAGTCAGTTCCTGCACTTTCTCACCCCATTGTCGCACGGCTTTGTCGAAGGGATTGCGGAAGAAAAAAGGTCCGTAGCCGTTGTGGATGAGCTGTATGAAACCGCCGTCCATAAGTTCATCACGAAGCATTATATAGGCTAAGAGCGTTATCTGGTCGGCTGTTAGCTTTGGCATAGTCTCGGCAGAGAGTTCGCCTCCCACGCCTTTCTTGATGGCATCAACGATGACAGCGATGAAATCATCCATGCCTTTACCAGCAGCCTCACGAAGAGCCTCGTCTTTTACTTCAAATGTCATATTTTAAGCTTTGAAATTGTAAACTTTATTTTGCAAAGATACTAATTTTTCCTTATATATCTCAGTAAAATGCTTTGAAAACTTACTTTTATTTTATATTTTTGGAAATTTTATCACTAATTTTAGGTATTTCTCTGAACTTTTTATTAATTTTGCAGACTGAACTTACATTATTGAACTTTTTCTTATATTAACAAATATAAAAACAAAAACAAAATGGTTTATTCAAAAGAAGTACAGGAAATGTGCTGCGTAGCCAAGGGTCCTAACCACGGACCAGCTCCAATCCCTGAAGAGGGTAAGTGGATTCAGGCTAAGGAAATCAAGGACATCTCTGGTCTTACACACGGTATTGGTTGGTGTGCACCACAGCAGGGTTGCTGTAAGCTTACCCTGAACGTAAAAGATGGTATCATCGAGGAGGCTCTCGTTGAGACAATCGGTTGTTCTGGTATGACTCACTCTGCTGCTATGGCATCAGAGATTCTCCCAGGCAAGACAATCCTTGAGGCTCTTAACACAGACCTCGTTTGTGATGCTATCAACACAGCTATGCGTGAGCTCTTCCTCCAGATTGTTTACGGTCGTACACAGTCTGCTTTCTCAGAGGGCGGTCTTATGATTGGTGCTGGTCTCGAGGACCTCGGTAAGGGTCTCGTTTCTCAGTGTGGTACTCTCTATGGCACAAAGGTTAAGGGTACTCGTTACCTCCAGCTCACAGAGGGTTACATCACAAAGCAGTATCTCGATAAGGACGACCAGGTATGCGGTTATGAGTTCGTTCACATGGGCAAGTTCATGGACGCTATCAAGAAGGGTGTTGACGCTAACGAGGCACTCAAGAGTGTTACAGGTACTTACGGCCGTACTAAGAAAGAGGACGGTGCAGTTAAATTTATTGACCCACGTAAAAACTAATAGGAGGATATATATATGATTCGCGAAGTAAAGTTTGAATCTCAGGATCGTCGCATCAAGCAGATCCTCGCTTGTCTTAACAAGCACGGTATCGCTTCTATTGAAGAGGCTAATCAGATCTGCGAGGCTGCAGGTCTCGACCCATATCAGACATGTGAGGAGACTCAGATGATCTGTTTCGAGAACGCTAAGTGGGCTTACGTTGTAGGTACTGCAATCGCTCTCAAGGAAAAGGCAAAGGACGCTGTAGAGGCTGCTAACTATATTGGTGAGGGTCTCCAGTCATTCTGTATCCCTGGTTCTGTAGCTGACGACCGTAAGGTAGGTATCGGCCACGGTGAGCTCGCTGCTCGTCTTCTCGAGCCAGAGACAAAGTGTTTCGCATTCCTCGCTGGTCACGAGTCATTCGCTGCTGCTGAGGGTGCTATCAAGATTGCGCAGATGGCTAACAAGTCAAGACCAGCCGACAAGCCTCTCCGTTGTATCCTCAATGGTCTTGGTAAGGATGCTGCAATGATCATCTCTCGTATCAACGGCTTCACATACGTACAGACACAGTTTGACTACTTCACAGGTGAGCTCAAGGAGGTTAAGCGTATCGCTTACTCTAACGGTCCACGTGCAGCAGTAAACTGCTATGGTGCTGACGACGTTCGTGAGGGTGTAGCTATCATGTGGAAGGAAGATGTTGATGTATCAATCACAGGTAACTCAACAAACCCAACACGTTTCCAGCACCCAACAGCTGGTACATACAAGAAGGAGCGTATCCGCGCTGGTAAGCCATACTTCTCAGTAGCTTCTGGTGGTGGTACAGGTCGTACTCTGCACCCAGATAATATGGCTGCAGGTCCTGCTTCATACGGTATGACTGATACACTTGGTCGTATGCACTCTGACGCTCAGTTCGCTGGTTCTTCATCAGTTCCTGCACACGTAGAGATGATGGGCTTCCTCGGTATTGGTAACAACCCAATGGTAGGTTGCTCTGTTGCTTGCGCGGTAAACGTTGACCTCGCTCTGAACAAGAAGTAAAAATCGGGTATTATAAATATAAATCTCCCATAGAGTTGATCTATGGGAGATTTTTTGTTTTGTTGTGCCGGAGGTGCGTCCATATTGGATTGGTCGAACTCGCGGTAAAGAGTTTGGAGACTTTACACCTTTACAATATCAATGTATTTGTCGTAGGCGGCTCTGCTGGCGGCAACATATTCCTTCATTGCCAGAAGTATATCTGTGAACTCCTGTTCTGAGATGAAGTCGATATCATCGGTTTCCTCTTCCACCCACTCAAATTCTATGTCCTCTTCATAGAATGTCAAATGGTCTTCCGTAAGTCCATATTCAATAGCCTTCATCATGTTAATCCACCCCTGATCATCATCATAATGCCTTACAGAAGTATTGCAATCCGCAATACCAACTACAATGTCCCTTGCATCCTGCCCCTGTAGCAAGGCAGCTTTCTTATAGTATATTTTGTCCATACCTTTTAATAAATTTGAATGTTGCCAATGATGCTTGAACCGAATCAAGGGCAGAAATCCGCCACAAAGTTACTAAATTCTTGCCTAATCCGCAACTTTTACGTCCTTTATTTATTTTCTTTGTTTTTTTTATTGGCTCTGATAAGCCCCAGCCTCCATTTCCAGATTACCCATAAAAATCCCCCGCATCCTTCACAGGTTACGGGGGATGAAACAAAAATTAATCTATTATTGTTATTCTTGCACAAAACCTCCGCAGCCTTCGCAGATGACGGAGGGTAACCTAAACAATTGTTAAACCATTTATAATCATTCCTACCACAGCAGGAAGCAATTATAAACTTAATCGCTGCAAAGATAAGATTTATTTTTGAAATCTCCAAATATTTTCACAAAAAAGAAAAAATCCACATATTCTCTAACTCCTGATTTTTTCAAACGCAAAGACAGTCTTACTTGCGTTTGGATCTAAGTATAAACAACAAAGGGCTGGTACCATGATGGTGCCAACCCTTTGCTATTTGGTTAATTACAATATGTGTTATCTTGTTTATGCGAGAGCTATGCCGCCTTCTACATTTGTAACCTTACCCTCTTTGAAAAGCCAACCGAGACCGAGATAGGCCTCTTCTGCGGTAATCTTTGCTGCCTTTGCAATCTCTGCTACTGAGAGAGCCTTGTTTGCCTTTGCAAGTGCCTGATATACGTCACCAGCCTTGAAACCTACGTTCTCGGCGTTGATTGAAATCTGCGTCACCTTAGGGGTAGCAGCCTTCTTTGTAGTCTTAGCTGCAGCTTTTGTTGTAGCCTTTGGTGCTGCCTTTGTTGTCTTCTTTTCTGCCATAGTTGTGAGAATTTTGTTATCTGACATTAGTCAGGGTTAATAATAAGTGTCTGATTAATACATCTGCAAAATTACTCAATTTTTCCAATTGCTATGGGCAAATTCGTGCAAATTCTTGTAATTCCGATATTTATTTGATATTAGTCAATATAAATGTGTACGCAAACAATGAAATTACTTACAATTTAACCCTTTTCTTTGCTATTGCACTTTCATTACTCATTCTGTCAAGGGCTGTTACTACGTATGTGTATCTTGTCCGGCCGTCGCGGTATGGCAGTTTGTAGTATGACTGTCGGGTTATGGCAACGATGTGACTTGGGTCGTCAATGTCGATTATCTCGCCTGGTGCAAAGCAATATACGACATATTTATATGCTGCATCCCTCCAGTCGCGGCTTGTCGGGCCTTCCCATACGAGCATATACCCGTCTTCTGTCCAGATAGGTGCAAGGTGTCGTACTCTTTCTGGTGCTCTGTTGTCGATGAATGGCATACGTGGCTGTAGGGCAGGGTAGCGCCAATAGTTCTTTTCGAGCATGAGGCCGTAGTTGCCTATGTTATCGACTGATGCCTTGGCATACCACAGAACTGTGCCGTGCACGTTGCGCATCTGGTTGTGGAGTCGGTACTTTGCCTCCATCTGGTGTTTGTTTCCGTTGTATGGGTCAGCAAACTGTACTGTGCGCTCAATGTCTTCACCGATGTAGAGAGGACGTTTGTAGCAGTATTTGTTCCACCATTGTATGAGTGTCTGGTAGTCAGCAGTTGGATGTCCTATCTGCCAGTAGATCTGTGGTACGCAGTAGTCTATCCATCCATTATTCACCCATAGCATCACATCGGCATAGAGTTCATCGTAGTTCTGAAGTCCTGCTGTCTCTGAGCCGTTATATGGGTCGTTCCTCTTGTTACGGTAGATGCCGAATGGGGAGACACCGAATTTCACCCAGGGCTTGATGCTGTGTATGCAATCGCTGAGCTGCTTGATGAACTGGTTTACGTTGAAGCGACGCCAGTCACCTTTGTTTGGGATGCCGTTGTTGTATGCTGCGTAGTCCCTGTCGTCGGGGATGACCTGTCCCGGTACTGGGTATGGATAGAAATAGTCATCGATATGGAATCCATCGATGTCGTAGCGTCGTACGATGTCGGCTGCTACGGTGCAGATATAGTCGCGGTTCCATTGGTGGGCAGGATTGAGTATGAGCTGATTGTCATACATGAATGCTGCGCCTGGACGTAATACGGTAACGTGGTTATTGGCGAGTCTTCCTGTGCTTTTTATTTTGGCACGGAATGGGTTTATCCACGCATGAAGTTCCATACCTCGCCTATGGCACTCAGTTATCATCCATTGTAGAGGGTCCCAGTATGGCTGTGGCGCGCGTCCCTGTACGCCTGTGAGGAAACGGCTCCACGGCTCGTATTGGCTAGCATACAGAGCATCGCATTCGGCTCGTACTTGGAAGATAATGGCATTAACGCCTTGTCTCTGCAGTACATTGAGCTGATAGGTGAGGTATTCTTGCATCTTGGCTGTACTCATACCCTGAAACTGTCCGTTGACGCATTGTATCCATGCACCTCGGAATTCGCGCTTATGCTGTGCAACGGCATTCATAGCCAGAGCGCAAAGGGTAAGGATAAGCAGCAGGTTCTTTTTCATTTTATACGTTCTTCTTCAAATAAATATGGTCGGTGATGCAGCGTGGAAGGTTCTCCTCGTAGTGAGTCACCATGATGAGAGTCTTGTTCTGACGGGCACAGAAAGTGTCGATGATTTCCTTCACTTTCTCTCCGCGCTCGCAGTCAAGACCGTGGAGTGGTTCATCGAGGATGAGGAGTTCTGGGTCCTTTACGAATGCACGGGCGAGGAGAATCATACGCTGTTCTCCGCTTGACAGTTTGAGAAATGTCTTTTCTGCGAGGTCCTCTATACCGAATATCTTCATCCATGTGCGGCATATCTCGTAGTCTTTCTCTGACGGCTTCACATAGAGACCTACGGAATCCTTGAGACCGCTTGCCACTATGCGTATTGCCGGCATATCACGGTTGTATGCACGGTGCATTTCCGGTGACACGTAGCCTATATGTTTCTTGATATCCCAGATTGTCTCGCCAGAACCTCGCTTATGGTCGAAGAGTACTATATCACAGGCATAGGATTGCGGATTATCGGCACAGACGAGAGAGAGGAGGGTTGACTTTCCTGCACCGTTCTGTCCCTTGAGAGCCCATCGCTCACCATTCTTGACCGTCCAGTTGAGGTCCTTGAGAATGGTACGCTCACCATAGCGGATGCAAACGTTGTTCATATGCACAACCTCGTTGGTGTGGTATTCGTTATCGCTGTAAGGGAGGTTGAGGATGATGTCCTTCAGTTCCTGTGAGAGAGGTTCTGCCTCGCTCTTTCTACTTTCGCTCTTTCCGCTAAGGTATTCTTCGCGTGTCAGTTTTGGCTTTACCACCATATCCTTCACCTCAACGACGTGGGTGATGAAGCGTGGGATGTCCTCGTCCTTAGCGAGAACGAGAATAATCTGAAGTGCGCGTTCCTTTGAAATCTGCTCAAGGAGCTCGCGAAGCTGCTGACGTGTCTCCTTGTCAAGACCGATGAACGGATTGTCCATTATCAGTACTCGTGGGTCAGCCATGAGTGTCTTGGCAAGCTGGAACTTACGCAACTCGCCTGATGAAAGTAGTATGATGTATTTGTCGAGGAGGTATCTAAGGTTGAAAATGTCGTACAGATGTTCCTTCATTGCACGTCGTTCCTCGGTGTCGGGACCTGTGATTTGATAAGTCTCTTCAAGAAGTTTTTCAACGGTAAGGGTGTACTCGTCGATGTCGTGCTGATTCCATCGCTGCTGAAGATAGTAGTTGCGGTCGCTATCGCCTCCGTAACTGTCACGGAAGGTGATATACTTGATATTTTCGGAAGCCAGACGACTTGTCTTTGGCGAGAAATCGTATTCCACATCCTTCATAAGAAGCGGATGTGCGCTTGTGATAATGTCAACAAACATTGATTTGCCCGAGGCATTTCCGCCTACTATGGCAATATGTTCTCCGTCGAGGAGTGAGAAATCTACAGGCTGAGCCATGCGCCATTCCGGCATACGGGTTACGCCCTGATTGATTGAGATGATCATCTATGTTTATTTACTATTTAGCTATTTACAATTTACTGTTTATTGCAAAGCACGACAAGCTTCGCATGTTTCTACCTAACATACCACCTATTTTTTCTTACTTGCTTTGATTGCTGCGAGCAGTTGTTCATTTGGCGACAACTTACGCTTGCCAGTGGTTGTTACCCCTGTATCGGTTGCTTGCTTTCCCCCAGTCTTGGCTTTGTTCTTGTTTACGAAATCCTTCCAACTAGAGTAGTGGACGCCAGTTTCAGGACGGTTCATCTGCATGAAATGGCAGTAGGCTGCACCGAGAGCATCGGTAGCATCCATGAACTTCGGCATCTCTTCCTTGTCGAGATTGAGGATGCGCTGGAGCATTCCTGCTACCTGTTCCTTGCTTGCTGAGCCTGTTCCTGTGATAGCCATCTTTATCTTCAGAGGCGCATATTCGTGGATAGGTACTCCGTGATGAATGGCTGCTGCGATGGCAATACCCTGTGCTCTTCCGAGCTTCAGCATTGATTGCACGTTTTTTCCGAAGAAAGGAGCCTCGATAGCCATTTCATCGGGCAGATAGGACTCAATGATACCGGTGACACGCTCAAAAATGTGTCCGAGGCGCAGATAAGGATCATCCTCCTTACGCATGTCTATGACACCCATTGCAACCATCTCGGCTTTCTGTCCGATGGTCTTGATGACGCCATAGCCCATAACGTTGGTGCCGGGGTCGATACCGAGTATAATCTTTTCGCCTCTTACCTTGTTCATTATCTGTCGAGATATGGGTTGCTTGCGAGTTCGTAGCCGATTGTAGTCTGAGGACCGTGCCCAGGGTACACCTTCACATCGTCAGGCAATTGTGTCACCATGCGCAGGGATTGGATAATCTGGAACATACTGCCGCCAGGAAAATCGGTTCTGCCTATTGAACCCATGAAGAGTGTGTCGCCTGAGAATGCCACCTTCTCCTTCTCGTTATAGAAGAAGACGCCGCCGCGTGTATGTCCCGGAGTCTCGATGACACGGAACTCCTGATTGCCGAAGCGCACAATGTCGTTATCCTTTATGAAACCGCCGATTTCAGGCATTGTGAAATCAACGTCAGCCTGCATGAACATACGCATCTGCTCTCCAAAGTTGTTATAGAGATCTTCATCCTTCTGGGAGAGAATTGGCTTTATTGCATAGCGGTCGCAGATGGCGCGAACACCGTGGATATGGTCAAAGTGTGCATGAGTAAGGGCACATACCACAGGCTTGAGATTATTTTCAAGGATATAGTTCGTTATAGCTTGAATCTCCTGTGGATAGAAAGCACCGCAGTCAATGATCATACATTCCTTTGTCTCATCGCTTACTACATAGCAGTTTTCCTGAAGAGGATTGACCTCGAATTTTTTGATATTCATACTACTCATAAACGGCCTCCGTCTTTATTAAATCGGCAAATATACCAAATGCTTCTCCTTAAACCATTCCTCGGTGAAGAAAGAGGTGAGGTTGGTTTGCTCCACGATATTGCGGAATTGATGTAGCTCGCCCTGGAGATCACCGCCCTTGAGACAGAAGATTCCGTTTGGCATAGCGTTGCGCTGTTCCTTGCTGACATTCTTTCTTACAATCTTCACCATATCAGGCAATGGCATAACGGCACGTGAAACGATGAAATCGAACTTTCCCTTCTCGTCCTCACCGCGAAGATGTTCTGCTGTGAGGTTCTTTAAGCCGATAGCCGTAGCCACCTCCTGACACACGCGAATCTTCTTGCCTGTGCCGTCGATGAGCTTGAATTCGCACTCAGGGAACATGATGGCCAATGGTATGCCGGGGAAACCGCCTCCGCATCCGAAATCCATTATCTTTGTTCCCGCCTTGAAATGAAGAGCCTTGGCGATGGCAAGCGAATGGAGCACGTGATGCTCATACAGGTTGTCGATGTCCTTGCGTGATATAACGTTAATCTTCGCATTCCAGTCACGATACAACTCGTCGAGTTTGGCATACTGCACTTTCTGCTCGTCGGTCAGATTCGGGAAGTATTTGTAAATTATATCTACCATAATTTTATTTCAGTCTTGAGATTAGTGTCTTATAGTCGATTCCCTTGTAGTTAGGAATCACTATGTCGCAGTATTCTCTTATTGCTTCTTCTGAATTAGATGTTGAGAGTCCTACTATAACAGCGCCTGATGCACGTCCTGACTTTAATCCATTGAAACTGTCCTCAAACACAAGGCATTCTTCCGGTTTTGCTCCGAATCGCTGTGCGCCTTTGATGTAGCAGTCGGGATGTGGCTTGCTGAACTCGAAATCCTCAGACATTAGTATTGCATCCATCAATTCCGTGAGCTCTGGACGCTTCTTCAGAACGCTATCCATTTTTGCCTTGTTTGATGATGTCACAACAGCAGTCTTGAGGCCATTGCGACGGCAGTCCTTGACGAAATCCTCGAAGCCCTCAACGAATGGGTAATCCATGTTCTTCTCGAATTCATTGAGCCCTTTTACAATATTGTCATATTCCTCGGGAACATGAGGAAGGAAATCCTCGAAGATTCTTGTGAGCGTAGAGCCTTTTATCGTGTATTCTAATCCCGGTACATCAGGACGGAACTTCCTCATAACGCCACCCCAGAACACCGTATATTGCGGTTCAGTATCAAAAACCACTCCGTCGAGGTCGAAGAGGGCAGCAACGGCCTTTTCCCCCGCCCTGACACATACTCCGATGTTACCAACATCGGATTTCCCCTGTAGGGAGGGAGTCGGATTACTAAAATGTGATTTTGTTATGTTGTCGATCATTAACTGTCTTTTTTTGTGGTCCTCCGGCTTCCTTCCTAGGTGGGAGGGCGGGGGGAGAGACCATTCTATTTCTTCTCCTTTATGTACCCATGCCTATAGGCATAGAGCAGTTTGGTGAGGTCGTCAATCTGCTGCTGAAGTTCACGGCCGCGGTCGGTATCTGCCACGAGCATGCGGTGACCAGCCGTTTCAACGATTTGTTTCGTTGACTTGATATCTGTGCCTTGCTCCACAGCATCCTTGCTGCTCGTGAACGGTTCGTGCTGAACAAGTTCGAAACCACGACTATGATATACGAGAGTATAGCCGGCAATGCCCGTTTCCTTATGGTAAGGCTCTGCGAATCCTCCGTCGATGACCATCAGTTTACCGCCAGCCTTGATAGGGCTCTCGCCCTTTGTCACATGCACAGGAACGTGTCCGTTGATTATGTGGCGGTTCTCGCCCGTTACGCCGAATGCATCCATTATGCCGTCAACAGTCTTCTCGTCATCGCGCAAACGGAAGAAGTTGCCCTTTTCCTCTATGTGCGTCTCCTTCTCGCGGATGAAGTATCGCTCAAAGGTTGCCATCTTCGATTTGTCGAACAGAGGAGAGTCCTTTCCGCACCATAGATAGAGAAAATAGTCCTTGGCGTATTGCTTCTCTTCCTTCGGAGTGTCGTTCTGGAAAGCAGAGCGAATAAGCAGACCTGTCTGATGCAACAGTTCTTTACCTGCGTACTTCTTGCTCGGACGAATCTCAACCTCCTTTAAAGAACCATCCTCGTTGAGCGGTACGGAGGCGTGGAAGAGTAGATTGCTGTTGAAGATTGCGTACATACATCCGTGTGAGAGGATTGTGCTTATATGTCGTTGAAGCTTCTCCGATACGCGGAAGGAATGGTGCAGACGCTTCATTATCGTCTTTTCCTCTTCGGTGAATGCAAGTGGATTGGCAGGATCAACGGAAGGAAAGTGGGTGTCAGTTAGCTGATATTCCTTGCCGTCGAGAGTGATAGTGCCCTTTGCATAATCAATGTCGCCGAGCTGACATCTGTCAAGCATCTGCCATTGAGGGTTACGCTGGAAAATCTGCGCCTCTGCCTTGAACTGGAGTATTGCAATTGCCTTGTGCATCATAGCCATAAGGCGGAGAGTTTTCTCGTCGAAGCGGTTGCTGTTCTCCGAGTTGAGTATCGGACGGAATGCCTCGCATGGGTCATCGTTGTAATTCTCCATTGCGTATGCAGCCAGAGGCATGAGGTTGATACCGTAACCGTCCTCAAGGGTTGTGAGGTTGGCATATCTCAGCGAAAGGCGAATCACATTGCAGATGCAGGCATCGTTGCCGGCAGAAGCTCCCATCCACAGAATGTCGTGGTTTCCCCATTGTATGTCCCACGAATGATACTGTGAGAGATAGTCCATTATGATGTGCGCACCAGGACCACGGTCGTAAACGTCGCCGAGAATGTGCAACTGGTCGATAGACAGGCGCTGAATAACCTTTGCCGTTGCAATGATGAAGTCGTCAGCTCGTCCGGTGGTGATGATTGTGTCGATGATTACGTTCACGTATGTCACCTTTGCTGCATCTGAATGATGCTCATAGAGAAGTTCTCGAAGTATGTATGAGAATTCCTTTGGCAGAGCCTTGGACACCTTTGAACGAGTGTATTTTGAGGAAACCTCACGAAGAACTCGCACAAGCTGATGCATGGTGATGTGATACCAGTCATCGATGTCTTTTTCCTGAGCCTTTATGATTTGCAGTTTCTGCTCTGGATAGTAGATGAGCGTGCAAAGTTCTTTGATCTCGCTTTCGCGCAGGGTATTACCGAACAGCTCCGTTACCTTACGCTTGATGTTGCCAGAGGCATTCTTGATGATGTGCAGGAAAGCCTCATGCTCACCGTGAATATCTGCGAGGAAATGTTCCGTTCCCTTTGGCAGGTTGAGTATGGCAGAGAGGTTTATTATCTCTGTTGCAGCATCTGCTATTGTCGGGAATGTTGTTGCAAGCAACTGCAGATAGTGCATGTCCTTTTCTATTTCGTGAGTCTCGTTCATTGTGTTTCTGTTTTTGCGGATGCAACGTGCAAGCATCGTCGTAAGAAGAAAGTGCGTGTCAGTCCAAAGACTGGTGCACGGTCTTCGATTCTTCGAGTGCAAAAATACTAAAAAAAACGGAGAAAAACGAAGAAAAGCGTGAAAAAATGGGGCATTGTCATAAAAGGGAAACGGATGTATCTGATTTTTCTGAGTGCGAAGTTACAAATATTTCCTTGCAGTTCAAGACTTTTTTCCCTATTTTCTTTATGCATTTTATATTTTTAAGACTTGTACGGGGGGTGCGCAGAAACACAAAACTACGCAAATTCTTCGCAGAAACAAGCAAAAAAGTTGTGTTTCTGAGGTGTTTTTATTATGCCGGCATAGGTAAAAGTACGAGGGTCGAAATTTCAACCGACGTAAAGATACCAACCTGTATTAACACCAACTATCTCTTACAGAGTTAGTTAAACAACTATTCACAGTAATATCCGTAACCTAATGTGTTGCAGTGTTGCAGTTGTTGCAGTTAAAAAATGACTATATAAAAAGTCAAAAATAAACTCTATATTTATATATAAATATAGAAGTATTTTTAGGGTATGGGAAAGGCTTCATGAGAACTGCAACACTGCAACACTGCAACAGCGAGTGCAGAG
>CADCHG010000046.1 GCA_902801155.1 uncultured Prevotellaceae bacterium | reverse complement strand
TATTCTATATATAATAAGGTATATAAACTCCTTAGAAATATTCTGTAAAATTTTTGGCCATGCACTAAAATCCTTATTGTTACCTGTTACTTGTTACTGATCGTGATTTTGCTTGCCTATTGAGCGAGAATCTATTGCTGTAAGATAAAGATAATGAGGTTGTTAGATGTAAATTGAAGAGCAAAATATAGGCGGCTGATAGTCTCAATAGCATAACAATAAGCATTAATTCATAGCTGATTCACCTTATTCAGTATGCTTGAAAAACGATGTAAAACGCGAAAATCATTCCAAAAACATTTCCCCAAAGTTAATACAGGCTTCATTGATATTCTGCTAGAACTTCTCCCTAAGATGCAGGTCCGTTGCAGGTCCGTTGCAGGTCCGTTGTAAGTCCGTTGTAAGTCCGTTGTAGGTCCGTTCATCCTATAGTCCTAGGAGCGGACTCAGAGCGAAGGCATAGCGAAGGCAGAACGAAGGCACAACAAACGGAAATCACGCCCAGTAACAAGTAACAGGTAACAATAAGGATTTTAGTGTAAGCGTATCTAATTTTAGACATACAGCAATAATATAAAAAAATCCCTCATGCTTATCAGCTTGAGGGATTATTTGTATCTAATTCCTTGTCTAAGGAAAGGAACTGTCTGTTTCTTAGCACAACTTCACATTCTTAATATCCTGCTCTTTGTCGCAGTAGTGGCAACGCACGATACCAGCAAGTTTGTCAACCACCGTGAAATAGGTGTTCATTGGCTCGTTGTTGGTTATGCACTTAGGATTGTTGCATTTCACTATTCCGTGGAGCTCGTTAGGAATCTCAACGGTTTTCTTCTCTACAACCTCATAGTCCTTGATGATGCTCAGAACCACCTTTGGAGCAACGACAGAGAGACGTGAGATCTCCTCGTCCGAGAAGAATTTGTCGGAAACCTTTATCAGTCCTTTCTTGCCCACCTTCTCTGATGGGTAGTTGTAACCGATAGTCACAGGTTCCGTGAGCTTATGCAGCCCAAGGAGTGAAGCCACCTGATATGTCTTCTCAGATGGAATATGGTCGATAACGGTGCCGTTCTCAATAGCGGCAACCAAGCGTTCTTTCTTGTTCATAAACTACTCTATTATCGTCTTGTCGTTCTTTATGTCCTCCAAAGTGATGCCGAGACAATGGCAGAAGATAGCCTCTCGGGCATACAGACCGTTTTGTGCCTGCTGTATATAGTATGCGTGAGGATCGTCGTCCACATCGTATGCAATCTCGTTTACGCGAGGCAGAGGGTGGAGAATCTTCATGTTGTCCTTGGTGAGCTTGAGCATGTCTCTGTGAAGGATATACACATTCTTCACGCGCTCGTATTCCATAAGGTCTGAGAAACGCTCTTTCTGCACGCGAGTCATATATATAATGTCTGCATCTGATATTACCTGCTCGTTGAATTCCGTATGCTCCACATACTTGATTCCGTGCTGGTGGCAGTACATCTTGTATTCCTGTGGCATCGCAAGCTCGTTAGGAGCTACGAAATGGAAGGTAGGATTGAAATGGCGCATAGCCGTGATTAGCGAGTGAACCGTACGTCCGTATTTCAGATCTCCTACAAGATAAATGTTCAGGTTGTCAAGAGTGCCCTGGGTCTTGTATATTGAATACAGGTCGAGCAGACATTGTGAAGGGTGCATGTGAGCTCCGTCACCGGCATTTATGATAGGGATAGGAGCCACCTCGGAAGCATATTGTGCAGCTCCCTCAATGTAGTGGCGCATAGCTATCACGTCGGCATAGTTAGAAACCATAAGGATGGTGTCCTTCAATGTCTCGCCCTTGGTTGCGCTTGTCACCTTGGCGTCAGAGAAGCCGATGACGCGGGCACCCAGACGGTTGGCGGCTGTTTCAAATGAAAGACGTGTGCGTGTGGAAGGCTCGAAGAAAAGGGTTGCCACCACGCGACCTTTGAGCAGCTCTCTGTTTGGATGCTTCTCAAATTCTTGAGCCATACTTATCATGTATAGGATTTCTTCCCGAGATAAGTCGGCTATCGTAACAAAATTATGTTTTTCCATCTCCAAAATTGACATTTTTGGTTTTCGGATGCGAAGTTAATCATAATTTTTCAAAAATCGTGCTATTTTCAAAAGTTTTATTGTATTTTTGCATTCAAATATCGAAAATGATGCGCAAAAAATTTATTTATACACTTTGGGTAGTGCTTGTTCTGGGTATTATCGCAACAGCAATTACCTTTACCGCCATCTGGAATGGATGGATCGGTTACATGCCTGACATGGAGGCTATGCAGAATCCTATTGACAAATATGCCTCCCAAATCATAAGTGAAGACGGAAAGACGCTGGGCACGTGGAGCCGCAGCACGGATAACCGTATTCAGACACATTACAAGGATATTTCGCCTAATGTGATACAGGCTCTCGTGGCTACTGAGGATGCACGTTTCTACGAGCATTCCGGTATTGACTTTATCTCGCTCTCACGTGCCATTGTCAAGCGTGGTATCTTCGGACAGGAGAGTGCCGGAGGTGGTAGTACCATTACCCAGCAGCTTGCAAAGCAGCTTTATACCGAGAAAGCGCACTCTACACTTGAGCGTGCCATGCAGAAACCGATAGAGTGGGTTATCGCCATTAAGCTTGAGCGCAACTTCACCAAGGAGGAGATTATTGCCATGTATCTCAACAAGTTTGACTTCCTTCATAATGCTGTCGGTATAAAGACTGCTGCCCATACATATTTTAATAAGGATACAAGAGACCTTTCTGTCACAGAGGCTGCTCTCCTTGTCGGTCTTTGTAAGAACCCTTCATACTTCAATCCTGTCCGTCATGAAGATCGCTGTCTTGAGCGTCGTAATGTTGTTCTCTCGCAGATGCGTAAGGAAGGCTATATCACAGATGCCGACTATGAGAAGTATTCCAAGGAGCCTATAAAGCTCAATTTCCAGCGTACCGACCACAAGGAAGGTTCTGCTACCTATCTTCGTGAGTATCTTCGCCGATACATGACCGCTACAAAGCCTATACGCTCTGAGTATCAGTCTTGGCAGAAGGTTCAGTTCGTCATCGATTCTATTGCTTGGGAACAGGATCCTCTCTACGGCTGGTGCAATAAGAACAAGAACAAGGATGGACGTAACTATGATATCTACGAGGATGGTTTGAAGATTTATACCACAGTCAATTCCCGTATGCAGCAATATGCCGAGGATGCTGTCTATGCCCATGTGGCAAAGTATCTGCAACCGGCATTCGACAAGGAGAACAAGCGCAAGAAGAATGCCCCATTCTCTACACAACTTACAAAGAAGGAGATTGATAACATCCTTAACCGCTCTATAACCCAGAGCGACCGCTATCGTGGAATGAAGAAAGAGGGCTACTCTGACGAGGAAATCCGAAAGTCGTTCAATGTTCCTGTGGAGATGACTATTTTCTCTTATAAAGGTGAGATAGATACTACTATGACTCCTCTCGACTCTATCCGCTATTACAAGTCGTTTCTACGCTCTGGTTTTATGAGTATGGATCCTAAGACCGGACAGGTGAAGGCTTATGTTGGCGGTTTGAACTATGCCCATTTCCAGTATGATATGGCTTCTGACGGCCGTCGTCAGGTAGGTTCTACCATGAAGCCTCTACTCTATTCCCTTGCTATGGAGAACGGATTCTCTCCTTGTGATGAGGCTCCTAACTGGCAGCAGACCTATATGGTTAACGGACAGCCTTGGACACCTCGTAATACAAACACCAAGCGTTCTGGCGAGATGGTTACTTTGAAATGGGGATTGGCACAGTCAAGCAACTGGGTAAGCGCATATCTCATGAGTCAGCTCGACCCTGGGCAGTTCGTTTCTCTGCTTCGTCAGTATGGCATCAACAACCCAGAGATAGTTCCGTCTATGTCGCTTTGTCTCGGTCCTTGCGACATTACCGTTGCTGAGATGGTTAGCGCATATACCGCCTTTGCCAATCGAGGCATACGTTGTGCCCCTATGCTCGTTACCCGTATTGAGGATAATGAGGGTAATATTGTGGCTCGTTTTGAGCCTCGTGTAACTGAGGTTATATCAGAGGAAAGTTCATACAAGATGCTTGCTCTTCTGCAAGGTGTTATTGATGGCGGTACTGGTGGTCGCTTGCGTTTCAAGTATGGCATCAAGGCTCAGATGGGTGGTAAGACCGGTACAACCAATCGCAACTCCGATGCTTGGTTCATGGCTGTAGCTCCTAACCTTGTAAGCGGCTGTTGGGTAGGAGGTGAGGATCGCGACATCCACTTCGACAATATGTTCTACGGACAAGGAGCCTCTATGGCTCTTCCTATCTATGCTTATTATATACAAAAGGTCTATAAGGACGAGTCCTTGCCGTATTCCGAGAAGGATACCTTCGATGTCCCTCATGGCTATGATGCCTGTGCTTCGTCGGGAAAGTCTGATGCATCGGAATCAGGACCAAGCGTAGAGGATGTGTTTGAATAAAAATCTCGCTTTTCATAATAATGGCGTGATACTGCATAATGTCGGTATCACGCTATTTCTTTGAAAGTAAATTACTCATCAAAAACATCAATAAAAGGAATTTTTGCATATTTACTTAATATGCGTTTTGTTTCTTTAAGAAATACCGGTAAATACTCCTTTGCACATTCGCTTTCCGCAGAATTAAGCATAATTTGTTCATATTGAGAAAAACTTGTGTCGCTTAGATATAATTCACCAGCAATACTTTCGGCATAATTATTGGCAACGTCTTGATGTTTGCTAAAATATTCCAAAGCATAATCTGTATTTTTATTAACGTATTTGATACAATATCCGCCAAGCATTTCTGCAACAGCTCCATCTGCTGTATTTGCGATTTCATTCAAGATATAGAAATAGAGCATTCTTTTGTTGCTATCAGTTGAAGAACATAATGTATCCAATATAGCTGCAGACAAATCGTTGTCTGATAATTTCATCTCATGCAAATATAGCTTCATGATGTTTTTGTCAACATCAATCGACTTGAAGATCTCGGATTTTGATTTTTCATCAAGGTCATCCCAGTATTGATATTCACCTGCGTGAACAGCACAGCTACAAAATGCTAAAACTAATGTTAATAGCATTTTATTTATCTCTATTCTTTTCTTCATTGTTGATTTGCCTGCTTTGCGCACCTTTAAACTTGTCGTATGTTTTATTCCGTAAGTTTGGACATAACTCATTTTGAAGACAAAGGTAAACAAAAAATCTGATATCGCCAAGGACATAAGGGAAATGTTGTTGGGAGAATTCTCATGCACAAGAAACATCGAGAAAGCAAAACCTATTTAGGTTCGTTCTTCCTCCTATGTTAATACCATATAAATACAATAAAGATACCATAATAATACCATACTTTATGGTATTATTATGGTATTATAATGGTAATATAATGGTATTATTATGGTATTATCATCTAGTTTACTTGGGAGGAACAGGGGAGGAGCATAAGAGAAAGAATGTTCTGGAAATATTGTCAAATCCTTATTGCGTTTATTGGCGGATTGGTTCTAAGTCTGGGTAAACATGATTTGAATTACTGCGTATATAGTGAAAAGTATATCTTTCACCACGTTCATTAATATTTCCTTCAAACAACCAGTAGTTCTTTCCCAATACAGAATAATCATATTCTAATGATTCTACACTCTGCTGTAAATATTTTATTTTATATTTATGACTTTTTATTTTGTAAGATACAGCCTTTGGACGGGCTCTTAAGTATCCCATTATAGAATCTGAATCTGTCTGGTAAAACTCCAATTCTCTTGGGATGAAAATTGTATTTGTACTATCAAGGAGATAGAACGCAATCCCCTCATAATCACCATCCATTGCAGGAGTATATATAATCGAATCGCTATTTCCGAAAATTAAGACAGATGCATCTTTTCTTTCAAGTATTGAAAATGTAAAATGTGCATCGTCACAATGGTAGGTGTAAAGTCCTCCATGATTTAGTAAGCAAGACGTAAGCAAAGGAATTGCCACGCATAGCGGAAATATTATTCTTTTCATTTGTATAAACGAATCTTTTTTGCAAAAGTAAACATAAATCTCGAAATATCCAAGGAAATAAGAGGATAAATTCGTGCGTTTGTGAAAGACATTACAAGATTGGGGAGAAGACTATCCTTAATAATCCTAAAAAAACGTGTCTAAGCCTTTGTTATGTCAAAAAAAAGTTGTATTTTTGTACCCGCAAAATTAACGGAAAACGCGTCAGAAGCTCTAAAAAGTGCCAAAAACGCGATTTTGACCTAAAAAACAACCCAAAAATAAATGACAGACGAAACACAGACTCAAGATCTGGATAGAATTATCAAGATCAACATCGAGGAAGAGATGAAGTCATCGTATATCGACTACTCAATGTCGGTTATCGTGGCTCGTGCGCTTCCTGATGTGCGTGACGGATTCAAGCCGGTTCACCGTCGTATCCTCTATGGTATGCTCGGTATCGGCAATACAAGTACGAGCCCTTACAAGAAATGTGCCCGCGTGGTAGGTGAGGTGCTCGGTAAATATCACCCACATGGTGACTCTTCTGTATATGGTGCCCTCGTGCGTTTGGCGCAGGACTGGAACATGCGCTATACGCTCGTTGACGGTCAGGGTAACTTCGGTTCAGTAGATGGTGACTCTGCTGCTGCTATGCGATACACCGAGTGTCGCCTTAGCAAGATGGGTGAGCACATCATGGATGACCTCGAGAAGGATACCGTTGATATGGCTAACAACTTCGACGATACTCTCACAGAGCCAACCGTGATGCCTACGAAGATTCCTAATCTGCTGGTGAACGGCGGTAATGGTATTGCCGTTGGTATGGCTACTAATATCCCTACCCATAACCTTGGTGAGGTGATTGATGGTTGCTGCGCATACATCGACAATCCTGATATTGATACCGACGGATTGATGCAGTATATCAAGGCTCCAGACTTCCCTACAGGTGCTTATATCTATGGAATACAGGGCGTTAAGGATGCCTACGAGACAGGTCGCGGACGTATCGTTATCCGTGCAAAGGCTGAGATTGAGTCTGATGATTCTCACGACAAGATCGTTGTTACAGAGATTCCTTATGGCGTAAACAAACAGCAGCTCATTGAATATATCGCTGACCTCGTGAAGGAAGGTAAGATTGACGGTATCTCTAACGTGAACGATGAGACTGGTCGTCAGGGTATGCGTATCGTGGTTGACGTGAAGCGTGATGCGAATGCTAATGTTGTCATGAACAAACTGTTCAAGATGACAAACCTCCAGAGTTCATTCTCTGTGAACTGTATCGCTCTCGTAAAGGGACGCCCACGTCTGCTTACGCTCAAGCAATGTGTTAAGTACTTCGTACAGCATCGTCATGACGTGACAATTCGCCGTACCAAGTTCGACAAGAAGAAGGCAGAGGCACGCGCTCATATCCTTGAGGGCTTGATTATTGCCGTTGACAATATTGACGAGGTTGTAAAGATAATCCGCGCTTCTAAGAACCCTTCTGATGCTCAGCGTGCTTTGGAAGAGCGTTTCAATATTGACGAGCTCCAGTCAAAGGCTATCGTTGATATGCGCCTCTCACAGCTCACAGGTCTGCGTGTTGAGGAACTTCATGCAGAGTATGAGGAGTTGGAGAAACTCATCGCTTACTTGCAGCAGATTCTCGACGACCCAGAGCTTTGTAAGAAGGTTATGAAGGACGAACTTCTGGAAGTTAAGGAGAAGTATGGCGACCCACGTCGTACAGAGATTAAATACACTTCTGAGGAGTTCAACCCAGAGGACTTTTACGCTAACGATGCAATGGCTATTACTATCAGCCATCTCGGATATATCAAGCGTACATTGCTCGATGAGTATAAGCAGCAGTCAAAGGGAGGTGTTGGTTCACGTGGATCACGTACTCGTGAGTCTGACTTCACAGAATTCCTCTATGCAGCCGACGCTCATGATATGCTCTTGTTCTTTACCCGTCAAGGACGAGTACATTGGCTCAAGTGCTACGAGATTCCAGAGGGTGCCAAGGATTCTAAGGGACGCGCTATTCAGAACCTCCTTCAGCTTGAGGCTGGCGACTCTGTTAATGCCGTACTCGCTATCAAGAGCCAGAAGTTCGTTGACGAGCAGTTCCTCCAGACACATAACGTGGTATTCGCAACAAAGAGCGGTGTCGTCAAGAAGACACGTCTTGCCGACTACTCACACCCACGTTCAAAGGGCGTTATCGCTATCAATATCAACGAAGGTGACGAGGTTGTAAACGTAATGCTCACCAACGGAACTGACGAGATTATCCTCGCAAGCCGCAATGGTCGTGCAGTTCGTTTCAACGAATCTACCATCCGTACTATGGGACGTGTTTCTACCGGTGTTCGTGGTATGAACCTCAACCTTGAGGAAGAGCCGGACAACTATGTAGTAGGTATGATTGTTGTGAACGATCCTGACAACGATACTGTAATGGTAGTCAGCGATAAGGGCTATGGTAAGCGTACAAAGGTTGAGGACTATCGCGTTACCAACCGTGGTACTAAGGGTGTTAAGACCCTAAATATCACCGACAAGACGGGTAATCTCCTTGCTATAGAGAATGTACAGGACGATGAGGATCTCATGATTATCAATAAGTCTGGTATTACTATCCGTTTCGCAGTTGCCGGTTGTCGAGTAATGAGCCGTGGCACTCAGGGTGTCAAACTCATTGACCTCAAGAAGAAGAACGACTACATCGCAAGTGTCTGCAAGGTTATGCACGTTGATGAGGAGCCTGAGGAGTTCGATGAGGATATAGAAGCTCAGGATACTGAGGAAACGGCAGAATAGTAAACTCACGAAAAAGAGAACTTACAAGTAAATAATTATCTAACAATAACAACTAAAACGACTTCAAGAATTATGAAGAAGATTATTTTCACAGCACTTGTAGCTGCATTTGCTACAACTTCATTTGCTCAGGATATCGTAAAGCAGATGAAGGGACAGTCATATTCAGATGCTGTCTCTACACTTAACGCTGCATTGTCTGGTCTTTCTGCTGAGCAGAAGGCAAAGGGTTATAACCAGCTCGTAGAAATTGGTTATCCAGAGGCAGATAAGGCATATCAGGCTATCACTCTTGCTAGTGTGCAGAAGAATAAGGTTGAGGCTTCTGCCTATACTTCAATCGTTAATGCACTTAACGATGCTGTAAAGTGTGATGAGTTCGACAATCAGCCAAACGATAAGGGTAAGGTGGCTCCAAAGTTCCGCAAGAAGAATGCTGACCGTCTTGCTAACTTCCGCTCTGTGCTCATCAATGCGGCTAATGAGGAAAACGAGAACTATGACCGCAAGCTCGCTCTTGCTAACGCATACATCAATTCATCAGAGAGCCCACTTTTCGCAGAGATTCTCAAGGCTGGCGACCCATACATTGGTTATGCTCAGTTCTTTGCTGCTACTGCTTATTATCATCAGGAAAACTGGAACAAGGCAGCTGAGTATGCAGAGAAGGCTCTCAAGTGTGAGGACGTAAAGGAGAATGCAGAGCAGTTCCTTGTTTCTGCTCTCACAAAGAGCCTCAAGACAAAGTCTGATACTCTGACTTACATCGCTAAGCTCAAGGATATCAATGCTGATAAGTACATGGCTCAGATGGCTTCCCTCTACAATCAGATTGGTGAGAAGAGCCTCTCAGAGAAGATTCTGAATGATGCTATTGCAAAGGATCCGAATAACAAGATGGCTTACGCTATCAAGGGTGAGAATGCAATGAATGAAAAGAACTGGGATGAGGCTATCAAGAACTTCAAGAAGACTGTTGAGATTGACCCAGATTTCACAGCCGTATGGTTCAACCTCGGCGTTTGTGCAAGTTCAAAGGGCTTTGACCTCAACGAGCAGCTCAGCGAGAACGGTCGTATCACAGCTGAGAATGATGCAAAGGTAAAGGACGCACTCAAGGAGGCTGTTGTTTACTACGAGAAGGTTCGTGCACTTGATCCTAACCGTGAGAAGGTTTCAAACTGGCCTTACCAGCTCCGTATGCTCTACAATGCTCTTGGTGAGACCGATAAGGCTAACGAGATCTCTAAGATGCTCGGTGAGTAATCTTGGTGGAAAAGTATAAAGTATAAAGAGTAAAGATAATCGGCATCCGTCATTGTGACGGGTGCCGATTTGATGTTTGTTCTCTCTATTTTAGAATGAAATAGACTAAAAAGGACAAGAATTACAAGAAACATTCATCTTGTTTTAGTATTTCGGGCACTAATTTTGTTGTTCTGCAAAAAAATGTGTAACTTTGCATCCGAAATTTGGAAATGTGCGCCAGCCTTTGGACTGACAATCACTATTTCCTTTATGCGAGGAATCATTCGAATGAAAAGGTTTTTGTCTATATTGCTGTTGATTTTGTCTGTGCAATGTACCGTCGGTATCTTTGCACAGGGTAATGGTGACGTGTCTGGTGACGCAAAGGCGGCTGATAAGCTTCGTAAGGCAGAAGTGAAGAAACAACTTAATGATGCGAAGGTAAATCTCAAGCAAAACAAGAATTTGGACAAGACGGAGGCTGTCATGCGTAATTTGCTCGCCGATAGCTTTAATATCCGTGACAAGCGACTCCATGCCACGCTTATAGAGGCTTTGCGTAAGCAGTATAATCAGGGAAATGAAAAGTTGTATCTTCATCAGCCATATGATACGACGCAGTTGTTTCTTATTGCCCGCAAGATATTTGAGGCTGCGGAACGATTGGACAGCATAGAGGCTCTGCCAAATGAAAAGGGTAAGGTGGAGTATTCATATCGCGAGGATAACGTGCAACTTATGGCACAGTTATATGGTAATCTCTATACTGGGGGCGTGTTCCTGCTCAATCATCGTAAATATAGTGAGGCTGTGCAATGCGTGAACACCTATCTCGTGGCTCCTGAGTGGACTATGATGAAAGGCGCATTGAAGGTTGATTCCCTGCATCGTTGGCATGCCAGTTATGTGATGCTTGCTGCGGGATACAGAAACGAAGATTTTCAGTCGGCATTGAAATATGAAGAAGATGCTTTGAAGTATCGTCCTCGTCTGGAGACTTCCTTGCAGTATCTTGCGGAAATCTATCATGCAAAAAATGATTCTGTGCATTATGAGCAGTATCTCTCATTAGGCGTGGATTCTTTCCCACGCGATAGGTATTTCTATTCTCGTCTTGTGGATTTGTATTGTAACCGTAATGACTATGAGTCGGCGCTTGGTGTTACGACAAAGGTACTTGCTGCTGATACTACCGATTATTCCACAAAGGTGATAAGGCAGACTCTGCTCTTGAATCTTGCTCGATATGATGAGTGTGTGGCACTTGGCGATAAGTTGATTGCCGAGAAAGACTCTGTTTCAGAAGTTTACTATAACAATGCCTTGGCTTACTATAATCAGACAATGGGACTAGAAAAGGGACCGGCGAACAAACGTAAGGAGCGTGAGAAGAAACTCCATGACCTTTATAAAAAATGTCGCCCTTACATGGAGAAATTCCGTGAACTGGAACCAAATGAAAGAGCTAAATGGCGTCCAGTGCTGTATAATGTGTATCTGAACCTGAATATGGGTAAGGAGTTCAGTGAGATAAATGGGCAGTAGTTTTTTAGGGTAAAGAGGAACTGCGAAGCTGTTGAGCTTGCGAAAAAAGTAGATAGGGTAAAGAAGATATGAACGATATATTGCGAAAAATAGGGATAAAGAGTCTTAACCCTATGCAGGTGGCTGTGGGGAAGGAAATTTCCTCGTCACAGAAGGACGTGGTAATTCTTTCGCCAACGGGTACGGGAAAGACGTTGGCATATATGCTTCCGTTGCAAGAGCAGTTGGATCGGGATGACATTAACGTGCAAATGCTTGTGATAGTGCCTGGCAGGGAACTTGCTTTGCAGTCACATGAGGTATTGCAAAGCCTCAAGTGCGGATTGCGAAGCATGGCTTGCTATGGTGGTCGTGCCACTATGGATGAGCATCGCAAAATGCGTGAGGTGAATCCGCAGGTGGTGTTTGCAACCCCAGGTCGTCTGCTTGATCATCTGGAAAAGGGCAATATATTATGCGATAATGTTCAGGTGGTTGTCATTGATGAGTTTGACAAGTGTCTTGAAATGGGCTTTGCTCGTGAGATGAGCGCAATACTCGGTTTTGTTAGCGATGATTGTCGTCGTGTACTCCTCTCAGCCACAGATATGGACGACATTCCGCGTTTCGTAAACATGGGGCGCACTACAAAGCTCAATTTCATTCCAGAGAATGAGCAGACAAACGGTCGTGTAGAGTCTTTTGTTGTGCATAGTCAGGAGAAAGATAAGCTTGGCACATTGGCTTTGCTCCTTTCTGACATTGGCAACACACCAACACCTAACACCCAACACCCATCAGCCATAGTATTCCTGAACTACCGCGACTCTATCGAACGTACTTCCGAGTATCTGAAGGCGAATGGCTTCTGTCATGTCGTGTTCCATGGCGGACTTGACCAGAAACAGCGTGAACAGGCTTTGCATCAATTCTCCAATGGCTCTGTGCAGATAATGGTATGTACCGACCTTGCAGCTCGTGGTCTTGACATTCCGAAGATTGGAAATATCATTCACTATCACTTGCCACTAAGCCAGCAGGAATATATCCACCGTGTAGGCAGAACCGCCCGTTGGGATGCATCGGGCAGAACATTCTTCCTCCTTGGTCCTGATGAGAAAATGCCAGAGTTCGTTGAACTTGAGCCGGAGGAGTATCAGGTGCAGTCAGAATCGGCAAAGCCTGTACTTCCGCAGATGGTCACCCTCTACATAGGCAAGGGCAAGAAGGACAAGATAAGCAAGGGCGACATCGTTGGTTTCCTATGCAAGATAGGAGGCCTGAAGAGTGCGGAGATAGGAAGGATTGATGTCTATGACCGTTATTGCTATGCCGCTATAAACAGGAAGAGTCTCCGTGCCGTGCTAAAGAATACAGCTGGTGCGAAGATAAAGGGAATGAAGACTGTGGTGGAGGAAATTCGATAGTTTTGGGGAAAGTAAATTTTCAGTAAATTCATGGACAGTAAATTACTTATGCGGCATTTTGCCGCAAGGAAATTTCCTTCTTGTAATTTACTGAATAAATTTACTTCTAATTTACTTTCCAATATAATTAGCCAAATGAAATTTGCATCATTTTCTTTCATTTTATTCTTGACACTTGTGTCAATTGTAGGATGTGAAAGTTCCCCTAAACCCACCGTCACTCCTTGGGGAGAGACGATAGGCGAGGATGGTGCGCCTATAGAGCAGGCTGATACTGCTAATTCGGTGGTATCGCTGAGCGATATTGTGGATGCTGGAGAGATGATAATGCTTACGGTGTCAGGTCCTGAAACCTACTATGACTATCACGGACATGGTATGGGACTTCAGTATCTTCTTTGCGAGAAGTTCGCACAGAAACTTGGCGTAGGACTTCGTGTGGAGGTGTGTAAAGACTCTGCCGAGGTAATGAAGCGCCTTGCCGACGGAGAGGGAGATATTGCCGTTTTCTCTGACTATAAGTCATGGAAAGTGGCTGACAGCAAGGGAGAGATTGCCAATGAACTGAAAGCGTGGTATAAACCGGAACTCGTTACGCAGGTAAAGCGTGAGATGCATTCTATGTTCACCGTGGGTATGGTGAAGAGGCATGTCTATCCATTTATGCTAAGCAGCAAGGATGCTATTATTTCCCGATATGATGCTCTGTTCAGAAAATATGCTCCGGTGGCTGGATGTGATTGGACGCTCATAGCTGCCCAATGCTATCAGGAGTCTTGTTTCGACCCAAGGGCACATTCGTGGGCAGGTGCTTGCGGACTGATGCAGATAATGCCGGGAACAGCTGATAAGATCGGATTGTCGAGAGCGCAGATATATGAGCCAGAGGCAAATATAGCGGCTGGATGCAGATATCTGTCGCAGTTACAGGGAAAGTTTAGCGATGTTCCTGTGCGTAGCGAACGTATAAAGTTTGCTCTTGCATGTTATAATGGAGGCTACCACCATATTCGTGATGCTATGGCTTTGGCAAAGAAATATGGCAGGAATCATCAGCGATGGAGTGATGTTCGGCAGTTTGTGCTTGGATTGCAATCACCACGCTATTATAATGACCCAGTTGTGAAGAACGGCTATATGCGAGGCTCAGAGACCGCAGAGTATGTGGATAGGATTATCGACCGCTGGAATCAGTATCGTGGTGCTACCAAGAAGAAATACGGTAGCGGTATCAACGCAACGCCACAGAGGTCGAAGCATAAGAACAAGTGGGCAAACTGAATTTAGTTCATTCAAGGAAAACGTATTAGTAACAAGTAACAGGTAACAATAAGAAAAATAGTGTAAACTGCTGCCTATATTTATTATTTATATATATAATAAGGTATATAAACTCCTTAGAATAATTCTGTAAAATTTTGGCATGCACAAAAATCCTTATTGTTACCTGTTACTTGTTACTGATCGTGATTTTGACTACTTGACGAGCGAGACTTAATCTTGTTTGTGATTGTATAAAGTAAAGATAATGAGATTGTTATGCATAAATCGGAGGGCGGGATAAAGGCGGCTGATAGTCTCAATAGCATAACAATAAGCATTAATTCCTGCCAGATTCACCTTATTCAGTATGCATGAAAAACGATGTAAAGGCGAGAAAAACATTCCAAAAACATTTCCCCAACTTAATACTGGCTTCAATGAGATTCTGTGATAACTTTAACTCCCTCCGATGCAGTTACGTTGTAGGTCCGTTGTAGGTCCGTTGTAGGTCCGTTGTAAGTCCGTTCTAGGTCCGTTCGTCCTATAGTCCTAGGAGCGGACTCAGAGCGGACTCAGAGCGAAGGCACAGCGAAGGCATAGCGAAGGTACAACAAGCGGAAATTACGGCCAGTAACAAGTAACAGGTAACAATAAGGATTTGTGTGTAGGTGTACCTAATTTCAGACATCATACCTCCGTCTGGATATGCTCTGTTTGGTGGGAATGATGCTGATGAGGCAAAAGAAAAGCAAAGATGAATTTTTACCGGACAGCAATAATAAAAGAATGTAGCCAACCAAAAGAAATGGCTGGCTACAATATCTTATGTCTAATTGCTTGAGTCTTGTCCGTCAATGATTTCTTCAAATGCCTTTATACGTTTCTTTTCATGCAAATATGCCAGATATATGAAGCATCCGCCTATTGGAAAGACAATCAATGCTGTTACCTTTGCCGCTGTATATTGGAATTTTATATCGCCCAGATATATCATCATTCCTATTAATAATATTACAATAGCTGTGGCTATGCAATAACTAATCGAGGTGTATCTCTTGTAACTATTGATCCTTTTTCTTAAAACTGTTACGTCTGTGGAAAAGTCAAATTTGTTGATAACAAGTATTTCCCAAAACGTCTGGAAAAAGGCAAGGGTCATTAAACTCTCCATAACGCAAAAGGTAACCTCATGAAAAGGTCCGCTCGCTAAGATGTGCCGGTACTGATAAAATAAAAGAAAAATCATTAATACTGCATCTACTATCATTTCTATCACTCTTTCCTTAATCATCTTGCCTGTAAGTGATTTGTATCGGTTTGACATGATAGATTCAAGTATTTTCTTGTTTGTCTCGCTATCTACATTATTCTTTTCTGCCAACTGATTCCAGTATAGCTTCATTTCTTCAAAATCTTCCATAACTGTTTAGCTTTTAGATTGATTAAACATCTGTTTCAGTTTGTCCTTTGCACGATTCAATCTGCTGCCTACGTTCGTTTCTGATATACCCAAGGTCTCGGCTATTTCGCTGTAGCTCTTTTCATCGAGCCAAAGCATGATGATAGACCTGTCAATCATAGAGAGCCTTGAAATCATGCTGTATAACTCACTCTTGTGGTTGTCAGCAGCTATTTCCTCTGGAACATTTATTGCTTTGATAAGTTCCAGATGATGCCCTCTTTTGTATTTCAGGCGGATATAGGTGATGCAGGTATTGATCGTGACTCGGTAAACCCAAGTACTCGACTTGCAGTTGCCCTTGAACGACTGGTAGCTTTTCCAAAGGTTGTATATCGTTTCTTGATACAGATCCTCGAAAGTCATCAGCTCGTTTGTGTACATAAGACAATACCTTGATATTATCTTTTGATTCTCATCTATTATTGAAAGAAAATCATTCTGTTCATTTAAATCCATTTTTTTTGAGTTTGACAAAATTTGTTTTCGCTATAGCTTTTGTTTGGTTAGTCGAAGATATAACGAAAAAATCACAGAATAATTGTTAAAAATGTTTTCATGTATTCTAAGTAGCTGGGATTTCGGCAGATAAATAGAGTTGCTATTATAGCATTCACGTTGGTTATAATTGCGTCTGCTCTTTCCGCCAGTTCACCATATATACTCGTTCCTTGCCTCTCGTTATGGCGGTATAGAGCCAATGGATATAGTCAGGCGTGAGCATATCGTCGGTCATGTAGCCTTGGTCGATATATACGTGCGACCATTGTCCGCCCTGCGCCTTGTGGCAGGTTACGGCGTATGCGTATTTTATCTGGATGGCATTGAAATAGGCATCCTCCCTTATGGCTTTCATGCGGTCAGCCTTTCGGGGTATGTCGGCATAGTCCTCTTCTATTGCCTTGAAGAGGGCATTGCTCTGCTCTTGGGTTAGGGCAGGGGCATCCGACTGAAGGGTGTCGGTTAGCACGATGGTGTCAAGCTCGAAATCGTCATAGTCGGGGAAACGCAGGATGGCATCGGCAAAGTGAAAGCCGTAAAGCTCGCGGAAATTACGCACACGAACAACAATCGCCTTGTCGCCGTTGGCTATGAATGAGGGTTGTTGGTTGTTTAGAGTTGAGAGTTTAGAGTTTAGAGTTGAGGGTTTAGGGTTTTGAGTTGAGGGGTTAGAGTTTTGCGTTGGCAGAGTGTGGTTCTTTACAATCATGACCTGATCGCCACGCTCAAGAAGTTCCTCTCGATCAAGCACTTGCGCACGTATTCCGTTATTATACATCGTGGCATTCTTGTTGCTACGTGTTATGACGATAGTATCGTCTATGCCAATGCGAGAATAACTGCTTGAAAGGGTGTCGATAATCTCATTTCCGGGCAGGGATATAATATCGGAGAAACCACGAAACCGCAACTTGGGAAGTTCTGTGGCTTCTTCATGTTGAATTAGACTTCTAATGGCTGTGGCATTATAAAGGATGCCTGATTCCTGTTCCTGACGAAGCACTTCCGATAGGTCGCACTCATAGAGCGTTGCCCCATAGCCATAGAGGATTTCGGGAATAAGGGCAGGCGATTCGTCCTCGCCAACAGGTGGGAGCTGGGCGGTATCGCCAATGAGGAGCATCCGGCAATTACGACCGGAATAAACGAACTGTACGAGGTCGTCAAGAAGGTTTCCGCTTCCAAAGCCTGTCTCGCTCATGGAGAAGGTGGAAATCATGGAAGCCTCGTCGATAACGAAGAGAGTGTCGGTGTGAAGATTGTCGTTGAGGTTGAAATCCCCGAGCATCGTCTTCTGGCGGTATATCTTTCGGTGGATGGTGGAGGCTGGTAGTGAACTGCTGATAGACAGTACTTTAGCCGCACGACCTGTAGGTGCCATGAGAACGACCTTCTGGTGAAGAGACACGAGCGTTTGTACCATAGCCGCTACGAGTGAGGTTTTACCCGTACCGGCACTACCACGCATCAGCATCATCGGCATTTCATCGCGCGAGGCAAGGAATTGGCCGAAGCATTGAAGGGCATTCATCTGGTCGGCGGTCGGCTCGAAACCGAACCTGTCGAGGATGAGGGATATAAATTCGGGTATCTTCACTTTTTTTCTGAGATTTATTCTTTAATTATCTCTTTTTTTCTTAACTTTGCACTCGTCAATCGAAACGGGCACCGCTCTGCGAGCGACTTCCCCTGTTGACTTCGTGCGAAGATACTTTGCACTCGTCAATCGAAACGGGCAC
>CADCHG010000045.1 GCA_902801155.1 uncultured Prevotellaceae bacterium | reverse complement strand
ACAGCAGTTGGTGCAGCAGTTGGCGCAGCAGTTGGTGCAGGTACAGGTGCAGTCATCGGTAAGCACATGGATAAGGTTAAGGCAGAAGCAGCTGCAAAGCTCCAGAATGCTAACGTTGATCAGGTTACTGACGCAAACGGTCTTCCATGCGTAAAGGTTACATTCAACTCAGGTATCCTCTTCGGTTCAGGTAACGCAACTCTCAGCAGCACAGCAGCAACTGAGCTCACAAACTTTGCAACTGTCCTCAAGAATAACACAGATTGTTCTGTAGCTATTCAGGGCTATACTGACAATGACCCTTGGAAGAACTCTACACCAGAGCAGAGCGCAAAGAAGAACCTCGACCTTTCACAGAAGCGTGCTGATGCAGTAAAGGCTAAGCTCAATTCACTCGGTGTTACAAACAACCAGATTAAGAGCAGCACAGGTTATGGTGAGGCTAATCCAGTTGCCGACAACTCTTCTTCAGCTGGTAAGGCTCAGAACCGTCGTGTAGAGGTTTACCTCTATGCATCCGAGGCTATGATCAATGCCGCTAACGAAGGCAAACTCCAGTAAGCAAAACATTGGTTAAACACCTATTTATTAATAATAGCGCGATTCCCTTGGATTCGCGCTATTTTTTGTCCCAAACACCATAATATCATTCATTATTTCCAATATATTTTTTCATTTTGACATAAAAACACAGAAAAGCTATGTTTTTTGATTTATATTAATTATTACATTGTTTGCGCACACAATTTTATTTTTTTCTTTGTAAATTCGATTTTTCAGCGTAACTTTGCACTCGAAAGATTGAAACGCGCACCGGCTTGCAGCCGACGTCCGCTATCTTTCGAGTGCGAGGATGCTACGCACGTTGCACTCAGAAATCAAGAAAAGACGAAACCCTGTATTAGTATTCAGGATAAGGTTTGATAATAAAGTATTAACAATGACGGTCTTGACACACCGCCAAGAAAATGAAAGGATAACATTATGAAAAAGGTATTAATGACATTGGTTGCCGTGATGGCAGTTTCAGTTTCAATGGTTGCAGCTCCAAAGGCTGAGAAGAATGCAGAGCCAACTAAGTACACAATTGACTTCAACTCACGTAGCATTGCACGCTATCTGAGCATGTCAAATGATCAGGTCGCTGATATGGAAAGGGTTCACGACAACTTCTCACGCGAGATGAAGAAAGCAGAGCATGCAGACGATGCAAATCGCGAGGAACTCACAAAGAAGGCTGTAATGAGAGACATCTCTTACATGCGCACTATTCTGAATGAGGCTCAATTCCGCAAGTACAATGCTGTACTCAATGCAACCCTGAACAACAGAGGTCTGAAGTTCTAAAATAGTCTAACTACATTTCCAATATACCAGAACGGCAATTATCTCCCATGATGATTGCCGTTCACTTTTTTTCTGTATTATAGAACGGAATAATTACAAAACTAACGCATTTTTCTAAACACTAATGTCAAAATAACTTATTTTTTTTCTGTTTTCTTACATATTGTAAAAATATTTTCCCGAAATGTTTGCAGATTAACATTTTAATTTGTACCTTTGCACCCAGAAATCAAGAGTTTAGCGTTTAGAGTTTAGTGTTTAGATTTTTTTACGCTCCACACTAATCGCTAGTCACTAAACAAAAATAAGTGCGAATATATTTCGCGCGCAACACTCTGAAAAAGAAAACTACTATATAAAGAAATGAGTAAACTGATAAAACCAGCAGGATACAAGGCGTTGCTTGACATGAAGCAGACGGAACAAGGTATCAAACTTATCAAGGAGTTCTTCCAGCAGAATATTAGTACGGAACTCCGTCTCCGTCGTGTCACAGCTCCACTCTTCGTGCTTCAGGGCCTCGGCATCAATGATGACCTTAACGGTGTGGAACGCGCCGTTACCTTCCCTATCAAAGACCTTGGCGACCAGAAAGCAGAGGTTGTACATTCCCTTGCCAAGTGGAAGCGTCTCTCTCTTGCTGAGTACGAGATAGAACCTGACTACGGAATATACACCGATATGAATGCTATTCGTGCTGACGAAGAGCTCGACAACCTGCATTCCCTCTACGTTGACCAGTGGGACTGGGAGGCTGTAGTAACGAAGGAAGAGCGCACACTGGCTTATCTCAAGCAGGTGGTAAATCGTATCTACTCTGCCCTACTCCGCACAGAATACCTTACCTGTGAGACATACTCGCAGATTAAGCCTTTCCTCCCACGTGAGATTCACTTCATCCACAGCGAGGAACTCCTTCAAATGTACCCTAACCTCTCTCCAAAGGAGCGTGAGGACGAGATATGCAAGAAGTACGGTGCTGTATTCATCATCGGTATCGGTGGCAAGCTCTCTAACGGAGAGAAGCATGACGGTCGTGCTCCTGACTATGACGACTGGACAACTCCTAACGAGGAAGGATATTATGGTCTCAATGGCGATATCCTCATTTGGTATCCTATCCTTGAGCGCAGTTTCGAGCTTTCAAGCATGGGTATCCGTGTTGACAAGGAGAGCCTTCTCCGCCAGCTCGAACTCGAAGGAAAGACAGAGCGCAAGGAACTTTACTTCCACAAGTCATTGCTCGAAGGCAAGCTCCCTCTCTCTATCGGAGGAGGTATCGGTCAGAGCCGACTCTGCATGGTATTGCTCCACAAGGCTCACATCGGTGAGATTCAGGCAAGTATCTGGCCAGAGGATATGCGAAAAGAATGTGAAGAGGCAGGAATGCCACTCATCTAATAGAAACAATAAAGCTCCCAAAATCGGGAGCTTTTATTGTTAGTTTCATCTCTGTGGCTTTTTCCCATAAATCTCTCTTAGTTTCGCTTTCAAACTGTCAGTCTTGTCATTGCCAGATGCACGATAGAGTATTTTTCCTGATGAATCGATGAGAATTGTCGTAGGGAAAGAAGTTACATTGAAACTACTAACCACGTTTGGCATATCTTTACGGAATTGACATACGTGCGTCCAGTCCATGTCTTTTTGCTTGATGAGTTGCTTCAACTTAGGCAGGTCGTCCATACTGTTCTCAAAGGCTATGCTTACGAGATTCAGCGATGGGTAACTCTTGTGAATCTTCACGAGTTCTGGAACAAGAGCGATACACGGATTACACCATGTTCCCCAAAAGTCGAGTAACGTATAACCTTCTCCAAGAGACACGGGCTTACCATCAATATCCTTAACAGAAATGTCTGGAGCACGGAATCCTTCGTATGGAGATATCGGGAGTGTTTCATCATTGACTGGTGTAATACTGATTTTACATTGCTGTCTGCTGAAGTTCATGTCATGATATTTGAAAATCAGGCTATCGCGGATAATTGGAAAATCCACCTCTCTCAACAGTCCTTTATCAAGCAACATCCTTGCAATATCATCACTATTCGCAGGAATGGAGTCAGTAATTGCATATTTTGTTTTATAATCTGCTGAACTGACATAATAGGTTTTTCCACGATAGTCAAAACTCCCCACAAAGAAGGTATGAAACAATAAAGCAGGGGCTAATTCATCAAATGGAGCACGACTGGTCCTGACCAAACCTTCCCCTCGCTTCGCAATTCCATTCGGGTATATATCAGGAGCCACCCAAATGCCACCGTATCGCTGAGGAACAAACGCTCGTTTCTCATATATTTGATTGCGTGTGAAATAATAGCGATAGTCATTTGAGAAATCCTTATCTTTGTCCATGTCAAACACACAGTAGTACCAATCCTTGCGATTATCATCACGAGCCAACATACAGACAAACTCACTTTGTTTGTAGAGACGAAACGAGGCTGTGTCCGTCGGAACTCCTTTAAACCCATCACTCGAAATATCATACATCTGATAAGTCAGAGCAATGGTGTTCTGCAACCTTAGTTCCATACCGACGCTAAGAGTATCGGCAGTCTGAGCCTTAATAGCCGTGAATGCATTAAGCATACACAGCACCAAAAATAACGAGATTCCTGTTTTAGTCATTTTATCTATAAGTGAGGTGTGTTTTACATCAACACTATCTCTCCAGAGCCAAAGCATCTATGATGCTGTTCGTCATAGATTACACAGAACTGCCCAGGAGCAACGCCGTGAATTGGTTTCTCTGATTTAATGAGGTATTTGCCATCACCTACATCAGAGATAGTAGCATGATTATAGTCTGCCGTATGGCGAATCTTGAAGGTTATATTTACAGTCTCACCCTCATTAATGAAAGGAGCGGTAAGGATATGCAAATCATGGATATAGAACTCTGAACTATAGGCTGACTCTGGGTCATATCCGTGTGAGAGGTATATTATGTTCTTCTTAATGTCCTTCTTGATGACAAACCAAGGACCACCACCAAAGCCGAGACCTTTTCGCTGACCAATGGTGCAGAACCAATGTCCCTTGTGCTTGCCTACAACCTTACCAGTCTCAATATCTATGGCATCACCCTCCCATTCTCCGAGATAGCGACGCAGATAGTCGTTATAGTTTATCTTTCCGAGGAAACAGATACCCTGAGAATCCTTTCTCTTGGCATTTATAAGATGATTCTCCTCCGCAATCCTACGAACCTCATCCTTGTGCATGTGTCCTATGGGGAAGACAGCCTTCTTCAACTGCCAGTCGTATATCTGAGCAAGGAAGTCTGTCTGGTCCTTTACTGGGTCAGGAGAGGTTACAAGCCATTTCCTGCCCTCTTCGTCAATCTCTGTCTGGGCATAGTGACCTGTGGCTATATAGTCGTATTCATGACCGCGTTTCTCATAGAAAGCACCGAACTTAATCAAGCGGTTGCACATCACGTCAGGATTAGGCGTAAAACCGTTCTTCACCTTATCCATAGTGTATTTCGTCACCTTATCCCAGTATTCCTGATGACAATCCACAATCTCAAGCTTACAGCCGTACTTCTGGCACAGAGCAGTAGCCATCTCAAGGTCTTCCTCCGAAGTGCAGTCCCAGTCCTCCTGTTCCTCTGGACCAATCTTGATATAGAAGCAATCAGGTTTCAGTCCTTCAGAACATAGCACATGCAAAACAACGGCAGAGTCAACTCCACCGCTCAACAAAACCGCTATACTATGCCTTTGAAGGGCTTTTCCTAATTCCTCATTATTCATTATTAACTATTCATTATTAATTAATACGCTGGTCTGTATTTTCCCTCCTCCTTATCGTTCAGCATCGAGATATAGGAATTGTACCTCGAAAGGGCTATATAGTGGTCCTCCACAGCCTTCAGCACGGCACATCCAGGCTCATGTGTATGGGTGCAGTTACCGAAACGACAGTCAGCCGAGAACTTGAATATCTCCTTGAAATATGAGCATATCTCCTCTGGCTCCATGTCGAACGTGCCGAAGCCTCTTATTCCTGGGGTGTCAATAACCCACGAAGGCTTTTCTGCCGTTGATGTGGGCAACGGAATCATCTCTGAGAAGGTAGTGGTATGCTGTCCCGTGTCATGTGCATCCGAAATCTCGGCTGTCCTAAGATTGATACCTGGGATGAGTTGGTTCAGAAGTGTACTCTTCCCCACTCCACTGTTACCGCTGAACAATGTCACCTTCCCTTCGAGCATAGGGCGAAGTTCATCCACTCCCTCTCCTGTCTCTGCCGAAAGTGCCACGCACTCATAGCCTATGGTGCGATACAGGTTCACCATCATATCCAGATACCTTAGTTCATCTTCTGAATAGATGTCCTTCTTGTTGAATACGAGTATCACAGGCACACGATAAGCCTCAGCCGAGGCAAGGAAACGGTCAATGAAAGTGGTTGATGTCTCAGGATGCGAGATTGTCACCACAAGACAAGCCTGGTCCACATTACTGGCAATGATATGGCTCTGCTTTGAGAGATTCGTTGACTTTCGCACTATATAGTTACGACGGTCGTCAATGGCAGTAATCCAGTATGCCACCTCCGTTCCCTCACCAGAAGCAGTACCAGCCGAAACAGACACAAGGTCACCCACAGCAACTGGATTAGTACTGCGGATGCCCTTGAGCCGAAAATTACCTTTTATCTTGCAGTCTATCGTCTCGCCCTCATCAGTAAGGACGGTGTACCAATAGCCTGTGTTCTTTATTACGAGTCCGTGCATTTAGACGGTCATGATTTCCTTGGTCTTGTCGTCGAGCATAGCGTCAATCTTTGCGATATACTTATCGTGAAGCTTCTGCAAGTCGTTCTCTGCATCCTTCTCCACGTCCTCTGACAGACCGTCCTTTATTGCCTTCTTCAACTTTTCCTTGATTTCAGCACGTGCGTTACGGACACCGACCTTGGCTTTCTCACCAATCTTGTTACACTGCTTCACGAGGTCGCGACGACGCTCCTCTGTTGGCTGTGGAATACCAAGACGGATAATCTCACCATTGTTCTCTGGTGTGATGCCTACGTCAGAATCCATGATACCCTTCTCTATTTCGCGAATCTGCTTCTTGTCGAAAGGTTTGATTGCGATAGTACGGGCATCAGGAGTAGTAACACTTGCCACCTGATTAAGAGGCACCATCATGCCGTATGATTCTACACGTACGCCACTTACGATTGCCACATTGGCTCTGCCGGCGCGAATCTTAGCGAGGGACTCATCGAGATACATTGCTGCCATCTCCATCTGCTCCTCAGCTTCCATTAAGGTTTCTTTTACGTCAATCATTTGTTGTATTATTTAGATTTTGTTGTTTGCACTTTTTTCAAGAGAGTCTAGAGTTTCTAGAAGGACTAGAACATCTAGCCTGCCAGTTCCTTTTCCACAAGGTTCGTAAGCTCCACGAACTGTTGAACGCTCAACTGCTCCGGACGCTTTGTCATCAGCTCATGCTCGAAGAACTCTGGCCTCGCCACTACGTCGCCATTGAATATCTGACGAAGCGATACGCGAAGCATCTTCCTGCGCTGGTTGAATGTGGTCTTCACAACCCTCTTGAACAGAGCCTCGTCACATCCGAGGTCAGTCACCTTGTTGCGGGTCATACGGATTACAGCACTCTTCACCTTTGGAGGTGGGTTGAATACATGCTCATCCACGGTGAACAGATACTCAGTATCATACCATGCCTGTATCATAACCGACAGAATGCCATATGCTTTGTTCCCAGGTTCGGAAGCAATACGTAAAGCCACCTCCCTCTGAATCATACCTGTACAGCAAGGTATCAAGTCCTTGTTATCCAGCATTTTGAAGAATATCTGTGAAGAAATGTCGTAAGGATAGTTGCCCGTAAGAACGAACTGTCTGCCACCAAATACTTCATTTAGGTCCATACGCAGGAAATCGGCACCGATTATGTTATCCCTCAGGCGAGGAAAGTTCTCGTTGAGGTATGCCACCGATTCCGTATCAATCTCCACGCACTTGAACTCACGTTCCTTGGGATATAGATATTGCGTCATCACACCCATACCTGGTCCAATCTCAAGAACAGGTATGTCAGGATATGCATCCACAGTATCGGCTATGCGACGCGCTATGCCAAGGTCGGTCAGGAAATGCTGACCTAAGTTTTTCTTCGGTCTTACTTGTTTCATTCAAGCGACAAAGATACAACTAAAAAACGAAAATCCACTACGAATAGGCTAAAAAAAATACATTTTTCACATTTTCGACATATTATTCAGGTGTATTTTTGGTAATTTCCCGAAATAGCATTATCTTTGCGTGATATTATATGAACAAGAGACATATTATAACGACACTAAAAGTCACCACCCCATTCATTCTGGGCGGCGCCATTCTGTATTGGATGTTCCGCGATTTTGACTTCAATGGCATGGAACGTGTGCTATGCGAGGAAATGAACTGGTGGTGGATGCTACTGTCCTTTCCCTTCGGCATACTTGCACAGGCATTCCGAGGATGGAGATGGAAACAGACACTCGAACCTGTAGGCGAGAATCCGCGTACAAGCACCACAATATACTCTATCTTCATCTCCTATGCAGCCTCTCTCGTTGTGCCACGCATAGGCGAGTTCACACGTTGTGGAGTACTGAAGCGTTGGGAGGGAACATCATTCCCAAAGGCTCTCGGAACCGTGGTGACGGAACGTGCCGTTGACTCCCTGCTGATACTGATACTCACGCTCATCACGTTTATGAGTCAGATACCTGTGTTTCTCACCTTCTTTTCTCACACAGGAACACGCTTCGACGAGATGTTCGGAATGTTCTCCACCACAGGCTATATCGTAACGCTTATCTGCGGAATAGCCGTATTCATTTCCCTCTACTCAGTACGCAAGAAGCTGTCTTTCTACGATAAGGTGAAAGGCACAGTCCACGGCATAATAGAAGGTGTGATGTCGCTCCGTGGCGTTAAGAACAAGCCCCTGTTCCTGTTCTACTCCGTCGCTATCTGGGCTAGCTATTTCCTGCACTACTACCTCACGTTCTTCTGTTTCTCAGGAACAGAGCACCTCGGCATCACCTGTGCCATGGTAACGTTCATCGTTGGCAGTATCGCCGTACTCGTACCTACTCCTAACGGTGCAGGCCCTTGGCATTTCGCCGTAAAGACCATGCTCATTCTCTATGGCGTGGCCGACAATGAGGCCCTGTATTTCGTGCTTATAGTACATACAGTACAGACGCTTCTCGTCATTGCAATCGGCGTGTATGCGTGGTTGGCGCTGAGTATGAAGAAAGTGAAAAATGAAAAGTGAAAAATACCGCCAGGCATGGCGGTATATATGGAAAGTAAATTAGGAGTAAATTATATCAGTAAATTAAAATTTAAAATTAATTTACAGAAAAGAATTTACTGGATTATTTTTTTTCAATTTACTTTCAGAAGAGGACTCAGCAAGGAGCATAAAAACTACTATTATTGTACAAGTTAATTTCATACAACCATGAGTAAAATTGAGAATTTATCCCCAGAATGCATCTGGCGCAATTTCTATGCCCTCACCCAGGTGCCACGTCCATCAGGACATCTTGAAAAGGTTCAGCAGTTCCTACTCGACTTCGCCAAGAAAGTAGGAGTAGAGGCTTTCAAGGACTCTGCAAACAATATAGTTATGCGTAAACCTGCCTCTCCTGGCATGGAGAACCGTAAGACCGTGATGCTTCAGGCTCACATGGATATGGTGCCCCAGAAGACTCCCGACTCTACCCATAACTTCGAGACCGACCCTATCCAGACTTGGATTGACGGTGATTGGGTGAAGACAAAGGGCACTACCCTCGGTGCTGACGACGGTCTTGGCATTTCAGCCATCATGGCAGTCATGGAGGATAAGACCTTGAAGCACGGTCCGATAGAGGCTCTATGCACCGCCGACGAAGAGACTGGCATGTATGGTGCTAACGACCTGCCTACTGGTCAGATGACTGCCGACATCCTCCTTAACCTCGACACTGAGGATGAGGGTGAGATGATTGTTGGCTCTGCTGGTGGCATAAACATTACTAGCACGATAGAATATAAGCCTGCTGATACCGAGAAGGGTGACAAGGCTGTAAAGGTCACTCTCAAGGGCTTGAAAGGCGGTCATAGCGGTCTGGAAATCAACGAGGGACGTGCCAACGCCAACAAGCAGATGGTGCGCTTCGTGCGTGAGGCTATAAGCCAGTGTGATGCCCGACTTGCTGAATGGCATGGCGGTAATATGCGTAATGCCATACCTAACTCTTGCGTCGTCATCCTCACAGTTCCTGCCGAGAATGTGGAGGCTTTGAAGGAACTCACAGAGGACTGGAAAGTGTATATCTCAGAGGATTATTACGGCATTGAGGAAGGCATTGAGTTCTTTGCCGAGGATGTTGCCACTCCTGCCACAGAGGTTCCTGCCGAGATTCAGGACAACCTCGTTGATGCCATATATGCATGTCACGATGGTGTCATACGCATGATTCCTACTATCCCTTCAAAGGTCGAGACTTCAAGCAACCTCGCCATTGTTGACATTACTGATACAAAGGCAGAGATTAAGGTGCTTGCCCGTTCTTCTTCCGAAAGCATGAAGGACTATGTCGTTACCACCGTTTCAAGTGCCTTCTCTATGGTGGGAATGAAGGTTGAGACTGACGGCGACTACATGGGCTGGAATCCTAACCCTAACAGTGAGATGGTTGCCTTGATGAGCAAGATTTACAAGGACCTGTTCAACACCGACCCAACCGTACAGGTGTGCCATGCAGGGCTTGAGTGCTCTATCATCCTGAGCAAATACCCACAGCTTGACATTGTGAGCTTCGGACCAACCATCCGCTCTCCTCACACACCTGGTGAGCGTGCACACATCCCATCAGTTCCTAAGTTCTGGAAGTTCCTTACAAAGACATTGGAGGAGATTCCTGAGAAAGGGTAAAAGGTAAAGAGTAATATAAAAAAAATGAAATCACGAATTACTTAGTTGCATTTATCGTAACTTCGTAACTCGTGATTTTGTTATTATTACTTCTCCTTCATTCTATACGTTTTCGTATTTACTCCCACGGCAAGATTTATTGCAGGCACCCATCCAATGCCATCCCCATATCGTGTGACACTGATATAAGGCTTAACACGTAATTGAGTTTCTGTAGCATCTATTCCCATATATTTGAATCTGGAATTGATGGTATGTTTTAGCTTATAGTCAATCATCATGCCCAAGCCTGTGGAGAAGCCTGCACATTCATACATTACATGCTTTCTGTTCTTATTCTTAATGTATTCCTCATATCTTTCTCCACCATCAAAGAAACGCACGCCAACCCCTATAAAAGGAGTAAGTGCTACCTTATCCCTATTATATACATTATATCCGAAATAGGATGTAATAGCGCCACATATAAGCCAATCGCCTTCCTCTATATGACCCTTCTTTGCAAGAATCTGCTTCTTACACTTGCTAAAGAATGACATATCAATATCCAATCCGTACAACCTTTTACACCTGTTATAGCTTGCTCCGAAACTAACTCCATAGGATGTGCCCTGATAATCAGAGAAAGGAACACTAGCAATGATTCCCATATCACCCATCCAATACACCTTAGAAGGCACAAGTCCCCTTACTAAATCGCGCGGGTCAAGTTCTTCATCGGTAAGTTTCTTTGCCAACTCATCAGCAATGCTATCCACTGCCTGTGCGTTGTTTCCCTGATTGGTAACAATGTTCATCCTATCTATTTCCTCGTCGAATGCACGTTGCATTTCCGAATACTGCGCATCAAGACTCACATTCTGCTTTCGCGGATACTCAACAGCAACTTTCCTAACAAGAAACTCCCACAGGTCAAACTGATTCTGACAATGCTTCAGCTTTGACTCATTCATATTCTTGACATCTAGCCATGAGTTGTTCTGTATCACATAGTTCTCCCATCCAATGTATTTATATTTTATTCCATTCAGTATTTTCTCCTTTTCTTTCGGTATCGCCTCAAGACTAACATACGAGGAAGTCCTGCCATTCGTTGGATTCACAGCCCTGAAATCATCCCAACGGAGTTTTCTCTCACCCCATTTCACCGCGCCCAGATGCAAGTCTTCATTATCAACGTTTTTCTTTGAGAATGGCCTCTGGGCCTGTGAAGGCACGATGCTTAAAGCCAAGAGAAATAGTAATAGAACTCTTTTCATTTTTATCAGTTTTTTGTAATCTGGATGCAAAGGTAATCATTTTATCTGAATATCGAAACAAATATGACCACAAACAGTTAACAAAAGCTAAAATATACACTTTCCATGCAGTCTTTTCATATTACCATACACTATATCAATGAAAATATTTACTTTTGCATTTAAATTAACCTAATTATGAAAAGAAACAAAATCCTATGGCTTTGTGCCATCCTTTTCTCAACAACATTGTGTTGCAGTTGCAGTAGCAACGACGACGATTCTACCACATCTGCGAAAACAGCGACAAGAAGTGTAAGTATTGCCGACCGCTCGCTATATGCCATTGCGCGACAGAGTAGCGACGCTATTATCCAGCATAAGGCAGAAATGCCAGTATTCTCACTCAGTGATATTGAGAGTTTCAATCCCAAGACTGGTGAGATTAAATTCAAGGATATAGCATTCGACAAAGAACTATTCTATGACATTGCCTGCAAATACCGTGTATATTTCTATGCAGGTGACGACCTGCTATTTGATGCCCTTACTGTATCATGGTTCTCAAGTGTAGGTTATTTCGACCAACTTACCTTCCAGTGCGATTTCTATGGGCCTTCAGATGACGGACTGAAGAATAGCCGTTTCTTCCTAAGCTATGGCTATCCAGGGACAATAGACGGTGATGAAACTATCAAGGAACTAATGAGGAAGAATGAAGCTGGCATGGAACGCTTCATCAGCATACTACGCAAGGCTGGAAAGATTGTCGATGCAGAATAATACCATAATCACAAGACGACAAGAAAAAGACGAACTTATAAGCAGGTGCAAGGCTGGCGACCGTCAGGCCTTGAGCCTGCTATATTGCCATTACAGACCGTATCTGCTAAATATCTGCAAACATTACGCCAAGGAAGACCATGTGGCAGAAGACCTGTTGCATGACGCTTTTATCGTGATTCTCACCTCACTCGACAAACTGCGAGACACAGACAAACTGGAGGTATGGATGACGACAATAGTACGCAACGTAGGCTATCACTATTGGAAACACCTTGACAAGGAACACACAGCCCTCAAACAGATGTCTGGCGAAAGCCAAAACATTACAGAGGGAAGTATCATGCCTGATTATGAACTGATGCAGAAACTCGTAGCACAACTCCCAAAGGGATATCAGCAGGTGTTCCGTCTGTCGGTGTTCGAGGGACTATCGCATCAGGAAATCAGCCGTATGCTGAACATCGCGCCCCACTCATCATCATCGCAACTGCTACATGCCAAGCGAATGCTCCAGAAGCTCATCAAGCAGTCATGGCTACTCATCCTGCTATTCATCGCCATCCCAACGGTCATCTGGAAGTTTATCCAAAAGGAAAAGTCAGGCATTGAAGGGAATCCTATAACCCCGACACAAGAGGCTCAGATTACAGGCAATCGCCAGCAAGGGGCTCAGAAAGAACCAACAGAGGCGCATACCGCCAATCACCCTGTCTATGTCAGCATTGCCACAAAGACTGCATCCCCAAAGCCTTTGCCATATCAGGAATACTCCCCTATCCTATCTGATACGGTCACTCATAAGACAGAGGTACAGGATGATTCAGAGGATATCCATCGCCCAACACCTACCACCCAATACCCATCAAAGGATACTATCACCCATCGCCCTATTCCTCAGTCATCATTGGCAGAGAATGATAATAATACCGACATGCAGATAAAGCCAAAGACATCTGCTTGGAATGTACAACTGGCATATAACGGACAATTAGGTAAACCCGATAACTTCCATGAAGCTACGAGCGTAAATGCCAAGAGTTTCTCTGCCATTAGCAATATCCTTATACCCGAAGAAACGGCCTACAGCAACTGGAACGACTATTCCTTCTATCTTAACAATGCAATCCCACAGCAGGATATGACAGCAGAGACACGGTCGCTGATGGATATTGCAGCAAGCAATGCCCAAATCAATGGCGGAAGAATGGAAGCTAATTACAAGCACCAGTTGCCAATCAGCATACAAATGACACTTAGCCGTCAGCTCAGCGAACAGCTATCCGTAGAAACAGGACTAAGCTATACCCTACTCAAGTCAAGCAACACCACAGGAAGCCCAACAGCCTATATTCAGGAGCAGCAACGCCTGCACTATCTCGGCATCCCTCTCCGCATGGGTTGGCAATGGTATAATCATGCACCGTTAAGCCTCTACACCTCAGCAGGCGTGATGATGGAAGTGCCAGTACACAGCACTCTCAGCGTGAATCATGTCAACAACGGCATGAACACCTATAACACTAGGGAAAAGCTCAGCTTACCGCTTCAGTGGTCCACATCCCTCGGCATAGGCTTACAGTACGACATCACGCCTCACATCGGCTTCTACATAGAGCCAAGCCTGCAATATTTCTTCAATGACGGCAGCAGCATTAAAAGCTACCGCACCGAGCATCGCTTCAACATCACCCTCCCACTCGGCATCCGATTGAAATATTGAAATTGAAATCACCTTTGCACCATGTGCAAATGAAGAAAGCCTTCCCCTATTATCGGGGAAGGCTTTTTTCTTCTCTCTTATCAACTTCGTCAAGAAGCAAGTTTGGTATAGCTTCCATTTTCATCCTTCCTGATGAAACCGCGGAATACCCAGTTGGCAATCTGCTGCTTTACCCTACCATCCAGACCATTCTTCATCCTGACATCCCTTGCCTGGTCGAGTGTGAAGGTTTCAGGCAACTGCTCAAGAAGATTCTGCTTACCTCTGTGAGGCTGTGTGTAGATTCCCTTCTGTGCCTGAGCCAGCTTTGCCCCGAAGAAATGCTGCTTCACCCATAGGTCATATTCCACCGTCCAACGAAAGATTTTTTCAATCTTCTCACTCCATCCTCCCTCGGCAATGAACAGAATCATCGCCTTGAAATACGCAATGGTTATGGCGGTATGTATAAGGTCGCCCAATACTTCATCCTGTGTCAAGCTTACCTTTTTCTCCCATTCCTTTATCAGCTCTTTGCAGATAGTAAATGCCTCAGGACATTCCACTGTCTGGTCGTGTGTGGCACATAGTCGGTCGATGTATGGCTCAAGGGCTTTAGCATACTCTTCATCGTAATCTCCATACACAAACTCCTCGTTCTCGTTCTTGACGATGGTCGCCGTGGATAATCGTGCGATGGTGCCGTCTGAAAACGAGAAACGGTTGTCAAAGAAATTGATTGCCTGATTCTCGGTCGTCGAAGCGGCTATGTTCAACCTCATTTCCGCCATACCAGTCATGCCTTCTGCACTCTTGCGTTCAGCCGACTGCATATCGTTGTCGAAAGCCTTTCTCAAGAGTTTACCGACGTATGCCGTGTTGTTGAGAGAGTTACCAAGAGACCGGAGGTCATCAAGTTCGTTCATACGCATAAAGAGGTAATGCCCATTTGCCTGAATCAGCCTGTCGAGCAATGCTGGCATCGTTGAATCGGCTGAGACCTCCTGCCAGTAAACGTCTGGCCTTTGAGGCTTATCCTTCGCCGATGAACGCTTACGGCACTCCTTTGCCCATTCGTCGAACTTCTGACGTGCAATGGCATCATTCTTCCTTATTCGGGAGAGAATGTAATCGAGCGGCTTGTTTACCGCCGACTTACCTGAACGTGTGTGAGCGATTAGAATGGCAAGAATTTTCGGCTCAACGTACTCGTTTGAAGGCAAACGGAAAAGTACTTTATAAAGGTATGTTGAAAGTCCAGCGAATACCGCGTTAGCAACGGCTGGCTTGCACTGTTTCGGCGTTTTACTGACGAGTAAGCGAAGAAGGTCTGGCAGTTCCTCTGGCATAGCAGGTGGAAGGTCTTCCTTTTCATCCTCTACGACATCCCTTGCCAACTTTATTGCACGATTGAGCAGCGTGCTGTCACCCTCTTTGCAGTTTTCAAGTGTGGATGATGAAAGAACCGTTTTCCTTTCCTCCTCGTCAAGCCCATAGTCTGGGATGGTTTGGAGCAATACATCACGATTTTGGCAAATCTTGATGATATTCGCCACCATCATGAAGTAGAAGTTGTTACGGTTGCCTTCTTCTGGCTTACCGCAAGAAGGACTTGAGCAAAGTACCTTCTCCAATGCCTCTACGATTGTTTTCAGTGGTATGCCATCCACGTCCTCTACCTTGACCACCGCCTGACCTTTGTCATTTGACTTTGACCGTTTGACCTTTGACTTTAGACCTTTGACCTTGCTCTTTTCTTCGAGCAATGCCAGTTCTTCAGGCGTTGGAACAACTTTTTTCAGCTCCTTGTCACCCCAGAGCACTTCCTCATCTGTGTATAAGAAGTGGTCGCGAGGAACTACGTAACTGCACCTTGCCAAGTCCTTGCATCTTTCGTCTGGCTTTGGCAGTTGAAGCACACACTCATAGTAGTTCATTGCCTCTTTCATGCTCATACCATCTGGCACAGGCATGATAAGGTGCAAACCTGCACCGCTTGCAGAGATGTGGGCAGCCACCATGCCATGCTCCTTCGCTTTTTCATTCACTCTCGCGAAGATTTCACGCGGATGCTCTTCGGTGTGGTCGAAGTCGAGCATAATCAAGCCCGAAGGCACTGCATCCGCATTGCAGCGGTGACCAGTTGGGTAGTGTGCATTCCACAAGAACACCTCCAACTTCAGTTTCAGCTCCTGCCGCCGATTGTGGTCAGTCTCAGCAGCAATCTCCTCACATAAACTCTTCACATAGGCACTATCCAGCGTCTGGTCGAACCTCTCTTTGGTTAAATTCTCAGTTTTTTTAGCACTTACAGAGCGTGCAAAATCTAATCTTATCATTTTACAAATAAAATATTTTTTTACAATCTTTTTTCCTTGATTTTTCTCAGTCACTTATATTATATATATATGCGACTCCGAAAAAAGTTTTGAAAGGTCACGGGCAAATCCCGTGACACTTTCATTTCTTATCTTTTAATCAATTTCAATGACTAAAGATGGATGCAAAGCATCATAGATTGCATCGTTGATTGCTCTGACCATACTATCCTCTGGCAGATTTTGTATGTCAAAACGGCTATACACTTTACTATTGGCTTGACATGAAGGCTTCCATGTATCTGCAATATCTACACCATACATCTCCATTGCATCATCTATATTCTGCTTGGTCAATACTGTATAGTCTGCACTATTACAAAATATCATTTTGCCAAAGTCAATACCATACTTAGCATGGTCCAGACAGGCAAGTATCGTACCTGGCTCACCTTTGGTGTAGCAGACAGTGTCATCCTTTACTTCTTCAGAAATGGAGAGTGAAAATGACTTTGTGTCTTTGTTGTAGGTAATAGCCAACATCAAATTACTGTTTTCTGCATATCTGGGAATGTAGCACAGATTATGTAAATCTTCTCGAAAATTTACAATTTGTTCTTGTGTAATTTCTCCCTTATTCTGAAGGTCGATAATCTTGTTGATGAATTCTTTGATATAAATATTTTTTGTCATAAAAAAAATAGTGTGGTATTATACCCCCACACGGGCTTTTAATTTTATTTTTGAGACCAACACCCCTGACCTCTTTGGAGGTTTTTTATCGGGACTCTCCCGATGAATCGCTACTATTATATAAATATGTAGCTAAAATCATTTTTTCAACCCTGCAGGAGTTTTTTTTGATTTCTGCTGCAAAGGTACCAAAAAAAACAACAGGTGTAAAAAGTGCAAAAGGTGCCTATGGGTGCTTTATTAGGTGCTTAATTAATAAGCACACAAAAAAAGAGGATAACCCTTTTGGATTATCCTCATTATGAACAACTTATATTTTTTTTAAATATTTTCTTGGTGCCTAATTGACACTTAATTATTCATTTACTTTATTTGTGCAACCAATCATTCAACTTATTGGTGTATGATTTTTCATTTTTGGGGGCTATGTCTGTCTTTAGGTTGCAGTCTTCTGTCAAGAATCTAAACACGGCAGGTGCCGAAAAAAAATCTACTAACATATCCTCGTAATTCCATTTTTTGATAAAATCCACAATAGCCATGTTTAGTGGATTTTTTTGACTGCAATCCAGATGCGTCTCATCCAGCTGCTGAGATTCAATATACTTCAGAAAGTCTTCCTTCGCCTTCTGTTTATCTTCTTCATTTTTGAATAGTTTCCCTTTTTTTCTGCCTCCCTTGTTTTTCTTTTCCTCTTCCTGAGCCTGCTCTGGCTCTAAGCTTTCTGATTCTGGCTCAGGATTCTTATCATCCTCACCATTCAGCCAAGCCTCGAAGTGTGGTTTCAGCGTGTCGGGGAAGGTCTCACTTAATAAAATGTAATAACGTAGAAGAGCAGTATAGGCAATATCTCGTTGTGTAATATCCAAAGATTTTTTTTCTTCTTCAGTAAATTGCCAGAAGCAAATATTTCCAATCTTACCCTCTCTGATGGCAAAACTAATCATTGCCCTAAACCACTTATTTTCAAATACTGCCCTATTTCTTTCTCTTAATGGCCATTTATTTACTTTTGATTCATCGTGATTTTTTAGGCCACACACAAGTTCCAAGGCACGTTCCTCCCTTTCCAGCATCTTGCCAAAACTCTCAGGAGTAGGTTCTTCGTGCCTCTGGAATCCTAATTCCTCACGAGCATCAGCAATTTCTCTGGCCAAGATACCATACACATGGCTTAAATGTTGATTAGCAAAAGCCCATAGGGAATCAGGAGATTTGTCGGTTTCCTTTGCCTCTATTATAGGATGTATACTAAGTTCCCTTTTCTCATTTTCCTCCATACCTTTTTTCCGACAAAGGTACAAAAAAAATCAAGACCGCCAAAGATTTTTGATTTCGATTTCAATTTCAATAAGGTCAAGGGACTATATAACAAAAGAATCCATAAAGATTTTAATATATATTTATATATATAAATATATATTAACTTTTATATGTGTTTTTTTCTCTTGCTGTGGAGGGGTAAAGTGTGGGTGTGCAGCAGTGTTATTGAAATTGAAATATGAAATGAGCTGCTCAGTCTCGCTGTCTCTCTGCTAAAAAAAACTCCGTTTCTTTAGTGTATTCTGTGTTCGTAAAAAGAAACTCTGTGTCTCTCTGTTTTTGCGTTGAGAACTTTTTTTTTAAAAAAATCCTCTTTTTTCGTATTTTTTTTGAAAGAGCTGATATTTATATATAGCACGGAAGTAAAACCGTTGCAAGTCCGTTGTAAAGCCGTTGCAAGTCCCATTCCTAGGTTGGGAGATGAATGGCTAAAATAGGGAACAAAACTTACTAATTTATTAATTATTAAATCTATTATGGCAATACTTCAAGGTATTATTTCAAAGATTAACGGCTCAGCTGGAAATCTTACATTCAGTCAAACAGGCGGTCAGACCGTCATCCGCGAGAAGGTGACACAGGTTCGCAACCCTCGCACCAACGCTCAGATGCAGACTCGCACCAAATGGGGCAACATCATCGCGATGTACAAGGGTATCCGTCCACTTCTCAACTATGCATACGAGAGCAAGCCTAAGAACCTCTCGGACTATAACATGTTCGTGAAGCTGAACATGCAGCGCACGCCTATCTATCTCACAAAACAGGCGGTGGCAGGTGGTGCTTGTGTGGCTACTGCGTATCAGATTTCACAGGGTTCGCTCCCTGCTATCGTGCTCACAGGCACAGGGCAGAACGTGAAGACCGACATCCGTCTGGGCGGTGAGTCTATCACTTCCAGCACAACCGTGGCGCAG
>CADCHG010000044.1 GCA_902801155.1 uncultured Prevotellaceae bacterium | reverse complement strand
TAAGCACGTACATGCACCTGGTAAATGCAATGCTGCGATGACAGAAAAGCTCAATGAGCTGTCAGCCACCCGAAGTGGTGATGAGACCGAAAGTAAAGCTGCTGATCCACGCTGGGCAAAGCTTGCCGAATTGAAACTCGGCAAAGACAATTGAAAATTGATAATTGACAATTGACAATTAAAGGCTTGCCAACCATCAAAACAAAAACATCAAATTTTTTAAAACTATTTAAAACAAAATGGCACATCCAAAAAGAAGACAGTCAAAGACTCGTACACTCAAGCGTAGAACTCATGACGGAGCAGTAGCACCAACATTGGCAGTTTGCCCTAACTGTGGCGCATACTATGTTTACCACACTGTTTGCCCATCTTGCGGTATGTATCGTGGTAAGGTTGCTATCGTTAAGGAAGAAGAAGTTGCTGAGTAACTTTCATAATATATAATGGAAAAAATCAATGCTGTAATCACAGGTATTGGCGGATACGTACCTGACTATATCCTCAACAACGAGGAGTTGTCTCGTATGGTTGATACCAATGATGAGTGGATTACAACCCGTGTAGGCATCAAGGAGCGTCGCATCCTCACAGAGGAAGGTCTCGGTTCAAGCTATCTGGCTCGAAAGGCAGCCAAGCAGTTGATACAGAAGACAGGCGTTGACGTTGACACTATCGACTGCGTCATCGTTGCCACAACGACTCCTGACTACCGTTTCCCTTCAAACGCCTCTATCGTAATCGGTAAGCTCGGCATCAAGAACGCTCACGGTTTCGACGTAAGCTGTGCTTGCTGCGGTTTCCTTTACACCGTGGATATGGCTTGTGCTTTCGTACAGTCAGGCCGCTACAAGAGAGTAATGGTTATTGCCAGCGAGAAGATGTCATCAATGGTTGACTATCAGGACCGTCAGACCTGCGTACTCTTCGGTGATGGTGCTGCCGCTGTGATGATTGAGGCAACAACAGAGGAAGGTATAGGCTTCCAGGATTCATTCCTCCGCACAGACGGCCAGGGACTTCCATTCCTCCACATGAAGGCTGGTGGTTCTGTTTGCCCAGCATCTCACTATACAGTAGATCATCGTATGCACTACATCTATCAGGAAGGTAGAACTGTATATAAGTACGCTGTGACAAGCATGTCAAACGACGTGAAGGAGATAATGCAGCGCAACAACCTTACTGAGGCTGACGTAAACTGGGTTATCCCTCACGAGGCAAATCTGCGCATCATTGAGGCTGTGACAAAGCGTCTCGATATTCCTATGGACAAAGTGATGATAAACATTGAGCGCTATGGTAACACAAGTGCTGCAAGTATCGCATTGGCTCTCTGGGACTTCGAGAAGAAGCTTAAGAAGGGCGACAACATCATCCTTACAGCATTCGGTGCAGGCTTCGTTCACGGAGCTTCATTCCTGAAGTGGGGATACGATCCACAATAAAACGAAAAGTGAATAGTGAATAGTGAAGAATTCAAGTTCGTATTCTTAGCGAATTCATACAAAATCAGATTCTTCACTTTTAACTCTTAACTCTTCACTAAAAAAATACAAGACGCATCCATTATTCTTACAACAAGGCTGATGGATGCGTTTTTCAGCTTTTTAATAATGCACAAAGCAGGATTTGTAAACATAGTAGGCAACCCAAACGTGGGGAAATCCACTCTGATGAATCAGCTCGTGGGTGAAAGACTTAGTATCGCTACCTTCAAGGCGCAGACAACGCGCCACCGCATAATGGGTATCGTGAACACTGAGGATATGCAGATTGTATTCTCCGACACCCCGGGCGTGCTCAAGCCTAACTACAAGCTACAGGAGTCAATGCTCGCTTTCTCAGAATCGGCTCTCACTGATGCAGACGTACTGCTCTATGTTACCGATGTCATCGAAGATCCTGAGAAAAACAAGGACTTCCTCGACAAGGTGGCTAAGATGTCGATACCAGTCATCCTGCTCATCAATAAGATGGATGCATTGGCAGAACTTGCAAAAGATGGCAAGAATCCGACTGAGAAATTAGGCGAGATAGTTGAGCGTTGGCACGGTCTGCTTCCGAAAGCAGAGATTCTTCCTATCTCAGCAAAGAACAAGTTCGGCGTTGATATACTTCTCAAGCGCATCCACGAACTTCTGCCTGAATCGCCTGCATTCTTCGACAAGGATCAGCTCACCGACAAGCCTGCGCGTTTCTTCGTATCAGAAATCATCCGCGAGAAGATTCTTCTCTACTACGACAAGGAGATTCCTTACTCCGTGGAGGTGAGGTGCGAGGCATTCAAGGAAACCGACAAGCAGATTCGCATCAGCGCCGTGATCTATGTGGAAAGGGATTCGCAGAAAGGAATCATCATCGGGCATCAGGGCGTGGCAATCAAGAAAGTGAACACCGAGGCTCGCAAGGCTCTTGAGAAATTCTTCGACAAGCACGTCTTCCTCGAGACCTTCGTAAAGGTTGACAAGGATTGGAGAAGCAACCAGAAGGAACTGGATAGCTTCGGATATAATCCGGAATAAAAAGCATTTACTATTTGACAATTTACAATTTACTATTTATGTACTATATCTTATCGCAAACTACATTTACTATTTAACATCTGCGAAAATAGTACATTTCTCCAAATAGTAAATAAATCGTCAATAGTAAATAGCTAAATAGTAAATTAATAGTATTAACCCCAGAGTAATATAAACCCAGTTTTATTACTGAGCAAAAATTGAACCCCTAAAGGAGGGGAAATGAAAAATGGGAAATCTCGTAGCAATAGTTGGACGCCCTAATGTGGGTAAGTCAACTCTTTTCAACAGACTGACACAGAGTCGTCAGGCTATAGTAAGTGATGTGGCAGGCACTACACGTGACCGTCAGTATGGCAAGTGTGAATGGTGCGGCAAGGAGTTCTCAATCGTCGATACAGGCGGTTGGGTAGTAAACTCTGACGATATCTTCGAAGATGCAATCCGACAGCAGGTTCTCATCGCAACCGAAGAAGCCGACCTCGTACTCTTCCTCGTGGATGTCCAGACAGGCGTTACCGACCTCGATACTGACGTAGCAGAGATTCTTCGTCGCACAAAGCTGCCTGTCATCCTCGTAAGCAACAAAACCGACAACACCAATCAGCAGTACTATGCAGCAGAGTTCTATGCACTCGGTCTCGGCGATCCTTTCTGCATAAGCGCAGCAACAGGCAGCGGAACAGGTGACCTTCTCGATGAGGTTCTGAAGAAACTCCCTGATACCGCACCTGATAACATCGACACCAATATCCCGCGTTTCGCCGTTGTAGGCCGTCCTAATGCAGGAAAGTCAAGTCTCATCAACGCCTTCATTGGTGAGGAGCGTAACATCGTGACTGATATCGCTGGTACTACACGCGATTCTATCTATACCCGCTACGATAAGTTCGGCTTCGACTTCTACCTCGTTGATACGGCAGGTATCCGTCGTAAGAACAAGGTGACTGAAGACCTTGAGTTCTACAGCGTCATGCGCTCTATCCGCGCCATCGAGAACTCCGATGTATGTATCCTTATGATAGATGCCACACGCGGTATCGAGGCACAGGACATGAACATCTTCCAGTTGATTCAGAAGAACAACAAGTCACTCGTTGTCGTAGTAAACAAGTGGGATTTGGTGCAGGAGAAGTCGCAGAAGGTTATCGACACCTTCGAGAATGCCATCCGCAACCGCATGGCTCCATTCACCGACTTCCCTATCATCTTCGCCTCTGCATTAACAAAGCAACGTATCTTCAAGGTTCTCGAGACCGCCAAACAGGTATATCTCAACCGTAAGGCAAAGATCGGTACTTCAAAGCTCAACGAGGTCATGCTTCCTATCATCGAGGCATTCCCTCCACAGTCTGTCAAGGGCAAGTACATCAAGATTAAGTACTGCAACCAGATTCCTGACACCCAGATTCCAAGCTTCGTGTTCTATGCCAACCTACCTCAGTATATCCGCGAGAACTATCGCCGATTCCTCGAGAACAAGATTCGCGAAAACTGGACTCTGACAGGTACACCTATTAATATATTTATTAGGCAGAAGTAAAACGGGCCACACCACAACGGCCCCTCACCAGCCCTACGGGCACCCTCTGACACATACTCGGAGATACTCAATCTCCGACTTCCCCAAGGGGCGAGGGGGAAGTTAGTATTTGCAATCATAAAAATGATAAAAAATGCACAAGATATTTCGTAATATAGCAATTTCTCTGCGAGACAGACTATCTACCCCCCTCCCTTTATGGGAGGGGCTGGGGGTGGGTCTTCTTTTCCTCGCCCTCTCCCTCTCCTCCTGCAAGGATGATGCCACAGCAAACCATGCCGACCTTGCAGCCGAGACTGCCAAGGCATACTACGAGCAGTTGCTTAACGGCGACATCGCCGCCTTCGTTGACGGCACCGCGATGCACGTCAATGTGGTGCCAACCTATCGTGAACAACTTGAAACCAACATGAAGATGTTCCTCGGACAGCAGGAACGCGACCATAAGGGCATCAAGTCCGTGAAAAAGGTGAAAGGCGTACTAACTTGTCCTACCAATGCCGAGGGACAGCCAAAAGATACTGCACACCTCTCCGCAAACGCATTCCTTCTATTCAATTACGGTGATGACACAAGCGAGGAGGTGGTTGTGCCAATGGTCAGGGTTAACGGCACGTGGATGATGCGATAACAACGCTCCTCCACCCTACCCCCTAACCTCTAAACTCTAAACCCCAAACTCTAAACCCTAAACTCTAAACACCAAACCTAAATGAAGAAACTAACTGTAATTCTGGCTATGCTCGGGCTGGCAACAACCCTTTGCGCAGCAGAAAAGACCATAAAGCTGAAAGCCACCAATCCCATGCACAAGGCTCGGTCTGCCGTACCTGTCATCATCAGGCTTGATAGCGAGAACACCACAGCCATTGTCAGGCAAGCCTCAACGATGACGGCATCAACGACGAACTCTCATTCCTCACCGATATGGCACCCGACGAGACACAGGAGTTCACCATTACCCTTTCCTCAGAAGGCAATCCTAAAATCTATCATAACCGCACATACGGATACATAGGAATACGTGACAGAAGTGAGAAGGAGCCAAAACATCAGAGAATCAACTCCGTGACCTTCCCGAAGGACACCAACCCATACAACTATATCTACCCTCACGGTGCAGTGATGGAGAACGATATGATAGGCTTCCGCATATATTGCGACCACCGCCAGTCCATCGACCTCTACGGCCACCGCCATCGTAAAATGGATATTGCCGAAACCGGGTTCTACACCACCCCACTCCAACGCCTTCAGGGCTACGGCGAGGATGTTCTCTATACCGGCAGCACCTACGGATGCGGAGCCCTGCACGGATGGGACGGCAAGAACGCCATTATGTTCGAGAACGTGCGCAACACCACCGAGACGATAGTATGCCAAGGACCGGTACGCACCATCGTGGATGTTACGAACAAAGCATGGCAACCTAAATCCGACAGTTCCCCTGTGGATATCGTGACACGCTACATCCTTTACTACGGCCATCGAGACGTTGAGGTACAGGTTAAGTTCTCGCGACCTGTTCCCGACCTTCAGCTATCCACAGGCATCGTCGATATAGTGGAAGGCAGCGAGGAATTCACCGACAAGGCAGGACTGCGAGGCGACTGGGGCAGAGCATGTGCTGGCAACAACCCACAGGTGTATGACACCATCACCGTCGGTCTCGGCATCTACGTCCCCCCTCTCTATTACAAGGGCGACTCCCACTACACCGACGGCAAGCCACGCCTCCCTAATCAGGCATACGTTCAGGTCATAGGCACCAATACCGACTCCCTCCACTATTGGTTCACCGCCACCTCCCATATCGAGTCCTTCGGTTTCAGCAACAAGGACGCATGGTTCCAATGGCTGAAAGAGTGGAAGGAAGAATTGGAAAAGCCAATACTTATCAAATAAACCACATTTACTATTTAGCTATGTACTATTTACTATTTATTTACGATTTGGTAAATGTACTATTTTTCAAGAAAACGGAAACTAAATAGTAAATGCCCACAACACGCATGATATAGTACATAAATAGTAATTAGTAAATAGTAAAATAGTAAATAGAATAGATGGAATCAATATTCTCTTACATCATCGGCCTTGGAGCCGCAGTAATGATGCCAGTCATCTTCACCATCCTCGGCGTGTGCATCGGCATCAAGTTCTCAAAAGCCCTAAAGAGCGGACTCTACGTAGGTGTCGGCTTCGTCGGACTCGGTGTCATCACCGGTCTGCTGACCTCAAGCCTCGGTCCTGCGCTCGAACAGGTAGTGGAGATCTACCACCTCGAACTCAAAGTATTCGACATGGGATGGCCTGCTGCGGCATCCGTGGCATACAACACCACCGTCGGAGCATTCATCATCCCTGTTTGCCTCGGCATCAACCTCCTGCTGCTGTTCACCGGCTTCACACGCACGGTCAACATCGACCTGTGGAACTACTGGCACTTCGCATTCATCGGTGCCGTCATCTATTTCCTCACCGACAGCATCATGTGGGGTTTCTTCGCCGCCATCATCTGCTATATCATCACCCTCGTGCTTGCCGACATGACAGCCAAGAAGTTCCAGAAATTCTATCCGGGCATGGAGGGCATATCCATCCCACAGCCTTTCTGTCAGGGCTTCACTCCTATTGCCATCGGCATCGGTAAGGTGCTCGACCGCATCCCGGGCTTCGACAAGCTCAACATCGACGCAGAGGGCATGAAGAAGAAGTTCGGACTCTTAGGCGAACCTCTCTTCCTCGGTGTCATCATCGGTGTTCTCATCGGATGCCTCGCCTGCAAGGATTCTCAGGAACTCATCGACAACATCCCTGCCACCCTCGGTCTCGGTATCAAGATGGGTGCCGTCATGGAACTCATCCCACGTATCACCGGGCTCTTCATCGAAGGTCTCAAGCCTATCTCCGAGGCTACACGCGAACTCATAGCCAAGAAGTTCGGTGCCGACAAGGAGTTCTATATCGGCATGTCCCCTGCCCTCGTCATCGGGCATCCTACCACCCTCATCGTATCCCTTCTCCTCATCCCTGTGACGCTCATCCTCGCCGTGGCACTCCCAGGCAACCAGTTCCTGCCATTGGCATCACTCGCCGGAATGTTCTATGTCTTCGTCATGGTACTCCCCTACACCAACGGCAACGTGGTGAAGTCATTCATCGTGGGACTCGTTGTCATCGCAGCCGGACTCTATTTCGTCACCCTTATGTCAGAGAACTTCACCTCTGCCGCACAGGCGGTATCGGCAGCACATCCCGACGACAAGGCCGTTCAGGTACCTAACGGCTTCAGCGCCGGCTCCCTCGACTTCGCATCATCACCTATCGCATTCCTCATCTATGCCTGCATGAAGTACGTATTCACATGGATCGGTGCAGCCATCCTCACCGCCCTCACCGCCATAATGCTGGTGTGGAACAGACTCCTAATTAACAAAAAATAAAAAGATATATACATTATGAAAAAAGCACTATTTTCTATTGCCCTTGCCTGTCTCGGCATGGGCTCCATCAACGCACAAGAAGCTGACCGCTACGTAGGCTGCCAGCATGTAAAGTTCCAAACCGCTTGTCATCCAAAGGATGTCAAGACCTACGACACCAAAACACTCCGTGAGCGTTTCGTCATGGAGAAGGTAATGGAGGCTGACTCCATCCTCCTCACCTACTCCCACTACGACCGCTTCATCTTCGGTGGCGCCATGCCAGTTGAGAAGACTCTTAAACTTGAAAACTTCTGGGAACTCGGTCTCGATGTCGACAAGACCATCCCTGAGAAGTATTTCATGTATAACCGTGAGCTCGGCGTGGTAAACTGCGGACTGGGCGAAGGCGTTGTCATCGTTGATGGCAAGGAATACCCTCTACAACCAAAGGAGGCTCTGTACATCGGACGCGGACACATAGGCAAGGACAAGAAAGGCAACTCTATCGACGAGAACAAGTCCGTTGAGTTCCGTTCCAAGGACCCAAAGAACCCAGCCAAGTTCTACCTCAACTCTGCCACCGCACATCAGCACTACAAGACACAGTGGATTACCCTCGACGGTCGTAAAGGCTCACTCAAGGCAGCCGTATGGGGACCGGTAGGCACCGTAGAGGAAGCCAACTCACGCACCGTGTATAAACTCATCGTCAACGATGTACTCGAGGAAGGTCCATGCCAGTTGCAGCTCGGACTCACACAGCTCAACCCGGGAGCAGTATGGAACACCATGCCGCCACACACCCACGGCCGCCGCATCGAGGCATACTATTACTTCAACCTCCCAAAGGAGCAGACCATCTCACACGTCATGGGTGAGCCACAGGAAAGCCGTGCCGTATGGCTCCACAACGAGCAGGCAATCATGAGTCCGGAGTGGTCAATGCACGCAGCAGCCGGCACCTACTACTACACCTTCATCTGGGGTATGGCAGGCGAGAACCTCTACTATAACGACAAGGATAATATTCCTGTGATTGATATTCGATAAACAACATCTACCCTGCCCTTTCACATACTCCGATTTTATCAACATCGGACTTCCTTTCCCATGAGGGGCAGGAAGAAGTCACAAATGTCGCTTATGGAATCCGTAATGGAACCATAAGCGGCATTGTTTTTTGCTCTCCACCCTTGTCTATTACGGTGGGTAGGGGTCTTCCCTAATAAACGTATCATTCCTCATTTTCTTGCATTCCTCCCACAAAAATTTAACCTATCAAAAAATAGACATCCGACAACACAATATCCTTTAGAATCTGCGTTCTATAACCGAACAAAAAACTCAGATTTAACATGAAGAAAACAATCATCACTATCATGCTCGCCATCGTAAGTATGGCGACATTCGCACAGAATGAACCTGGTACACTAACCATCTACCCACGTGTAGGTGTCAATTTCTCTAAATTCGCAGATAGCGGAATCGGTTACTTTGACGGGCAGTCCATAGCATACACAGAAAGCGAGTTCAAACCCGGACTTGTCTTAGGCGTAGAAGGTGAATATCAGCTCAGCGACCTATTCGCCCTTGGTACAGGTGTGCTATACAGTCAGCAAGGCGAGCGATACGACCTGCCGAGCGATTCTAAAGAATATGACAAGGTGAAATATGAAAACATCAACATACCGTTGCTCGCAGTCTTCAAAACGCGCATCGGACTTTCCGTCAAATGCGGACTCCAACCAGAGTTTGTCATCAACAATCCTGACTTCAAGGCAAGAAAGGTAAACCTCTCCCTACCCCTCGGAGTCGCTTACGAGTACAGGAACCTCTGTCTCGACCTCCGCTACAACCTCGGTATGACCAATGTCATGGATCTGGATCTGGATGGTATCAGCTCAAAGAACCGCACAATCATGCTCACCCTCGGATATGGGGTGAAGCTATGAATTAAAGATGAAAAAGGGAACTGATGTTAGTTCTATAAAATACCAAAATAACCTCAGTTCGACGACTTGCTTTAGCTTGGTGAGCCTTGACGAACAATTCAAGGCAAACGCATCTCCGATGCTGAACTGACAATATTTTTTTTCGCAAGGCTCAACGAGCTAAAACAAGTGAAAATTTAAAAGATGACAGCCCCTTATTCCGGGAAAGATTTTTTTTCTGAAAAAAGTTACGAAAAAATTTGCTTTTGCGCTCAAAATTTCTTATCTTTGCTCCCGATATCACTTGAGAATGGGTTGATGTCTTGCAGAGGCGGTTTCATGAAGCCCTCTACTGCCATAAATACATTTATTTCTATTATTCATTAGGTTCTTATTATCTGATAGCTATGAATTCAAAGAGTTTCCTTTTCAAAGTGTATGACGCATTCAGAATCTCTCCGTTTCTGCGTCTCGCAGCCTCTTTAATAATGGCACTTATTTGTGCATTGTTCATTACCTATTTCTTTACTTCCTGTGAGAAGGCAATATTGACAGAGAGTGACAGTGATGATACTGAGGTCTCTGCTAAGGAGACGGGTGAACTGTATGTGTCATGTTCTTTCTCACAGACGCAGAGTGAGATGACACGTGCTACGACGGTGCCTCTGTCGGAGTGTGCCAATCGTGTGCAGTATGTGATAATGAAAGATGGGGGTATAGTGTATAACTCAGAACAGATTAACGGGGGCGGAAACTCGTTTGGCACGCTCTCTGTGAACCTTGAGCCAGGTACTTACCGTCTGATGATATTCGCTCATAACGAGAAGAACGGCAATCCTATCTCGGTGGGAACTGACGGTAGCATTCAGGGATATAACAGTCGTACAACGGATAGTTTCAGCTACAGCGATGAGGTGGTGATTACAAAGAATAAGCGTAAGGCGGTAACCTGTAAACTGACGCGTTGCGTGGCTTTGGTGAACTTTACTTCTACGGATGTGATTCCTACGGAGGTGACGAAGTTCAGGGTTACGCTGACGGGGATTAGCTCGAAGTATGACCTGCGGAATCAGATTGGTATGGATGCTACGACATACGTCACAGGGATGGCAGAATTGAATAGTGATAGAAGGTCATCAGAGGGGATGATGTCAAATATTCATTGTTACGTGTTCCTCCCTGCCTTGGAGAAGACAATCGATGCAAAATTCGAGTTCTATAATAGTGCCAATGAGCTTTTGCTTACCCGTAACATCGAGGGTGTTAAGATGAGGATTAATTCCAAGACCTCTGTCACAGGCAGTTTCTTTCAGTCGGATGGTGCAGAAGCCTCTGTAACGGTGGATAGCGAGTGGGGAGATCCGATTAACGTTAATGCGGATGCTGATTAAGAATTGGAAATTAATTTCAAGCAGCTATAATCAATTCACATAAAAAAAGTAAACGCCGCTTATGGTTTCATTACGGATTCCATAAGCGGCATTGTTTTTCAAACTTTATTTGCAAAGCCCAATATGCTGAAGCAAGTATTAATATTGTCAGGGTTTGACGCCTGCGAGCTTCATGATAGTCTTGGCATCCTCATCGCCTTCTGCGGCTTTCTTGCGGATCTTTGCGATGATATCCTTACCGTCTTTCTCGTTGCTCACGGCTTTCTTGAACCATGACGCTGCTTTCTTGGCATCGGCTGTGGTGCCCTTGCCTTTCATGTAGCACTTGCCTAACTGATATTGTGCATCGGCATTGTCATGCTGTGCTGCCTTGGTGAAATATTCAAAGGCTTTCTTATGGTCTTTTGCCGTGCCGAGTCCTTCCTTGTAGCAGTTGCCCAGGGCGTACTGTCCTTTTGCATAGTCCTGTGCAGCGGATTTGGTGTACCATTGGAAGGCGGCGGTCTCGTCCTTGCTTACTCCGCGCCCCTTCTCGTAGCACCGTCCCAGACGGTACTGCGCTTTCTTGTGGCCTATCTCTGCGGCTGCCTTGAGCTTTGGTACTGCCAGGGTGTAGTTCTTGGCATCGTAGAGTTCCTTTGCCTCCTTGTAGATCTTATCTGCGTTCTGGGCAAAAAGGGAGACACTAAATGACAGCAACAACAAAAGAAGAGGAAGCCTAACCAAGCCTTCCCAAATGGAAGGATGTTTGATAGTATTTATTGCAAAAGTCTTGCTCATATAATTTTATTTACTATTTAACTATTTACTAATTACTATTTATTGACTATTCCATTATATTTACTATTTTCTCGCATGCCAATAAAGCTACGCAAGTTCCTTTTCATATTTACTATTTCAATTTCTCCTATCTTCTATTTAAAACTATTGATTGACGAAAATAGTACATCAATCAAATAGTAGATAAATAGTAATTCAAGTTTCGCTTGTTCGTAATTGCCTGGAAGGCAACACCATGAGTAACCGAGGTGCATACTCGACGAAGGAGAGAATGCCCTCAGATAGCAAACGACAACGACATTAGCAGCCTGGAAGGCTGTACCTAATTGGCGATGTACTGCCTCAGACAGTAATGGGGATTGGCACTATATCCCCGCACATCCTCGTTTCTCTCGTATGTAGGAGGTTACGAATAGTACTGTCTTACAGACAGTTTCGGGCAAGCAAAACTTGAAAAATAATAATTAGTGAATTGCCAAATAGTAAATCAGAAATTGATTACAACGCTTTTCTTGGCAATAGCGGAAACGGAGGGGTTGCCATCGACGGTGACGCAATGATCGAGGCGTTCGGCATCGGAGGTTGTGTCATCGCCGTAGCCGCTGTCGCATGCCCAGCTCTTGCTGACCTTCGCTGTGAAACTGCCTCCACTAACGAAGATTCCTGTCATTGCCTTTATTGCCTTCGGCTTGCCGTCTTCGTTGTCGCCCGTGGTTACGGCTGTGAGGATGCCTCCGCTGAACACAACCTTAGTCTCGCTGTTGATGCCCTTGCCGCCATCGCCGCTGCTCGTCATGGTGAGGGTGCCGCCAGTCATGGTGAAATCGCGGTCGCACTTGATGCATGCTGCGCTGCTGAAATCGTCCTCTTCCTTGTCGTAAACGCAGTCGCCGCTTGTGGTGATGGTGGTATTACCGCCGTTGATGACTACCACGGAGTCGGACTTGATACCGCGTGCTGCATCGGCTGTTACCTTGATGTCTATGTTTCCGCTGTTGATCCACAGTCCGTCATTAACCTTTATCCCGCTACCTGTGGAGGACTTGACACTGAGTGTGAGATTGTCGTCAATAGTGATATAGTCATCGCAGGCTATGGCATGGCGACAGTTTCCCGTTACGTTGAGTGTGCCAGCGCCCATGAGGTGCATCTGTCCCTCACTGAAGAGGGCGCCTTTCTGGGATATAGTCTGACCACCGGCATTGGTTATGTCGGTATATGACGTGCCATCGGTAAGCATATTTGCAGTTCCGTTATTTACATAGAGGTATAATGCCTTCTTGCACTGGTTGTTGATGGCTGCTCCTGTGGTATTGGTCAGCGTCACGCCATTGAGCTGTATGCCGAATTTCTTTTGCCTATAGACGAGCAGTGATCCGTTGTCGCTGTTTCCACTGAGCACGAGAAGGAGGGAATCTGCATGACTGGTGGCATTCACCGTGACGTGTGCCCCATTGGCAGTTACGAGTCCCTTGTCATCGCCTGTGACGGTGACGCTGTTTCCATTATACGCTATGTAGATGGTGCAGTCAGTAGATTGAGCGGGCTTTTCCTCAGTATAGGCGCTGAAATCGGTGTCGTCGGATTGGCAAGCAGAAAACACCAAGGCAAGAACCAAAATAACACACCAATAACGGCCTCTCCCCCCGCCCTCTCCCGTAGAGAGGGAGCCGGAGTGCGAAAAGACGTCTATTTTCCCATATAGTATTTTTGATAGAATATTCATTTCAATTATTCATTATTATTTTTCTATTTTGAATCTACCCTATCGGCTCTCTGGTTACCACATACTCCGATGTTCTCGAATCGGCTCCCTCTCTACGGGAGAGGGCGGGGGGAGAGGCCGCATTTTCTTAGAAACTAAACTTATATCCTGCTCCGATATAGTGCATATCGGGTTCGTAGTCGTCGGGGGAGGTATTACGCATGTCCTGGAGTCGATAGAAGACGGAGAAGGTGTGGTGCTTCGAAATGTTGAGGTCGGTACCCACGGTATAGCGTACCTTCTCTATCGCCAACGAGTTATACAGTTCCACGCTTGCGAATGGTGTCATGAGGGCGTGTTTCTTATCGTATTCCACTTGCAGGCGTGAGCGCAGTTGGCTCTTGCCCTTGGATGAGCGTACCTTGTCTTCCCACCATGAGTTGTCGAAGTCCCATCGTCCGATAGTTTTCTCGGGGCGGTAGGTATATTGCCAGCGCTCGCGCAGGGAGATGCGCAGGTTATTGCGGAACTTATACGTTCCCGATGCAGATACATTGAAACGATGGCGCACACCCCAATATGACGGACGCCAGTTGTTGTAGTTGCCATCGGCCTTATAGCTGATGTCCTCGCGGAAGTTGGTATTGAGCAGAGTGTAGCCAGCCCCGAGTTTGAGTTGCTTGACGGGCTTATACTCGCCCCCGATGCCGATGCTCCAGCGATCCATGGTCTTGAAGTCGTTGCGCGTGCGCATATCAGCCTCAAGGGCGACGCTGAACTTCTTCGAGAGTTTCTTCTCAGCCTCAGCTTCAAGAAGAAGTCCCGACTCACTCTGCGCCATAGATGTCAGGCATGATGCCGTCATAGCCAGTATAAGTAGCGCTTTACACATTCGCATAGTCAGAGTCCTTGATTCTTATCTTGTTGTTTATCTCCCTGTCGTCGGCACCCTCGTAATACACGCGCAGCACCGCCATGTCGCGGAGGAAGTCAACAGCGCCAACCTTCACGTCGATGACCTTCAGTCCGAGACGTTCCTCAAGGTCGGCAATGAGTTTGTCGCGGTTCTCGGGCTTGACAAGCTCGATGCGGTCGTACTGAACGATCTTGGATGTCTCATTTTTAAGCACCATCTCGAAGATGACGATGCCGACGAAGACGATGACGTCGATGGCGATGAGTTCTGGAAGCGGAGTGCCGAGCATCTGTCCCTCGCTGTCAACGCCGAGCGATACGGCCATGGCATGCACTACTGAGAGGCATACGACCACGAAGAGGTATGTCATCTCGCGTACCGGCATGGTGTCGGTGCGGTATCGCATGATGGAGAAGATGCCGAAGAGACCGAGTCCCACGCCCATTGTTGCTTTTCCACGATCCATTCCCATCATGAGATAGACGAGGAAGAAGATAGCGATGGAGATGATGACGAAGGTGAAATAGAAGTCGCGTCGGTGACTCTTCCTGAAATACAGGAAGTGTACGATGCTCCAGTTAACTAAGATACAGACAGCAAACCTTATCAGGGTGTCGTAGAAACCTATTGAAAACAAATCTTGCATTATGATTATTTTTTATTATTTATTATCTTCCTTATCTCTATCAGTTTCGGCTTGAAACGATGTACTTGCAACTTTGGATTGGTGAGTGCCGAGCCCATGCAGTATTTTGAGAAGCCATGCGGATGGATGTGCAGGCGTTGCAGCATCTCAAGAATAGGTGAGGGCTGCAATCCGTCACGTTTCAGTTCGATAATCACCAGATTGCCCATGTCCCTGTCGATGCCGCTCACAAGGTTGTGGAAGCATAGGCTACTGTCAATCGTAAGGCGCTCGGTCTTTGCTTTGTTTACCAGCGTGATACGCCTGAAATGATTGTTCAGCGTGGGTTGCAGGGAATCAACACTATATCGCAGGTTCTTGCCAAGGAATTCGCGTTTCTGCTGTTCGGACACATCCATATCCTTGACCTCGATGCGTTTCTTCTTCGTGCGTCCGTGGTTGTTCTTTGTCTTTACCTCCATGAACTGAAGTCCGCTGATGCAGTAGGTACGGAAACGGATTTTCTGACGGTTTACGTGATTCCACTGATGATTGTTGTACATATCAAACTGCTTGGTGTCGAAATACGTGGTGTCGTATTCCAAATTACGCTCACCGTCAATCTCCTGCACATAGTAGTCGTTCTGCGCCATCTGCAAGAGCTGTTGCAGGCGCTCGGTAGTAGTGACGAACTTCGTATCTGTACGGTTCATCAGCTTCACCCCCGACATCTGTTCCAAGGAGATCGGTTCAAACAGTTTTATCACTTCTGTCATTACGTTAGTCGAATAATTAAAATCCAATATTTTAGGTTAGAGAGAGCTCTTAGAGGTTAGGGGTTAGAGGCTAACACCAATCACCTATTTGAGCGAATGACAACATGCGTAGCACCTCGCATGAAGCCAAAAGTGCGTGTCAGCCCAAGGCTGGCGCACGTCCTTGATTTAGCGAATGCAAAGATAGTAATTATTTCTCATACCGCCATATTTTTTTTATGTTTTTCTATGTGTGCATGGCATTTTTTCAATAAAACCGTGAAAATCGTATGCCAATGGACAAACGGGATTGCGCCTTCTCGCCTTTGCATTGAATAAACAACGTGTGTTCGACGAATTGCTTTAGCTTGATGAGCTATGCGAAGAACAAAGCCAAAGCCCGACGCCCAGCAGGGCATATCCAGACGGGGACGCTATGTTTGGAATGAGATACGCTGACACTAATTTTCTTATTGTTACCTGTTACTTGTTACCGCATGGGGGAGAACCGCTGTCGTGCCTTCGCTCTGGCTTCGCTATGCCTTCGCTTTAGGTTCGCTCCCATCGATGGAGCATCAACGGACTTACAACGGATTTACAACGGACCTACGACGGAACTGCATTGGAGGGGTTCCAGAGCATTTTTCGCGTCTTTACATCGTTTTCTATGCGGAGTAAACGAATTCAGTATGATGTCAACGAAATCAGGATTTTGTAAACCTTTCAAGGAAAACGACAACCTTTCAAATATGATGTCAACGAATGCAGTATAATAATAACTAAAAACTGTAAACAAAATCAGGAAAAAAACAAGGTGAATCTGCCCCAAATTAATGCTTGTTGTTATGTTATTGAGACTGTCAGCCGCCTACACCCCACTCTCCAATTCGTGCTAACAGCCTCATTCTCTTCATCTTAGACCACCACAGCAAGCAAGCAAAGCCACGACCAGTAACAAGTAACAGGTAACAATAAGGATTTTAGTGTATGGCCAAAAATTTTACTAAATCTTTCTAAGGAGTTTATATACCTTATTATATATAGAAATAATAAAATATAGGCAGCAGCTACACTCGTTTTCTTATTGTTACCCGTTACCTGTTACCGACACATTTTCCGGGATGTCCTGATTTTGGTTTACAGTTTGTAGTCGTCATTATACTGCATTCGTTGACATCATGCTTGAAAGGTTGTCTAACCCTGCAGTAACAAGTAACAGGTAACAATAAGGAAATTAGTGCATGTACAGCTTACGAACAAACAACTACCCCCTAACTGAATATGCTCAATTGTGGGATAGGCATGTGATAAACCCTTTATGGGTGTTGGGTGATGGGTGTTAGCGTTTGAATATAAACTAAGAAAGTTAAAGTTTAATTAAATATATACACGCCCTACCCTTATGGTAGAGAAAAAAACTCCCCGTCTGCCAAAGCAAACGAGGAGTATGTTATCTATTCTACCTGACCATTCAGATTGTATTTCTTGCCATTCCTAACAATCACGATCTTGCCGTTTATAATGTATTTTACGACCTTATTTTCTGCTTTTGCCTCAACATCAGCAATAGCAGTCGTTTCATACTGTTTGTATGCGTTTTCAGCCTCAACGAGCACACTGTAATTCTTTACAAGAGCCTGCTCATCCTTTGTCAGAGCATCGTATGCAGAGCGTGCTGCATCAATCTTTGCCTTGCAAGCATCCGTATTCTCAATACTACCTATTGCGTTAATCAAGTCTGTTACATCGTCAATGTGTGTCGATGCATCTTCTTCCTTTATATTCTTGAAATAAATCCAAATCCTTGTAGTCTTGTACGTGTCAACAGTTCCCTTTGGCACATATAATGTAGCCATAGAATATGTTTCGTCTGTGAATGTTGGATAATATATATCTATAACAGATGGAGTCGTAACCTTTGAAATAATTTTTTTCAGCTTACTACACCCCTTGAAAGCTTCTATTCCAATGCTCTCCACGCAGTTGCCAATCGTAACAGAGGTAAGACCTTCACAATCTTCGAATGTACTAATCCCAATTTTCTTCACACTGTTTGGAATAGTAATGGATTTCAGGCTACTGCATACAGAGAAAACTTCGTCCTCAATGTTTTTCAGACCACTACCGATTTTAACGAAGGTCAGGCTACTACAATTTGAGAAAGCTCTCACTCCTATGCTCTCCACACTATTAGGTATGGTGATAGAGGTCAGACTTGTACAATCATAGAATGCTGCCTCCCCAATACTCTTCACACTGTTTGGAATTGTAACGGTTTTCAGGCTACTACACTCCTCGAAAGCACGATTTCCAATACTCATCACGCTATTAGGGATAATTACAGAGGTCAGATCGCTACAATTACTGAAAACACATTCTCCAATGCTTGTCACGCTGTTAGGGATAATTAAAGAGGTCAGGCCGCTACCTTCGAAAGCCTGCTTTCCTATACTCGTCACGCTATTGGGAATTGTGATGGATTTCAAACTTTGGCAGCCACTGAAAGCCTTCTCCTCGATGCTCGTAACGCTGTTGGGAATTATGACGGAGGTCAGACTATGACAATCTATGAAACAACTATTGCTTATACTCTTTACACCGTTTCCAATCGTAAGAGATTTCATGCTGCTACACCAATTAAAAGCATGCTCTCCGATAGACATCACGCTATTGGGAATGGTGACAGAAGTCAGACTAAAACAATTAAGGAACGCAGAATGGCCAATGCTCGTTACGCAGTTACCTATCTTGAGATATTTCAGTTTTTTACACTCATAAAAAGATTCATCTCCTATGCTCTTCACACTATTTGGTATAGTGATAGAATCAAGGCGACTGCAATACATGAAAGCACATTCTCCAATACTCTTCACACTATTTGGAATAGAGACGTATTCCAAATCCTCGCAGTAAATGAAAGCCTCCTTTCCAATACTCGTCACCTTTAGGGTCTTACTATCGTAGGTGACTTCTTGCGGTATAACAACAGAGTCTCTATAACTGTCATTGTTATATTTATTTCTTTGCGTAACCTCCAACTCTGTTTTATTGTTGATGTAGGAATAATAAATAGTCACGCCCTTAGCATTCTTTGCTTCAAAGTCGTATGCCAATGCGTTTGTTACCAACATACTAAAGAGTATGCTGAACAGTAAAATCAATTTATTTGTCCTCATATTATAAAAAATTGTTTATGTTACTTTTCGTCGTAAGTTTCAAGTTATAGGCGGTTATGTGAGCCTCCTCACTTTTTAAGACGGAGCAAAGTTACAAATAATTTCTGACACATAATCATTTTTATGCGATTATTTTAGATCTAACTTCTGAAATTATCCTAAACGTTTATCTTTCTCCCATGTTTCAAGGGATTTTGAGCGACTCATCGTCTGCCATAATCCTCTCTCCTGATTTTGAAAGCTTTTTCTATTTCGTTTAAATTATCTCATCATGGCTATCATCTTCTTGATTTTCGTTGAAAGGAAATATAAGAAGCGGAATGTCTAACCCTGCAGTAACAAGTAACAGGTAACAATAAGGAAATTAGTGCATGTATAGCTTACGAACAAGCAACTACCCACAACTGAGTATGCTCAATTGGAGGTGGGTATGTGATAAACCCTTTATGGGTGTTGGGTGATGGGTGTTAGGTGTTGGTAAAAATAAACGCAAAAAACGCGAAGGCACAAAGAAAACTCTGCGACTCCGCGTCTCTGCGTTTAATATTTCAATCTATTAATTTGTTCGCTACTAAAAGACTTTAGCACCTATTGTAAGACTAAAGTTTTACGTTGGATATGTCGATGAGGTTATTGACGATTGCATAGATGGTGAGACCTGCAGGAGAATGGATCTGCAGCTTTCGCGCTATGTTGCGTCTGTGGGTTATAACGGTGTTGATAGAGATGAAGAGGTGGTCGGCTATCTCCTTATTGCTCATGCCCTGCACCATTGCCACTATTACATCCTTCTCCCTGTCCGACAATGCCTCGGATGCATCTGGGTTATGACCTATCATCCTTGATATCTTCATTGTGACATCATCGTTCTTGGCTCGCATCTCAAGGTGCCGGATGGCAGGCACGAAGATCTCGTCCTCTACCAATGAATGAAGCTGTAGCCATTCCTCATTATTATATATGTCATAAAGACACGCAGTAAGCTGGTTGTTGTGCAGCGCATCAGCAGGCAGATACTTGATGATGATGTTCTTCAGTTCCTTGAGTTTCTCGGAGATATCGCCATGATGCTTTGAGAACGTGTCGGCATTGTAGCCCTCGACGGTCTCACCACGAAGCAGAGCCTCAACATAGGGGAAGAGAGCCTTTTCCTCATACTTCATGTGCTGGTGTATGGACTTGGCATAGTCGTCGTAGAGGCGCAGGATGAGAGGGGCAAGGTTATCGCTCTCGTCGAGTGCAGCAACGAGTTCAGTACGGATATAAGGCAACTGGAACCCGAGGTAGTACTCGTGGGATGCGCGGAGATATTTCATCAGGGTAGGCACGGATAGTTTCGACTCGTCATCCTGCGCGTGGTAGCCGTTGAGCGCAAGGTTTACCACTGCGAGGAATGTATAGGTATCTACATTCTGCATCTCACATACCTCACGCACGGATTTGTCGCCAAAGCCAAGACTAATGCCAAATGCACCGAGGCTCTGGAGTACGCTGTAGTTGTCTCGAATCAGGGTTATCATGCTATCCTCTGGTTCGTAAAGTTTCATCTTTTTCATTTTCAGAATGACTAATGACTAATTACGAATTACCTAGTTGGCTTTATTCGTTAATAGGGCGTATGTGATCGCATATAGCAAACAAGTAATTAGTAACTCGTAATTCTTTTCAGTGTGCAAAATTAAGAACTTTTTGCGAAATACGCAATAATAAAAAGTAGGTATTAATCCTCGGATTTTGCATTTTTAACAACTTTGAATACCTAAAAATGATTAGCGAATACCTAATTTTGGGTATTGGTGATGTGAAAGTGGCAACGAAAAAGCATAATTTTTGGGTATTGTGAAGGTGGGGGAAAGATAGTAATTTTGCAGCCGATATGAAAAGAATTATTACAGCAATGGCTGTGATGGGATGCATAGCCACTGCAAATGCTCAGGAGAGCAAGGATAGCGAAGTTGTTCAGGATGTGTATCCTTATAATACATTTGAGAAGTGGAGAATAGGCGGCTATGGCGAGCTTGTGGCTGCATTTAAGGATTATGGCTCAAATCGTTTCTTCGGTCATTCGAACGGTAACGTGAAAGAGAATCGTAATACTATTGCCATTCCACGTGCAGTTATAGCAGGTGACTATAAATTCAACTCCAAGTGGATTCTTGGCTTGGAGGTGGAGTTTGAGGCTGGCGGTGTAGGTACAGCATACGAACTTGAGAACACGGAGAACGGTGAGTATGAGACAGAGATAGAGAAAGGCGGTGAGGTAGCTCTGGAGCAGTTGCATATCACACGTATTATCAACCGTGCACTTAACGTGAGGGTTGGACACATGATAGTGCCTGTCGGTCTTACCAACTCACATCATGAGCCTACACAGTTCTTCGGTACTGTGCGTCCAGAAGGCGAGACATCCATTCTCCCTTCAACATGGCATGAGACGGGTATGGCGATATTCGGAAGCATTGGCAAGGGCTACGGAAGGTTCGACTATGAGGCTCAGATTGTATCAGGCCTCAACGCAAATGGTTTCGACCGCAATTCATGGGCGCTTGGTGCCAAGCAGGGTAAGTTTGAGGAGGATAACTTCACGAATCCAGCCTATGTGCTTCGCGTGGATTATAGAGGTGTGCCAGGACTTCGCATTGGCGGTAGCATATACTACTGCGCTAATGTAGGAGGCAATGCCGACAAGACACAGACTTACGACGGACTTGGAAAGATGCCAGTACGCATATATAACCTCGATGGCCAGTATAAGAACAGATATGTGGAGGCAAGGGCTAACATGATATATGGAAGTCTGACAAACTCTCAGGTTCTCTCTGCAAAGAATGGAAAGTTATCTAACAAATCCGGATATACAAGACTTACCCCTGTGGCACACAATGCCGTAAGCTATGGCGGTGAGGTAGGTCTGAAAATTGCCGGATTTACACAGAGCGAGAATTGTCCAGATATCATCCCATTCATGAGATATGAATACTACAACCCTCAACAGGATGTGAGAGGTTACTATACTGCTGAGGAACGTCTGAAGACAAGTATGTGGGTGATGGGCGTAAACTGGCGTGCAACATCCGACATTGTTGTTAAGGCAGACTACACCACACGAAAAATAGGTGGTGGAAAGTACAACTCCGAGAATGAGTTCGCAATAGGCATTGCGTGGACGGGTTGGTTCGCGGAGAAGTAAATGTAAAGTTGAAAGAATAAGAATAATATAAAGTAAAAACAAAAAACAATGAACAAGATTTTCAAAGCTTCAATTTTTGCAGTTGCAGCACTTGCAACAGTGAGTCTTACATCATGTAGCGATGATGATGATGACAAGAATGATCCAGTTGATCCAAATGCTTATGCCCAGGATCTTGATTACAACTCAGAAAACGCTGCGGCATGGGGCAACTATGCAGTAAACGTGGCAAAGCTCCTCAATGATGACTCTCAGGCTCTCTATGATGAGTGGAACAACAGTTTCGCAAAGAGCTTCAAGAACCACGACGCTGCTTCTGGTTATAAATCAGCTTTAGATTGCGTAAAGCAGATTATCGAAGGATGTGTTGATATTGCCAATGAGGTTGGTACGGCAAAGATTGGCGAGCCAGTAGATTACTGGAACTCAAACGAGAAAACACAAGCACTCTATGCTGTGGAGTCATGGTATTCATGGCACTCTCGTGACGACTATAAGAACAACATTCTCTCTATTGCAAACTCTCTGCTCGGACAGCCAATTACAGGTTCTCCTGCAAAGTACGACTATCAGACAGCAATGAAACAGGGTAATCTGACACAGAACTCTGTTATCGTAAAGTGTATGTCAAACGATAATCTCCGTGCAGCTTCAATCGCAGTATGGCAGAACGTAGGCAAGGCATGGTCAGCTATCGACGCTATCCCACAGCCTTTCCGTAACAACATCGGTTCAAACGAGGCTGCTGCAGCTATGGATGCTTGCGAAGAACTTGTAAAAAGCCTTAAAGCACTTAACGGTCTCGTAGATGACAACCTTTCAGAGAAAGACTGTCAAGCTATTGTAGATCAGTTTGTTGACAAGGTAGCACTTCCAACATACAAGGATCTTGCAGCAAAGAACAAGGCTCTCCTCACAGCTGTTCAGGCATTGCAGAAGAATCCTTCAAACGCAACATTCGAGGCTGCATGTGAGGCTTGGCTTGCATCACGTCAGCCATGGGAGACATCAGAGGCATTCCTCTTCGGCCCTGTTTCTGAACTTGGTCTTGACCCTAACATGGATTCATGGCCTTTGGATCAGGCTGGTATCGTACAGGTAATGAAGGAGCAGAAGTGGTCTTCTTTCCAGTGGACTGGTGAGTACGCCGAGGGTAATGAGGCTATCGAGGCAGCACAGTCACTCCGTGGTTTCCACACACTTGAGTATCTCCTGTTCAAGGACGGTAAGGCAAGAACTGTAAAGTAAGTTTAAGCATACATAAGAAAAAAACAGGGACTATCCCTCGCGTGATGCGAGGGATAGTTAGCTGTATAAAGACATTATGAAAACATTTTTGAACTATACACTCGCTATGCTCATGCCACTTTGCCTGTGGTCCTGCTCTGAGGACACAGAAGGAGTGGACGAATTCCTTGAGGTACATGCCAATGATCTTACGAAATGGGGATTGTCAGCAGGTACTTCTACTATTTTCTGGGATTCGTCGAAGGCATACGATATTGATGCCGAATGGCTTTCGGGAAAATATGCTTCCCGATTCCAACATGGCAACAGACTTTACGATAACGTAACGGATAACTATGGTCCTGTATATGCCGGATATTCATGTGCTTCCTGCCATGCTAATGCCGGAAGAACGAACCCAGGCGTATGGAATCAGATAGGTACAGATGCCGATGGCACACCTGTATATGGCTCTGGCACTAATGGTATGTCGGCAATGCTGATATACGTTGCAAGAAAGAATGGCGTTTTCTTCCAGGACTATGGTCGTGTGCTCCATGACCAGACTATCTACGGAGTAACACCGGAAGGCAAGGTGGAGATACGCTATAACTACGAGAAAGGCACATTCCCCGATGGTGAGCCTTATGAGCTTGCACACCCTAACTTCAAGGTCGTGAAGTGGTATAAAAAGATGTGGGACGATGTGAAGAAAGACTCCGTTACGATTAATCCCGAGGATTTGTTCTGCACCGTTCGTATTCCTCTCAGACACGTGGGTATGGGACAGATGATGGCACTCGACCGTTCAGAAATAGAAAGACTTGCTGCTCAAAGCAACTACCCAGAATATGGCATTTCTGGCAGATGCAACTATATCACGGAGAAGGGAGTGAAAGGAATAGGACTTTCAGGCAATAAGGCGCAGCACCTCGACCTCACCGTGGAACTTGGTTTCTCAAGTGATATGGGTGCTACGAACTCACGCTATCCGGAGGAGATTTGCGAGGGGCAGCGTCAGATGAAGGAAGGCTCGATGATGGGACTTACATACGATAAACTCGATGTTTCAGCAGAGGATATGGAGGACGTGGATCTGTATCTGCATAGTCTTGGCGTTCCCGCAAGAAGACTTGGCAGTACCATGACAAAGGTGACATTGACACGCTCTAACGGCACAACCGTAACGATGACCGAGCGCGAGGCTGTTCAGAGAGGTGAGAAGATGTTCTTCGAGGCTAAGTGTCATCTATGCCACGTTACCACGCTACACACACGTCCACGAGGTGCAACATTGCTTTGCGGTACGGAATTGCCTTGGCTTGGTCTGCTACATGATATGGGCTCAGAGATTATGGGAGTAGGTTTGAATGATAACTACACAAGCGGTCTCGCACGTGGAAACGAATGGCGTACAACCCCACTTTGGGGCATCGGATTGCAGAAGAAGGTGAACGGACATACATACTTCCTGCATGATGGAAGAGCACGTAACTTCAAGGAAGCAATCCTCTGGCATGGCGGTGAAGGTCAGGCTTCACGAAATCTGTTTATGAAGATGGACAAGGCAGACAGGGATGCGATGATAAAGTTCCTTGAAAGCCTATAATCATTTACTATTTAGCTATTTACAATTTACTATTTATTTGAAGAAAACATTATGAAAAAAATATATCTTGCTGCATGTGCAGCGATGATGACATTTACAGTAAATGCCGAGAATGTTGAGAATGAAATAAACAGCACAAGCGAGGCTCAGGCTTCGGAGAACTATGACGCAGAGAATGGCGTGGTGACTATCGGAAGTGACAGGATGTTCCAGATAGAGTCCAAGGATGGCAAGTTCTCTTTCAAGCCATATCTGATGATACAGTCAACAGCCAATTTCCACTACTATGACGATGAAGGTCTCGACAAGGCGTATAATCAGGATAACGTGGCAAACTCAGGCTTTGCTATGCCATACGCAGTTCTGGGTTTCACAGGTAAGGCTTTCAACAATATCACCTATAACCTTTCAATAAATGCAGCAGCTTCTGGAGCAAACATACTTCAACAAGCTTGGTTTGATGTTAAGGTAAGCGATGGCTTTGCCGTTAAAGTGGGTAAATTCAAGACTCCTTTCTCAAGCGCATACCTCACCACTCTTGGCGAGACTCTTATGCCATGTGTTCCAACATCCCTTACAGCCACCACTATTATGCCATACTCTTTGAATGCCGTATGCCCAAAGATCGGCACAGGCTTCGATATGGGTGTTATGATACATGGTAAGATGAGCAAGCAATGGGGCTATGAACTGGGTATGTTCAACGGCACAGGCGCAGGTTCAAACTCTGCAACAAAGACATTCTCTGACGATTGGCACATCCCTTCTTTACTTTATGCAGGAAGAATAGCATGGACTCCTTTTGGCACAATGCCAAGAACACAGGGTAATGCGAAGATGCTTAACGAGAACAAACTTGAGGTGGCTCTTTCTGGAAGCGTGAACGTGGAGTCAGAAAGCGAGAGTACCAATGATACCCGAATGGGTTTTGAGGTGTCATACCTTCACAATCGCTGGTATTTCTCTGGCGAGGCATACTGGATGAACGTAGGATTCACAGAACGTCAGAAGATTGACGAGACATACGACTTCATAGGAGGATATGTTCAGACAGGATATTTCGTAACACCGCAATGGCAGTTGGCTGCACGCTATGACCTCATGGACAGAAACGGTTCCGACAAGGATGGTATTCTCAATATGCCGGCTATAGGATGCAATTATTTCATCAAGAATAGCGGTCTGAAGGTTTCTGCCATGTATCAGTATATAGGTAGAACAGGTCACGAGACACAGCTCGACAGAGACAACGATGACCTCGGCGTGGCTAAACATAGTGCTGTGGTAATGCTACAATACACTTTCTAATGTACAATCTACCATTTACAATGTACAATATGAAATTACATTACACTTTAGTCTTTACACTTTCCACTCTATTACTTGCCTCATGCGATGACGGATTCGTGACGGATCCTGTATATGAGAGCGAGCAAACGGGCTATAACGTAAAGATAACAGGCACGTTCAATGGTGTGGATCAATGGTCTGACAACTATAACGTGGTTGTGGCTGCATTTAGCGAGGATGATGAGTATTCTAGCATTCAGAAAACCATTCAGACTGACGGAAGAGAGACGGCTATTACACTTAGTAATGTGCCTTCAGGTGCAAAAATAATAGAGATTGCCGTTACCAACACACTAAGAAAGCGTGTTTCTACGTTTTATAGATATGACATAGAGAATGTATCTGCTGACGATACTATAAGAATTGATGTCGGGAAGCAGAATGTGGGTATGTTCTCTGCAATAAACAATACGATATTTCAAGGTACGGCAACCACATGTTCACGATGTCATAGCACTGAGAAAGCGGCACGCGGACTTGACCTCTCTGCCGAAAATGCCTACAAGAACCTCGTAGGCGTGAAGAGCAGCAAGGATGCAACGCAGAATCGTGTGACGGCAGGAGATTCCGGAAACAGTATGCTATACAAGATAATAACTGATGACAATGGTTTCCACAAAGGATTCTTCTCTGATTACGGTGCTTTCGTGAATATCATCAAGTCATGGATAGATAATGGTGCAAAAGAATAAAATATTACGCATTTTACCATTTATGATAGTTGCTGCGGTGGTCATAGTTATGGCCATCGCAACAATCGTTGAAAAAATACACGGCACTACGTTCGTCAGCACAAAGATATACTCCACATGGTGGTTTTCTGCTATCTGGGGCATACTTGCCATTGCATCAATAGCAAGAATTATCACCAGTGGAATGCAAAAAACATTGACCGTACTGACGCTTCATATCTCTTTTGTCGTGATTCTTGCAGGAGCCCTAACCACTCACCTCACATCGAAGAAAGGCTATCTGCATCTTCGCTGTGGCGAAAAGGCAAGGCTATACGCAGAGCAAAGCAGCAACGGCGATATGCAAACCGCCACCCTCCCTTTCTCCGTAAAACTTAATGATTTCAACATCAAGAACTACGAGGGGACTACAACGCACTCTGACTATGCATCGCACCTCACATTTTCCACGGATGAAGGTAGCACTAACGAAACTATTTCCATGAATAATATCGCCGTGGTGGAAGGTTATCGTTTCTATCAGACTTCTTTCGACAGAGACATGAAAGGCAGCATACTGACGGTAACGTATGACCCTTATGGCACGGGAATAACATATATCGGCTATGGATTGCTTATTGTTAGCGCAATTCTGCTCCTTGTTCTTAGAACGCCAAGAATAAAGCAACTATACAGGCAACTTAACGGAAGCAGGGTGTTGGCTATTGGATGTTTGGTGTTAGTAGCAGCAACCTCTTTTGCCAAGACTCCCGTAGTGGCAAGGGAAGATGCGGAGAAGGCAGAGAGAAAGCTGATTGTATATAACGGAAGAGTATGTCCGCTAAACACGCTTGCACATGATTTCTGTCTGAAAATCACGGGAAAGACCTCATACAAAGGACTTTCTGCCGAACAACTTCTTCTTTCTTTGCCTATGGCTCCAGAGGAATGGAGCGAGAAACAACTTCTGAAGATAAAGAACAAGACTCTAAAGGAAAGACTTGGCATAAACTCCGACCTTGCACGCATCAAGGATTTCTATGAGAGCGACGGAAGATACAAGCTCGACATCCTACTCAATGAGCAGATGAACAAGGCCGAAGATGAGCAGGACAAAAAACTTGTACGTTCAATATATGATGTTGACGAACAGATTTCCCTTGTCAATGCTGCCGTAACAGGCAAGCTCATAGAGCCTTACAAAGGCAATAACCCGCCAAGTGAAACCCGCATCTCGGCAGAGATTCTATATAATCAACTGCCACTAACTGTTGTGGGGGCATTTATGATTTTGACAGGCATCCTTATAATCGTGACCGCGGAAATCATAAGAAAGAAAGGCTATGCCATAAAATTAGGCGTACTGCTGATTATCTCCGCCTTTCAGCTTGCCGTTTTCATTCTGCGTTGGTATATCTCAGGTAACATACCCCTCTCTAACGGCTATGAGACAATGGCATTCGTTTCCCTATCCACCTCCTTGCTGACATTATCGGCAATATGGATGCTCAGGAAACAGACTTTCGTATGCAATACCGTGACGATAGGCGGACTGATGATTGCGGGTCTCACATTACTTGTGGCTCATCTTTCTGAAATGTCGCCACAGATAACCTCCCTGATGCCTGTATTGCATTCGCCTTGGCTTACCACCCACGTATCCCTGATAATGATCTCGTACTCGCTATTCGCCTTTATGGCGGTAATAGCTGGCGTTGACCTTGTGAAGAAAGATACCCGTCTTGATGCCCTAAACCGACTGATGCTCTATCCTGCGGAGATATTCCTTACAATAGGAATATTCCTCGGCGCTATATGGGCAAACCAGTCTTGGGGAACATATTGGAGCTGGGATCCTAAGGAGGTATGGGCTTTGATATCAATGCTTATCTACTGCGTACCTCTGCATGTAGGTTCATTACCGTTAATGCGCAAGGCAAAGGTACATGACATTTATCTGATAATAGCATTTCTGTCAATCCTAATGACCTATTTCGGGGTTAATTATTTATTAGGAGGCATGCACAGCTATGCTGGCAACTAATCATCATTAGTAGGTATTTTCCTTTTTAAGAAGGAAGAATTTATCATTGTTTTTTGGTATTCTTACCAAAATGCAGTAACTTTGCAAAAGAATTTAGCAAAAGGCAAAAGACGAATGGCAAAAGACTTTAGACCTTAGACTTTAGCCTTTTTATGCAATAAAAACAAAAAAATGTCATATAATCAACAGACAATAAAACTAAATAAGGCGCGTGCCGAGGTGTATGTATTCGATAATGGCTCTGAGGTGCGCGAGGCTCATGCGATGATCCATGCGGATAACATCGGTATGACATACAAGGAGCAACTTGATGCCGTTCTTGATGCCTATGCCTCTTTGCGCGAGGATCTTCTCAAGGGATATGTAGCCGTTTTCAAGCGTTACTACCTTAGCGATTCTGCCAACCAAGCCGAAATGGTTTTGGAGCGTGAAACAAAGGAATGTGCTGTATCTGTAATTGAACAGCCACCTCTCGACGGCACAAAGATTGCCATCTGGGTATATATGATGACCGGCGTGGAGACACGCATTTCTGAAAGCGGTCTCTATGAGGTTAAGCAAGGCAAATACCGCCACCTATGGAATGGAAGTGCCTATAACATGGCTGCAAGTAGCGAGTATCAGGCTCATCACCTTCTCGAAGAATATATCGCCCAACTGGAAAAGGAAGGCTGTACTCTCGAAAAGAACTGCATCCGCACTTGGTTCTTCGTGGCTAACGTGGATCTTAACTATGGTGGTGTGGTTCGTGCTCGTAATCATGTGTTCTTCCATCAAGGTCTTACCAACCAGACTCATTTCATAGCTTCTACTGGCATAGGCGGCCGTCAGGCTGATCCTAATGTTCTCGTACAATTGGATAACTATGCAGTTGACGGAATAACCAAGGATCAGATAAAGTATCTCTATGCCCCAACCCACCTAAACCGCACAAGCGACTATGGCGTTAGCTTCGAGCGTGGCACATACGTTGACTATGAGGATAGACGTCACGTGTTTATAAGCGGTACGGCAAGTATCGACAACAAGGGTATGGTTGTTCATACCGGCGATATTGTTAGTCAGACAGAGCGTATGCTTGAGAATATCGAAGTTCTCCTTGCCGAGGCAGAATGTACTTGGGATAACGTGAGCGAGATGTCTGTCTATCTTCGTGATGTGGCCGACTATGATATTGTTAGCAAGATGTTCGCAGAGCGATTCCCTAACAAGCCTTACGTCATCGTTCTTGCCCCAGTCTGCCGCCCAGGCTGGCTGATAGAGACGGAGTGTATGGCGATTAAATAGCCCTCGGCCCCTCACCCGCCCTTCGGGCACCCTCTCCCCAAGGGGCGAGGGAAAAGTTACATTTTTATCGCTAAAAAGATATAAACCCAAATGCCGCTTATGGAAATCCATTAAGGAACCATAAGCGGCATTTATATTTTTATCAACGCCCCCCATTGATTAGAAGTAGTAACTTCCCCCTCGCCCCTTGGGGAGAGGGTGTCACGTAGTGACGAGTGAGGGGCCGCAGGTAGGCTTTTATCCGTAAATAATCTTTCCCGTCTCCTGATCTGTATTCTCTGGGATGAAGCTCTTGTTATACTGAGTCATACCGCGGAGAGACATACCCATGTTAGAGAAACCACCATCATGGAAGAGAGTCTGCATAGTAACCTTACGGGTAAGGTCAGAGAACATAACCACACAATAGTCGGCACACTCATCAGCACTTGCGTTGCCAAGAGGAGACATACGGTCGGCATAGTCAAGCATTCCGTCGAAACCCTTGATACCGCCACCTGCAGTTGTCAATGTAGGAGACTGAGAGATTGTATTTACACGAACACCCTTCTCACGACCATAGATATAACCGAAAGAACGTGCGATAGACTCAAGGAGAGCCTTAGCGTCAGCCATATCATTATAGCCGAAGAATGTACGATGTGAAGCAACGTATGTGAGAGCAAGGATAGAACCGTATTCTGCAATAGCGTCAAGCTTCTTTGCAACCTGAATCATCTTATGGAAAGAGATAGCAGAGATGTCGAGAGTCTTGTCGAGGAAGTCATAGTCGAGATCATCGTATGTACGCTTCTTACGCATATTCATAGACATTGCGCATGAATGGAGAACGAAGTCGATCTTGCCGCCGAGAGCCTTCTGAGCCTCTACGAAGAGATTCTCAAGATCCTCAACGCTTGTTGCGTCAGCAGGAATGATTACCGCATTGGTCTTCTTTGCAAGCTCGTCGATAGTACCCATACGACATGCAACAGGAGTGTTAGTGAGAACGATCTGTGCGCCCTCTTCTACTGCACGCTCAGCAACCTTCCAAGCGATAGACTGGTCATTAAGTGCGCCGAAGATGATTCCGCGCTTGCCCTTAAGTAAATTGTAAGACATTTTTGTTATCTGAATTAATAAAATATATTAGTCTTTTAAATGTAACTATATGGAAAGAAGTGTAATTATGCTCTAAAAATAGTGCACACTTTATATTTCCGTGTGCAAAGTTACTAATAAAAATGTGTACGTACAACAATTTTCAAGAAAAAATATAGAAAATGTTCGCTTTTTCTATATTTTTCAACGTTATTTCTGTATTTATAGTCTATTTTTCATGATTTTCCTCACAAACCGACATATTTCATCCCGATTTTATTCATTATGATTATCCGCAATTTTCGCAATTACGAAATAGGCGGGCTGAAAGCCCAATAAGCTCATAGCCTAGGGCATCGCCCTAGGTAGATGTGGGTCGGGAATTCGCCCTGAAGGGGCAAAAGCATTATTATCTTAGAGTTTTTGCCCCTTCAGGGCGTTATCTCGTAATTGCAGATAATATTTTATTTACTAAAAAAAATCAATTATTCATTCACAACAAGCATAAGGTCATTACTTGTCATTATAGTCACGCGGTCATCATATATATCATATATAATACGGTCATCGGCTGTGATACGACGTGAATAAGTCACATCATTACCACCAACCAAAGCCTCTGGATGCCCAAGACCAGTACGAGGATGTTGCATAATATCAAGCAAAATCTTTGTAGCTTTCTTGAAGAGGTTCGGATTTGACTTTTTCCACTTACATAGTTGTTTTGTCTGCCTCCTTGGAAAATTCAACCTTGTAGGTCATAGGCTATCAAAATAACGTTGCATATCCTCTGGTGTACTACATGATATAGTCTCACCATTTTCATATTCCTTGCGAGCCTTGTTAATAGAACGAAGCATAGTAGGAGTGATGCTTTTATCATCGCTAATATTGGCTACACGTACAGATGCTATGCCACGTATCATTTTCAAAGCCTTTTTTATGTCTGCCACCAAAGCATTATCTTCCAATGTGATAATCATCTGTGACTGTTTTGGAATGGATGTCGTTGTTGCCATAACTATATAGTTTATAGATTTTCGCAGACAAAGATACAACTTTTTTAGCAATCTGCATAGAAGAAACATCAGTTTTAACATAATTCTATAAAAATAACGTAAAGGCGACTCCAAAGCAAGTCCTATGCAACTCCCTACCAAACTCGATGCAACTCCCATTTTTCGCCTATTCTATGGAACGGACTTGCAACGGCTTTGGAACGGTATTACAACGGACTTAGAGCGAATCAGAAGCGAAGGAAGAACGAGGGCATAACGAACCGTTTAGTTGCTCACCTTTACAGAAAGAAAAAAAATAGAATTTTTACACAACTCTGCAATTCATCACCCGTAGCGCTGTAATAATGTGTGCATCAGAGAATTACGCGGGTGATTCATTTCACTTCACTCGTCACCCACTCATCACCCTTAAGTAGTATATCGTCCTGATATTTAATCACTTGCAAAGACAATTCACTCGTCACCCTAAAAATGGGTGACGAGTGGTGAGAGGGTGAATCACGCATATAACATTCATATTATCAACAAGATACACGGTTTCGGGTGATGAGTCGGGTGACGAGTGGTGTAGGGTGAATTGGCGCTGTAAGCCTCAATGTCACAACAACTTACAGCGTTACGGGTGATGAGTGACGAGTTTTTTCAAAACTCTTTTTCTGAATTGTAAATTCAATCATATAGGTTGTTATTTTTCATGCAAATATTTGGAGAAATCAGATATTTTGCTTATTTTTGCACACAGATAGTTTTAACATGTATAACCATTTAAACATAACAACAAGAAACAGATAGTTAAACGTAATCAAAAAACAGACGAGCGGTAACGTTCCCCTTATGCAGAAACAGTATTAGATACCGATAATCGTGCAAAAGTTAATCACTTATTTCATTAACATGGGTAAGCAGCTACCGATTCTCTCGACATAAATACAACATAGAGTTTTTTGCTTATGTCCTCCATCTAAGAAATCGTCAATTTCAAGTAGCGAGGTGCTTGGCGATAATTTTTAGAAGGACGAGGATTTCGGAAAAGTCTGCCCTCTTTTTTCAACATATAAAAATCCTAAATCTATAATCACATGAATTACGTAGATAAGAACAATCAGATATTGAATGAATGGCGTTCTAAGTACCATAAACAAGATATTTCATGCGACTTTTTCGCAGAAGATGGAATCATGTTTAGAGGAGAATTTGATCATAATGGAGCAAATTGGCTCCGTAAAGAAAGTGAAGATGGTAGTAAAGAGAATGATCTATGGGCAAATGCTCCCCTAAGAATATTATACCTTACCAAAGACCAACCATCCGTCGATGACGGAGCATGGGATTTACGTGAAGAATGCTATCATCATCCAAATAGTAGCATCGAAGACTATAAACTTCGCCGTCAGTATGCTTTTCATCGCAACCTTGTATTTTCACTATATGGTTTCTATTGTTCAATTCAGGGTAAGATACCTTTGTTTGAAGACGTTAGTTCGCCATCTCTCGAACCTGAGGTCTTGCGTGTATCTGATGAGTTCCCATTTGCTAGAATAAATTGCAAGAAGATAGTAGGAGGCAGCAATTGTCCACAGGAAGAGCTTGAAAAAGCACTAAAGAATGATGAAAAATTTCTAAAGCAACAAATAAATTCTCTGGATGCAAATTTGATTATCTGTTGTGGTCATCAGAATGGCCAAAATGCCATATTAGAAATGTTGAATCGAATTGGATACAATTTTCCTTCGTCACCCGAAGACGATGATTGTTATGATGTTTACTATGATGAGAAAAAACAAGTAGTGGCAATAGATTCATACCATCTTAGTTATTTCGGATATGGTGGTGCTAACCATTATAAGGATTTGGTACAAACCTGGCAAGCATTTCTCAAAAAACATCCAGGATTTCTTCCACGAAGATAACATGCTTTTAATCTATTGTGTAGCAAGTATGTCATATTTTCGACATACTTGCTATATAACAAATAACAAAAAATATGGAATTAGAAACTGTCAGGCTTATTGCAACGGATGCAGAAAGTAATAAACTTATAACCCAACTCCATGAAGATAACATTTTTTGTCGAGGAAATAGATTGATGATGAATGTTATACTAGTATCTTCTCATGAAGGTTCTGAATTGATAGATGAGTTCCTATTATTGAATGGGCAACCCACAATAAATATTGTTATTTGTCTGAATCGTGAATTAGAAATAAAGAATAATAAGCATTATCAATCTATACTATATTTATCAGAAGAAAAAGATTCGTTTCAAACAATCAAAGACTTTCTTTCTGTGATTCGATACAACATAGAGATTCACGGATTGGTTGGTTTTGATTTTCGCGATTTCAAGCAAATTATAAGTGGCAAAAATCTTCTGTCTATACAGATTGTAGAATTTTCAAATAATCTCTCTGAAGGATTTTGTCTGCTAAAAACAGCGTCTCACATTCCTTATAAAAGGTTTTTAATATCTTTGTATTTCAAAGATATTAATGATTTCACAAAGAATCAAGCTGACCAATTGAATGATTTCATGAAGTCAAGTCAGACGAGTGATGATACCTTTATCTGCTGGAATCTTCACGAAGACAAGAAACAACGAATTATATTAATGGGTACAACACCTATATAATTGCCAATTTACTTTCCAAAAAACTCTTTGCTTTCCGAAAAAGAAAAACACCAATCTTTTCAATCCTATAAAGGGATATCGAAGATTGGTGTCTTGTATTATGTAGATATTCGTTTTCTTACATACTGAGGCGGAAACCAAAGCTCATTGTGCGTGCTGCTCCCCAATAGCCTGTGAACGAGTCGAGGTCGTGAGTCTTACCATCAGTACCACGCTCGATATACTTTGTGTCGAGGAGGTTGCGGCCTGTTGCGAAGAGATTTATGCGGACATCCTTTGTAAGAGCACCTTCCCAGCCGAATGTGGCATCAAGAAGATGATATGAAGGGAACTTGTAAGAGTCAGCCTTGTCGTTAGGAGTACGGCTTGAAGGCTCGAAATCAGCATACATACGTGCGTTGAACTGCCATCCTGCGTGGATATAGAAACCACCATGAAGTTTTGCATCGAGCTGTGCGCCCATCTGAGTCTGTGGGGCATCGCCTACATGAAGTCCGTCGCAAGAGATTGATGTCTCCTTGAGAGTCTCGCCAGAATATGTATCGTATGTAATGGCATTACCAGAATTCTTCCATTTCCAGGAAGCAGTCATAGCATATACGCTTGCCTTGAGCCAAGGGGTAAGTTGCTGATGAGCGTTGAGCTCAATACCTGTATGGAGAGCGTTAAGGCCCTTGATCTGATACTTCTCAGCAGCCGCATTAGCCTGCTTTGCAGCACTAATGGTGAGGGTTTTGTTTCGCCATGAAGCGATATAGGCAGAAAGTTCCATGCCACCGCCGTTCCAAGTTGGACGCCATCCCATTTCTGCCATGATGTTAGTCTCGTTGGTGATGTCCTTCGTGATGCTCATATCGCTTGAAGCGAGATAGACACCTGCGTATGGCAGACGAGAGTTGTAGCCTGTATTAAAATAGAGGGCGTTGTTATCGTCGGCCTTCCAGAGAATACCGCCCTTGAAGCTTGCGCCCACGCCATGAGCCCAGTCAGACTTTTGACCGTTGGCATCATTATGACGACGGTAGTTGCCGTTGAATACTGACACACCGAGGTTTGCGTTTATCTTTTCAGAAGTATATGAACCCTGAACATAGCCCGAAATGTGATGAGTGGTACGACCATAGCGAGAACCTACATAGTCACCGAGAGTAAGGGAAGCGCCAGAAGAAGGATCAATAAATGATTCTCCGCCAAGCATATCGAGGATAACCATCTTTGACCATGTATCGAAATACTGGTACTGAAGTCCTGCGCTCGCTTTCCACGAATCAGTAATCTTATAGTCACCAGAGGCAATAGCTCCAAACTGGTTATGTCCAGAGAGATAGTCAATCATCACGTTCTTTGAAATGCCATCCTCCATGTTCTCTGCCACGATAGCATCAAAATTGATATGACCGTCGTTGGTCTGATGATTGATGATAGCAGGAATACCAGACTTATAGTTGTTGTACGTGCTGCTACCTCCACCATCGGCAATAGCAAGATAGAGGGAGTTCTTCATAGAGAAACGCTCACCATTCATAAGATGCTGGAGTGTGAAGTATGGCTTGAAGTAGTGGTTATGACCGATGCTGTATTGCTTGCCGTTGTAGTAGCCCCAGTTCTTGGAATAGTCGCGACCATATTTATCCACCTCAGCAGCAGTCAGTTCTGTGTTACGCTGGTCATGCTTCTCAGGAGAGCCGAGAGCCGTGAAGATAAGGGTATTGGTCTGATTGAGAATCTTAGAGATAGAGAGCATATAAGAGAAGGTCTCTATATCTGTTTTCTCAACATATCCCGCCCCCTTGACATAGGCGAGGTTTACATCAACCGTCCAGCCATTCTTCAGCAGACCAGAAGAATAGCCGAAAGTGCCTTTCGTTGTGCCGTATTCGGTTGTTGACATTCCGAAATCAATTACAGGAAGCTCAGAAGCAGTACGAGTAACAATGTTCACCATACCGCCCATAGCACAGTCGGCAAGCATGGATGCGCCAAGGCCTTTCTGAATCTGAACAGAATATGTGGCATCAGCCAATCCCATCCAGTTGTTCCAATACATTGAGCCAGAGGTCAAGCCCTGAATAGGAATACCGTTGAGGAGGATTGAGATATTGTCCTGTTTGAAACCACGCATATTGAGCGTAGCATCACCATAGGAGCCAGTAGAAGCGGTTGCATATACACCTGGAAGTCCCTGGAACATCTCAAGATAGTTAGGGGCAGTCTGGTGCAGACGAATATCCGCAGGAGTGATTGTTGAGAGATTGAGTGGAGTCTCGTTAGCCTTAACGAAATGGGCACTAACGGTGACTTCCTGAAGGTTGATGGCAGAGTCTGCCACAAGATCGAGAGGGTTAGCCTCTGTTTCAGACACGTTGCTAATAGTACGCACAGCCTCAACGCCCTTGTCAGCGTATGAGAGACTTGGTAGAATTGCGATACCTAAAGCAACAATTGAAAGTGATTTCTTCATTTTCAAGAAAGCTTTAAATTGTTATTAATAATTAGGCATACAATTCAAGGCTTTCTTGCATAACGGGAGAAAACGTTATGCAGATGTTTTGTTCCTGAACACAATATTGCTCAGTCTTCTTCCATCCAGACTATACTGTCGGTACCGTAATTGCAACGGTTCGTGCCAAAAGGCTTGCGGACTTTACCGCCGATCGGGAATTTCACCCTGCCCTGAAGAGTTTGCAAAGGCGCAAATTTGCGCCGTCGTTTTAAAATCGGGTGCAAAAGTAATGATTTTTCCTTAAACAAGCAAATTATTTGAAAGAAAATGTATAAGTTTGTTAATTTGAATGCTTTCTAAACAATGTTTACTTCCGGATGGATTTCCACGCCGAAACGTTCTAGGACATCTTTCTGTATCTGACGGCAGAGAGCAACAACCTCTTCGCCCATTGCACCTCCCTTATTTACAAGAACAAGAGCCTGCTTGTCATGAACTCCTGCACGTCCGAGAGTCTTTCCTTTCCATCCACATTGGTCGATAAGCCAACCGGCTGGGAGCTTGACAGCCCCTTCCCCCGCCCTCCCAAGGGAGGGAGCCGGAACACTAACTGGATAATATGGCATATTCGGGTATTTTGCCAATAACTCTTCAAACTTTTCCTTAGAAACAATAGGATTCATGAAGAAAGAGCCGGCATTACCTTCAACCTCATAGTCGGGAAGCTTGGCGTTGCGGATATCGATGATAGTGTCGCGAAGGAGTTGAGCTGTCAACCGTCCGTCCTTTATATCGCATGATATCCCCTTCTCTTCAAGCACCTTACGGATATTTCCATAGTCTAGATGAGGAGTAAACGTGGTACTTAATTGATAGGTAACATCAGTAATGATAAAACGGTTCTTCCAGTCTTTTTTGAAACGTGACTGTCGATAGCCATATTCACATTCTGCGTTGGTTATCTCCACTATCTCGCCAGTCTCGATGTCAAGGGCATGAAGACTAGTGATAAAATCCTTTGCCTCAACACCATATGCTCCTATGTTCTGAACGGCAGAAGCACCCACCTCTCCCGGTATGAGACTCAGATTCTCCATACCATAAAGACCTTGTGAAAGACTCCACGCTATGATATCGTCAACGGTTTCGCCAGAGCATATCACTACCCTATCATTCTCAATACAGTTACGTCCCATAATGCGTGAGCGAACTACAAGACCGTCATAATCACCTGTTGGCAAGAGATTACTTCCCCTGCCTATGATAAGGAGCTTGCCCTGTCGGCGAGCCTCAGCTATTTCCTGCCAATGATTCCTGAGTTCATCAACTGAGGAGAACTCAAGAAGCCTTGTGCATCTGGCATCAATGCCAAAAGTATTGATTAGTTTGTCCATTACTTCACAGCAGCAGCTCCCAAGACGGCAGCACCTGCACCATTGAGACCTGAAACAAGGAACTTAGCCTTACCCTTGAATACAGGCATTACATTCTCTTCGTATGCTTTTTTGATAGGATCAAAGAGCAGATCACCAGCCTTTGTCATTCCTCCAAAGAAGATGAAAGCCTCTGGAGAACAGAATGTTGCAAAGTCGGCACAAGCCTCGCCAAGCAACTTGCCAGTAAACTCATATATCTCTTTTGCCACCTCATCGCCCTTACCGGCAGCAATACTGACATCAAGTGAGGTTATCTTGTCAAGTTCTATATCGCGAAGAAGCGTAGGACGATTGGTAGAAGATACTATTTCCTTTGCGGTACGAGCAACACCCGTTGCAGAACAATAGGTTTCAAGGCATCCCTTACGCCCACAACCACATTGACGGCCGTTCTCCCTACGAACTATGAAATGCCCGAGTTCTCCGGCCATACCGTCACAACCATAAACCATCTCACCATTTACAACAATACCAGAGCCAACGCCAGTACCGAGAGTGATAACGATGAAATTCTTCATGCCACGAGCCACGCCATAGGTCATTTCACCAAGGGCAGCAGCATTAGCATCATTGGTAAGGTGAACAGGCAGACCACCGAGACGGTCGGAGAACATCTTTGCCAATGGCACCTTTGAATCGTGAGCCCAAGGAAGGTTTGGAGCGAACTCGATGCAACCGTTGAGATAGTTGCCGTTAGGTGCACCTGCACCCATGTATTCAATCTTATCAAGACCACCAACCTGCTCTATGATAGGCATAAGGCACTTGATGGCTGCATCAACATAGTCATCGGCGGTAGCATAGCCGCCAGTC
>CADCHG010000043.1 GCA_902801155.1 uncultured Prevotellaceae bacterium | reverse complement strand
ATTTGCGCTGTCGTCAAGAGCATTAATCAGCCTTAGCACCAAGGTAAAAAGTCAACGAGCTGAAATTTCAACTGGTAGAATATCAAACAATAATCGGCTTGGGCGCACCCGGATTTTTTCGTGGCAACCCCACACAGCCCCGCACGACAGCATAAACCGAGAAGTGATTTGTTAGTCTGCCCAAAATGTCGCGCAGGGGGGGATTGTCCATGGATAGCCCCCTGCGCCCTAAAAAGACGATAAAACAAATCGTGTTTTCATCTTTGAGGTCTATTTATAATCGATGTTAATTCATTTATCAATGACTGACAGTTTTCGCATCCGAGAACAACATATTCTCCTGAAACTAATTTAAGCGTAAACGTTGACGAACGATTGCCAAAAAAAGCTTTGAATTTTCCACATTTACTATTCCAGAACAATCCGTAATACCCTCCAAATCCGCCAGAAGCGAACAATCGTATCGTTGAACCGTCAATAATTTCTGAATGAAACGTGCAAGATACTATGTCCTTTATAGGTATATGTTTGCTATAGGCTCGACATCTCACTATAAGCTCTTTGTTCATAAGAATAAGTTTCCGTGGACTAAACACAAAGCACGTTATCAAGGTAATACATATTACTACCAACCCTATTTTTTCTAGCAACATTTCTTTATGACTATACAAAATCACCCTGTTTGCCAATAAATATATTGTTAAGGCCAAAGTAAAAAACACGATAGCAGTCAAGACTTTCGTTGTCTTGTCTAACTTTACATCAAAAGTGTGAAGTTCCAATTTACTCATATGAAATTATTTTTTGCAAATATATAAAAAAATAATGACAAAAAAAGAAAATGCGGGCATTTTTTTCGTCGAACAACGAAAAAAAATGCCTGCTATCTTGCCTCCTCCCGTAGTAGAGAGGAATCTTACTTTATCTCCGATTTTCATTTTGCCTATGAATTAACGATGCAAAAATACTAAAAAAAAGGAGAATAGCGAAGAAAAGCGAGAAAAAATGGGGCATTGTCAAAAATGAAAACGGATTTATCTGATTTTTCTGAGTGCAAATCTACAAATATTTCCTTGCGGTTCAAGACATTTTTCCCTATTTTTTATTGCATTTTATATTTTTTAGGCTTATACAGGGGGCGCGCAGAAGCACAAAACTACGCAAAATCTTCGCAGAAACAAGCAAAAAAGTTGTGTTTCTGAGGTATTTTTTATTATGCCGGCATAGGAAAAAGTACGAAGGACGAAAATTCAGCCGTCATAAAGATACCAATTCACAGTAATATCAACTATCTCTTACTTAGACAGTTAAACAGAAATTCACAGTAACATTCGTGACCTAATGTGTTGCAGTGTTGCAGTTGTTGCAGTAAAAAAATGACTATATAAAAAGTCAAAAACAAACTCTATATTTATATATAAATATAGAAGTATTTTTAGGGTATGGGAAAGGCTTCATGAGAACTGGGAAAGGCTTCATGAGAACTGCAACACTGCAACACTGCAACAGCGAGTGCAGAGTCGGAGCTTGCTTCAGCTATGCCGAGCGCCCGCAGTCTCGACGAGGTCAACACTGCAACAAAATGCGCCAATTTGATCAGAAAAAAAATCAAAAAAAATTAGCAAAACATTCGTGAACCGCAATGGGAATGTTGTAACTTTGCACTCGGAATTAAAGCCTACCCCGCCCCTCCCAAAGGGAGGGAAGTAAGTCCGTTATAATACCGTTGTAAATCCGTTGTAAGTCCGTTCCCTAGATTGGAGCTAATAGGGAATCAGTTTGGTATCAGAAGGGAGCTGTCGCCATAGGACAGGAAACGGAAGTCATGAGAAAGGGCATAGTCATAAACCTTGTGCCAGTCTTCGCCGATAAGAGCGCTTACGAGCAACAGTAATGTGGACTGTGGCTGATGGAAATTGGTTACCAAGGCCTTGACGATATGATAGCTATACCCGGGAGCTATGATTATCTGCGTACTGCTATGGAGCACCGTTACCTCGTTCTTCTCATACCATGCAAGCAATGCCTTGAGGGATTCCACAGAAGATACGTTCTTTGCCCTCTCAGCCACCTCTCCCTCGTATGGCTCCCACTGGTTCACATGCAACTGCTCTTCCGTGAGGTCAGCGTTGAGAATGAGCTTCACACCCATGTAATAGAGACTTTCAAGGGTACGGACACTCGTTGTTCCCACAGCAATACAACGACCTTCGTGGGCAAGAAGTCGCTCAACGGTATGCTTCCTGACCGATACAAACTCCGTGTGCATCTCGTGCCCCTCGATACGCTCTGCCTTGACAGGTTTGAAGGTTCCGGCTCCAACATGAAGGGTAAGTTCCTCACGCTCAATGCCGTGAGCATCAATATCGGCAAGAACATGATCTGTGAAATGAAGTCCTGCAGTAGGGGCTGCCACAGAGCCCTTTATCTTGGAATATACGGTCTGATATGTTGTCTTGTCGCTCTCTTCCGTCTTACGGTTGAGGTATGGAGGAATTGGAAGCTCTCCACAGGCATCAATGATTTCTGCGAAAGAAACGGTATCGTCATCCCACTCAAAGTCAATCCAATGCCCGGTATGAACCTCTTGCTTGCGCTCCACACTGAGATTAATGGTCTTGTCTCCAACCTTTATCTCGCGTACCAAACGGCCTTCCTTCCATTTCTTCAGATTGCCAACCATACACACCCATGAACACTTTCCGCGTGTCTGGAACATAAGTTCATAGTCGGTTGGCATAGCCGGTTCAAGAAGGAAGACCTCAATAAGCGCACCTGTAGCCTTATGGAAATAGATACGAGCCTGAATGACGCGGGTATTGTTGAATACCATCATCTCACCCTTAGGAAGGTGGTCGGTGATATTGCAGAAAGTATCATCACTTATCTCTCCTCTGTTATATACAAGGAGCTTGCTCTGGTCACGCTCCGCCTTCGGGAACTTCGCAATGCGTTCGTCAGGCAGAGGATAGTTATAGTCGATTATTTGAATGTTTTTGGGATTCATAGGTCATTATATTATTACCCTAAAGAAACAATAAATCACCGTGAGCATCATTATGCTGATACACACGTCAATGTCATTCTTGTCATATCCTGTTCCTGTGTATTTGGAAGAAATGTATTTTGCACGCGGTGCGAGCTTGTAATAGAGGAGATACACAAGAACACCTACTACAGCACCCCAGGCAAGTCCTACAACGACATCGGTAAACCAATGTACTCCGAGATACAGGCGCGTCCAGGCATTCATCAACGACCACGCAAAGAGCAACGGACTCAGCACCTTCCCCCTTACAAGGAGCGTAACAAAAACCGACAGCATCATGGTGTTGGCTGCGTGGGATGAGAAAAAGCTGTATCCACTTGCTGAATACCCTGCCACGGTATGAACCATATGCCTGAACTCTGGGTCGTAGCATGGACGCGGACGCATATAATATGGTTTGACGATATAGTCGGACAGGAGTCCGGAAGCAAGGACTCCAAGGAGGACGCAGCCGAAGATCAGCATTATCTGCCCCATCGTCTTATTGTTCCTAACAACAAGTACCGCAAGCGACACATAGAGCGGAATCCATGTATAGCCTGTGGTAAATGCAACCGCAAAACGGTCAAGAAACAATGAGTTGCTGCCATTGAGCAACTCGAGAAAGTACATGTCCATGACTATTGTATCACCTCAACATCCTTTTCTGAAATCCAGCCTTCGGTGCCGTCAGCGAGACGGATTTCATACCATCCTTTCAAGGCATCTATTACATCAGCTCTGGTTCCCTCATGCAGGATGCAGGCATCAGCCCCCTGCTCTGTCGGAGTCTTCTTTGCAGTCGCAGTAGGAGATACTATTACGGCACATTTAGAATTAGTTGTAAAGTCCTTCAGTTGTGAGGCGAAGACATTTCCGAGGATAAAGACGATAACAAGGATGACGCTCAGATAGAATGCCACCTTCCTCACCGTCATATTCTTCACAAACAGATAGACGAGGAACATGAGCAATGCCACGATGAGAGACACGAGTGAGAGCGTTGCCCATGTGTCAATGCCCATCGATGTCTTTATATCCTCATACCACACCTTGAAGAATATCTTCTCACCCGGCTGGATGTTGTCAATAGTCTTTGAACGTGCAACCTCAAGATTATGAATGATATCAGCATCACCAGGAGCAAGACGACGAGCCTTCTCATAGTTAATTACAGCACGTGTGACGTTATCCGTACGGAAATATGCGTTACCGAGGTTATAATAGAGACTTGCACTCTCTCCCTTCTTCAAGGCTGCCTCGTATGCTTCAATTGCATCCAGATACTTGCCCTTTGAATAGGCATCATCGGCTTTCTGCTTCAATGACTGAACTGTCTCAGCCTTTGCTGGTGCCTCCTCTGCCATTGCAGGGGTTACAAATGTGAATAGCGAAAAGTGAATAGCGAATAGAACTATCCATAATCCTACATTCAAGTCTCCCTTTAACTGAGATTTGGAGGATTTCTTCTTTTTCATTCCTTCCTCAATATTCGTGATTGCAGAAACAGCCTTGTCGTAGGTCTTCTGCATATTACCAGCAGCATCACCAGGAGCATAGCGCTCGAACTCACATTCATCGAGAGCCTCAAGGAATGTGTCAATATCATTCTGACTTGCATTGCGGGCAGACAGCTTTTCTGCAATATTCTCACGTGAGAGCTGTGAAACAGGAATCGACAGTTTGTCAGCAACATAGCCCCAAAGTGCCCTCAACACCTCATCGTAGAACTCAGAAGACTTACCTTCTGCCATGAGTTTGGCAGCAAGCTTCAATCGCTTGCCTGCTACCTTATTGGCTTTCTTTCCCCTCATAGCATCGATGTTCGCCATCTCCATTGCCTGCTTGCGGAATACAATGAGGAGAACAAAGAAGATGAGGACTACCAAAGCATTAAGGATAATATAGAGATTGCTTCCAAAGAAATAGTCGTTAGGCTTGACAATCTCAGGAGCTCCGTTATGGATGAAGCGGATGTCCTTATCCTGCGGCTGAGAATAATCAGCTACATCACCAACCTTACCACTACCCTTCTCCACCTCGAGAACCATAGGATTGGTGCGGATGGTCTTGTATTTATTGGCTGAAGTATCGAAATAGGTCAGTTCAATAGGCTGAAGCTGATACTTACCCTGATTTCTTGGCACGATAAGCACATCATACAGCATATTACCAGTAAGTCCGCCTGCCGTAAGCTTTGTCTTGTCCGTCACCTTCGCATCATACTTGTCGAAATCCTTCGGAAGAACGAGCTCCGGCTGCTTTATGAGCTTGAGATTACCATGACCTCCGACAACGATACGCACTTTTACAGGGTCGCCGGCTTTCACCTTCGGATGGTCAAGTGAAGCACTTATAGTGAACTTTCCCACGCCTCCTGAGAAATTGGAAGGCTTCTGTGGAAGAGGATCAACCTGCACGGTCATTCCCTGTGCCACTATATTCTTCTTCACCTCTACATAACCGCTTCCGCCATTGAAGAATGCCTCAAACGGATCCACATTACGGTTTTCCTGTACGACAATACCCCTGAAAGTAATGCTTGGAATCTGCAACTTACCCGTCATCTGCGGGTACATAAGATACTGACTCCACGTAACACAACGGTAAGGACGGCCGTTCACAGTCTCAATATGGAATGATTTCTGCTGTGGAAGCGGTACTTCCTGAGTATGAAAGCCTGTAAGGTCAGGCATCTTACCCTCAAGCTGTGTCAATTCCAACTGAGTATATACCTTATATGTGAGAAGGATTGGCTCCTGCTCGTGAACTCGAGTCTTGTTTGCACTTACCTTGATAAACAGGTCATTACCAGAGATATGAGAGCCGGAAGGGCGAACCTGCGCTCCTTGCTGCTGCATTCCATACTGCTGATTCTGCACGCTGCCAGATACGTTGATTCTCACGGAATTGGAGAACACCGACTTTCCATTAACGTTTGCATGAGCACCGCTGATCACGAAAGAGCCTTTCTTAACAGCAGCAAGGATATAGGTGTAGGTAACAGAGCTTGACTGCGTAGTATGTCCGTTAACCATCTGGAAGCTCTGCTGCGTACTGGTGCTCGGTCCCATAAGAACCTCGAAGGCATCAGGAATGCTACCCGCACGGAATCCCTTTACATCCGTTGTGGATATAATGTATTGCAAACGGAATTGCTCTCCTACAGCCACTTGCTGCGGAGCACTTACACGTATCTGAGCCATCATCGGGATGATGGTCAGCAAGAATAGTATTATGGTAGATAGTCTTTTCATGACCCCCGACCTCTCCTTCCGCCCTTCCTCATAAGGAGGGAACCGGAAGGCAAAAGGCATATTTATATTATTATTCGACCTCTTCCCCCGCCCTCCCCCGTAGGGAGGGAGCCGGAAGGCAAAAGGATGATTCAATTATTATTTGTTTTTACTCATTATATTGATTAACCAGTATAGGCATTCCTGCTACCTCTCTATGAGGAAGGGCGGGGAGAGAGGCCACTGTTACCAATTCTTCTGCAGGTTCTTACTCTGCGTCTGCGTCTTGATCTTCTTGAGTTTGTGCTGAGTATTTTTCTCTTGCTGCATAGCAGCCTGAAGAAGTTGCTCGGCATTGTCCTTACTCATCTGATCCTTAGGCGGTTCCTTCTTCTGCTCTTTCTTCTGCTTTTTCTGCTGCTTCTGCTTGTTCTCCTGTGGCTGATTCTTCTGATTACGCTTACAGAGCACTAAGTTATACCTTGTTTCATTGTCATTTGGATTAAGACGAAGCGACTGCTCATAAGCCTTGATAGCCTCAGCATACATCTGATGTCTCTGATAGATGACACCGACGTTATGAAAGGACTTCGACTTCCTGAATTTTGAAGTCTCAGCATTCGAAGCCTTGTCGAAATATACCGCAGCAAGCGAATCCTTGTTCTGTTGCATATAGGTACAGGCAAGGTTATAAAGCGCCTGAGGATTATTATCCTTCTTCGTAAGAGCCTTGCTATACTCCACCTCTGCCTGCTCTATGGCACCGCTGCGGTAAAATCTGTTACCCTTACGGATATGAGCCCTGTCATTCTGAGCCATAACACTCATACTGCCCAAGGCAAGGAGAAGTAAAGTACATGCTGCTCCCTTATGGAAGATCTTAAATTTAGAAAAGAACGGATTCATAGTCTCATTGATGCAGATCTCGATGATAAGAAGGAGAACGCAGAGAATGCCGAATACCTGGAACTGCTCGTTGTATTCTGAATAGATAACACTCTTCATAGAGCCCTGCTGAAGCTTTGAAAGCTCATCATTAAGACGCTCCTGAGCAGCAGATGTGTTGTCAACATGGATGTATGTTCCCTTACCTGCAGCCGCAACCTCACGACACATCTGCTCATTGAGGCGTGTCATTACGGTATTTCCTGTGTTGTCTGTCAAATATCCTCCCCTACCTGTAGGGATTGGAGCACCGTTTGTATCACCAATACCGAGAATGAACACATTCATTCCCTTCTTCATAGCAGCCTTTGCGGCCTCTGAGGCACCACCTTCATGGTCCTCACCATCAGTAATCACGATTATCGCCTTACCAATCTTGTCCTGCTGTGTGAAGCTCTTGGATGCAAGGTTTATAGCCTGTGCAATATCCGTTCCCTGAGTATCAATGAGTGAAGGCTCAATGCTCTGGAGGAACATCTTGGCAGAAACATAGTCGGATGTGATAGGAAGCTGCACGAATGCCTCTCCTGCAAAGACGATAAGACCGATCTTGTCGTTATTGAACTTGTCAACAAGATTCTCCACAAGCATCTTACTCTTATCCAAACGAGAAGGCTGAACATCCTCGGCAAGCATGGAGTTAGAGATATCCATTGCAATAATGCACTCTATGCCATTACGTTTCTCATTGCTCACCTTTGTTCCCATCTGCGGACGTGCCACCATGAGGATAAGCATTACAAGAGCCAACTGAAGTGCACCGAACTTTATCCAACGTCTCTTTGCAGAGGCATCGGGCATAAGCTTTGCAATCAGCAGGGGATCACCCATCTTATTTATTGCCTTTCGGCGTCTGTACTCTGCCAATACCATAAGCCCGAAGAATACCGGGATTATCAGCAGGAGATACAGATATATTGGAGATTCAAATCTAAGCATTTATATCTATAATAGGCTTTCTAAATCTTTCTAAATACAGTCAGTCTCAAAAGCACCTCTAAGAGCAATATCAGGGCTGCAGCAATAGCAAATGGCTGATATGCTTCATAGCGCTTTGAGAACTTCTTCACATTCTGTCGGGTCTTCTCAAGTTTGTCAATATCCTTGTAAATCTGAACCAACTCCTTATTGTTCGTTGCACGATAGAAATTACCGTCACTCGTTGCAGCGATGCCCTCAAGTGTCTTGGTATCAATCTCAACAGGCATGTTCACATACTGAATACCACCTGCAACAGGCATTGGATAAGGAGCAACGCCTGTTGTGCCGACACCGATGGTATAGACACGAATTCCAAGACTCTTGGCTATCTGAGCCGCGGTCATTGGCGAGATGTCACCCATATTGTTTGAACCATCGGTAAGGAGAATGACAACCTTACTCTTTGACTTCGAATTCTTCAGACGTGACACAGCATTTGCCAATCCCATACCGATAGCCGTACCATCAGAGATAAGTCCCTGGGCTGCAATATCAGTTCTTGTTCCGTTCAGAAGATTTTGCAACGAAGCATGGTCAACTGTCATCGGACACTGGGTGAACGCCTCACCTGCAAAGATAGTAAGACCGATATTATCATTCGGACGGTCGGCAATAAACTCTCCGGCAACGGCCTTGGCTGCCTCAATACGGTTAGGCTTCAAGTCCTCTGCCAGCATACTGGTAGATACGTCCATAGCCAGCATGATGTCGATGCCCTCTACCGTCTTCTCATTCCACGCATTACGTGTCTGCGGACGAGCCAGAGCTATTACAATGAGAATGAATGCTATACACCTGAGTGCCATAGGCACACCCATCAGTCTCACCCTCCAGCTTACAGGAGCATTCCTATAGACATTGGTATCGCTCAAGTAGATTGAAACCTCCGCCTTTCTCTTGCCGTTATTGCGCAATAGGAAGTACCATATAATATAAGGTACGAGCAATAGCAGTAATATGAAGTATAATGGTGATTCAAATTCCATAAAAGAGATGCTTTAATTATTAAAAGCAAAGCAGTATCAACTCCCAGACGACATATACAAGGAGTGCAACAGTTGCCAATACAATACCAACCAACGACCATTTCAGAATCCTGCGGTTACGTATCGTCTGCTTGTCCTTCTCGGTAACAGTAGGTTCGATACGTTCCTCGGTAGGAGCATTCTCCTGCTTTGTGGTGTTGATGAAGTCGATAGCCGAGATAAGGTTGTGGTCATTCTCACTCACGCCTACAGAGTACTTGGCGAACTTCACAAGGTCGGCAGTCTCAAAGAGCATGGTAAGCTCGTCAATCTTCTTCTGATCCTCTTCCTGACGGAGACGTGATATGATTTCGGCACTCGTCATCTCCATAGCATTGAATCCGAAGCGTTCCATCATATAGCGCCTCAGAGTGTCTGTAAGATGAGTATAGTATGCCTTTGCGTCATCAACCGTCACAGTTGTACTCTTTGCCTTTATCTCCTCGATAGAGTTCAGAGCCTTCTGGTGAGCAGGTATGCGCTTCACTATCTTGACCTTGAAGACGATTGGCTTCTCGCTCTTCAGACGCATGAACATCAGGAGTGAGATTATGAAGAGAGCCAACACAGCGGCACTCAACCATAGCAGACGACTCCATTCTTCCCATAGGAAAGGATTGTCCTGCACATCCTTTGCAGGATAGACCTGATTAGGATGCAAGGTATCAACCTTCACGGTAAGAACCTTCAACGCCAGCGACTTAGACTCAAAATCCTTGTCGTTCACCTTCACCTTTATCGCAGGAATGTAATAAAGCGTGTCTTCAAACGAAGTGAGGGTATAGTGAGCTGATACGCGAAGATATCCGTCATCAAGTTTCTGGGTATCTGTCGGCAATATCTCAACAACCTCAACACCCGGAATTATATGATCAAGCGGCTGATACTGAGGGAACTGCACTTTCTGCCCATTCTTCACGGTCACTCCAAGATGGAATCCCGTCTGCTGTCCGACGAAAATAACGGTAGAGTCAATCTTTGCCTCCACGCTCACATTTTGTGCAGACACAGGAATAGCAACGAGCATCAACGCCCAGAGCAATATGTAAATTTTCTTTGTCAAAATATTCCTATTTTTACTACTTTATACTTTCCCCTTAACCTCTTAACTTCCACGCATAGCAAACATCTGCCTTAGCGACTTCACATAGTCACCGTCAGTAGCGACACTTACAAAGTCAACACTCGTTTTTGCAAACGTCTGTTTCAAATTAGCCGAACGTTCCAGCCAGAATTTCGCATGAGCCGTGCGAAGTGCCTTGCTCGATGTATCGATATACATCTCATGACCTGTCTCGGCATCCCTTACGCGGAGGATGCCCACATCAGGAAGGGTCTTCATTATCGGGTCATAGACCTGAATTGCCATAAGGTCATGCTTTGAACGGCACACCTGCAAAGGCTTCACGAAAGGCTTCCTGTCATAGAAGTCACTCATCACGAAAGCCGTACATTTTCTCTTCATCACCTGCCCGAGGAACTCGAAAGCCTGAGACAAATCTGTCTTCTTCGACTCAGGTTGGAAATCAAGCACCTCACGTATGATGTAGAGCACATGCTTTTTTCCCTTCTTCGGCGGGATATATTTCTCTATACGGTCAGAGAAGAAGATAACACCAATCTTATCATTATTCTGAATAGCCGAGAACGCGAGTGTTGCTGCCATCTCCGTCACCATCTCTCGCTTCATCTGCGAGCGGGTACCGAAATCCAGCGAACCTGACACGTCTATCATCAGCATGACGGTAAGCTCACGCTCTTCCTCGAACACCTTCACGAACGGACGATGGAATCTCGCCGTCACGTTCCAGTCGATATCACGCACATCATCACCGAACTGATATTCCCTAACCTCCGAGAACGCCATACCGCGTCCCTTGAAAGCCGAGTGATATTGTCCGGCGAAGATATTGCTCGAAAGACCGCGGGCCTTTATCTCTATCTTCCTGACCTTTTTTAGTATTTCAGAAGTCTCCATTATAAAGCCTAACCAAGCCTTCCCAAAGGGAAGGATGTTCTATAGTATTTTCCTCCAATGATTAGAAATACTAACCACTCCCCCTGGAGGGGGTTAGGGGGGTGGAGCCTTCCCTTTGGGAAGGACGGGTTAGGTTTTAAGGCACCTCTACCTTGTTGATTATCTGGCTAACGATCTCCTCTGATGTGATATTGTTAGCCTCAGCCTCGTATGAAAGACCGATACGATGACGAAGAACGTCATGTGCAACGGCTCTTACATCCTCTGGAATAACATAGCCTCTTCTCTTGATGAAGGCATAAGCACGAGCAGCCTTACAGAGACTGATACTTGCACGAGGACTACCGCCAAAGGTAATCATAGACTTCAGTTCCTTCAAGCCATAGTTCTCTGGGAAACGGGTAGCGAATACGATATCAGCGATATACTGCTCGATCTTCTCGTCGATATAAACCTGACGCACAACCTCACGAGCCCTGATTATCTCCTCTGCTGAGCTTACAGGAACAACCTCTGGGAGGCTGCCAGCAAGATTCTCACGCATAATGCGCTTCTCCTCCTCAAGCGTTGGATAGCTGATAACGACCTTCAGCATAAAACGGTCCATCTGTGCCTCAGGCAATGGATAGGTACCTTCCTGCTCAACAGGGTTCTGTGTTGCCATTACGAGGAAAGGCTTTGGAAGAGCAAATGTCTGCTCTCCGATAGTTACCTGATGCTCCTGCATAGCCTCGAGCAAAGCACTCTGTACCTTTGCCGGAGCACGGTTGATCTCATCGGCAAGCACGAAGTTAGCGAATACAGGACCTTTCTTCACCTGGAAGTTCTCTTCTTTCTGAGAATAGATCATTGTACCTACAACGTCGGCAGGAAGAAGGTCAGGTGTGAACTGAATACGACTGAACTTCGAATCGATTAATTTTGAAATGGTGTTGATTGCAAGTGTCTTTGCAAGACCAGGCACACCTTCAAGCAATATGTGACCATCGGAAAGCAATCCGATGAGAAGTGATTCTACAAGATGCTTCTGACCGACAATAACACGATCCATGCCGGTTGTCAGATTAGTAACAAAGTTACTCTGCTGCTCTATGAGAGCATTTAATTCTCTTATGTCTATAGCTTCTGCCATAATTTTTTAATATGTTTTATTTACCTATTTTCCAAAAATCGGATGCAAAAGTACAAAAAAATACTCATTTTTCAGCATCCAATAATCTAAAAAGTATTAATTTAAGCATTAATTAACGAGATATTTTAAAAAATTGAAAAATGAAGTGCTCAGACAGGCACAAAAAGCACAATTACACAACTCCGGAGCATGTTTTCTAACAAATTCTTTGTCAATTCATGATTTTTCACTATTTTTGCAATCAATAATAGAACAACGAATTAACAGAAATGAGATCACATATTTATCTATTTTGTACAATTTTATGTATAACGTTTTGTCTGGATTCATGCAAAACGAATGATGGTATTTGTACAAATCCAGACCAATATGCATCATTCGGAAATGGCATAGCAGATTTTTCCGCCTACATGCTCAAAACAAACGAAATTGACACTTTTGAGATCAGCACATTTAGATACGATTTGACAATAGACAAGAAAGGCAAAATTATTGAAATAAAATCTCATAACGAAAAATGCATTACCGATTCTTTAATGATAGATCATTTGCTAAATATGCCCAAATGGAATCCTGCTATAAAAGGCAACAAAAAGGTAAAAAGTATTTACCCACTAAAATTTATCGTCCATCCTCAATAATTTTCAACAAAATGATCATCCGCATACCCGTTAACGCCCCAAAGGGGCAAAAGCTAATAGCCCAGGGCAACACCCTGGGGGAATTAGACACACAGCTAACGCCCTGTAGGGGCAAAAGCCCAAATATAATAACGCTTTTGCCCTTGCAGGGCGAAATTACCAACCTCTAGCCACCTAGGGCGGTGCCCTAGGCTATTAGCTTATTGGGCTTTCAGCCCGCCTATTTCGAAATTGCGGATAATCATATCCAACAATCCTTCCACCTTGTTTACCCCTTAAGCAATGTGGGATTTTTCACACCCTTTTCATAACGTTTTTGATAAGAATTAAGGCTTTTTTGCCTCAAAAACAAGCCCATTATCCCTCCCCTCTTCCTCATAAGATACTCCATCGATACTCCATCGTTACTCCATCGATAGTCCATCGATTCGATGGAGCAGCGATGGACATGCGATGGACATGCGATGGAGCAGCAGCGAAGGAAAAGCGGAATCAGAGTGGAGGCAAAGCGGTTTCAAACCTTATGTTCTCAAAAGTTTTACATGACGAGAGACAAAAAAAGGGATTTCCTTGCAAAGCGAAGGGGGATTTTCTTGGTGGAATCGTTTTTTTTGTATATCTTTGCACTCAGAAACAAATAGAACACAAAGGCACAAAGACACAGAGCCTTAATCTTAGCGACTCAGCGTCTATGCGCTGGATAAAAACAAAAAGAAGAGGATGATAAAATACGATTTATCAAAGATAACAACCGTGATATTTGATGTGGATGGGGTTCTTAGCGAAAACACGATTCCGATGGACCTTAACGGCAATCCTATCCGCACGATGAACGTGAAGGATGGCTATGCCATACAACTTGCAGCCAAGCAGGGACTTCGCCTTGCAATCATCACTGGTGGCAAATGCGACAGCATTCAATACCGTTATAGCAAACTGGGCGTAAATGATATATTCATGGGATGCGCAGTTAAGATAGAAAAGTATCGCGAATACTGCCGTCAAAACAATCTTAAGGACGATGAAGTGATGTTCCTCGGAGATGACATTCCCGACTACGAGATCATGAAGGTTGCAGGATGCACCTGCTGTCCTTCGGATGCCTGTCAGGAAATAAAGGACATCTCCACCTACGTCTCTCCTGCCTCTGGAGGCAACGGCTTTGCCCGCGATGTGCTTAAGCAACTTCTCAAGAGCAGAGGTCTCTGGCTAAGCTCGGCAAAAGCGTTTGGGTGGTAAGGAAGCCCACCCAGGCCCTCCCAAAGGGAGGGATGCGATATAGTATTTTCAATAAACGAAAGGCATAAACAATAAAATGTATAAAACATCCTTCCCTTTGGGAAGGCTTGGTTAGGCTGTATGAAGTTAATCTTAGCAAGCAACTCCCCACGCCGTCGTGAGCTTCTCGGCGGTCTTGACATACCATACGAAGTCCATGTCATAAAAGGCATAGACGAGAGCTATCCTGATACTCTTCCGGCAAAGGAAGTGGCTGGATATATTGCAGGAAAGAAAGCAGAGCCTTACAAGGAATGGTTCACGAACAAAGAGGCTGTTCCTGAGGGCATTACGATGACCGATGATACGATAGTAGTAACTGCCGATACGGTTGTGGTCGTTGACGATATGATTCTCGGAAAGCCAAAGGATCGTGAGGATGCCCATCGTATGCTCCGCCTTGTCAGCGGTCGAACGCATCAGGTTTATACTGGCGTGTGTCTGCTCAGCAAGGACAAGGAGAAACACCTCTCTGTTTGTACCAACGTTACTTTCCGCGAGCTTACCGATGAGGAGATATACTATTATATAGACAACTACAAGCCATTCGACAAGGCTGGTGCCTATGGCATTCAGGAATGGATTGGCTATATCGGCGTAACTCGTCTGGAGGGCAGCTATTTCAACGTAATGGGATTGCCTGTGCAAAGAATTAACGATGAGCTTAAAAGCCTAACCAAGCCTTCCCCCGTAGTGAGGGAGCCGGAAGGCAAATAAGTTGGCACGGGTTTTGTAGTACGAGATTAAAATACTAATAATAATTAATCACCAAGCCTTCTGAATTGAAAGGCATATACGCTCTAAGTGTATAAAACATCCTTCCCTTTGGGAAGGCTTGGTTAGGCTGCGTTAATGAAACATCAATATACAGATCAACTCATAAACCTTCTGAAGAAGACCCGACACTATGCGGCACAGTTGCATAGCAAGAGCGTGCGTCCTGAGCATATCCTCCTTACTATGATTAAGGATCGCTATGACTTCCCTAATCAGGCTATGGAACATCTCAACGTGGATAAGGAAGCCGTTACTCAGAAACTGCTTGAATCCATACAGGACATCTTCAACCGTCAGGAGCAGAACAATGAGCCTGTGAATGCCGAGACAAAGGAGATTTCTGAGGACGACATTCTCTTCAACGACCAGACAAACAGCATCTTACGTCTTGCCGACCTTGAAGCTCGCATGAGTCACGACAATGACGTGGATGTCAAACACTTACTTCTTGCAATGCTTCATGATGGTATGAACAGCGTTGCCAAGGATATTATGGAGGAAAATAACATGAACTACGATAACATTCTTGATTTCTGTGAGGAATATGCTCCTGCACAGACTCCTACCAACGGTCTTGACCTGACCGACGACGATATGGAGGACGGAGTAGAGGATTCTGCTTCCAACACCCAGACAACCGAAAAGCCAAAGGCTAAGGCTGGTGGCAAGAAGACTCCTGTGATTGATAATTTCTCAACCGACCTTACTCAGGCAGCCGCAGAAGGCAAGCTTGATCCATGCGTAGGTCGTGAGAAGGAGATACAGCGTCTTACGGAGATTCTTGGTCGCAGAAAGAAGAACAACCCTATCCTCATCGGCGAGCCTGGTGTGGGTAAGAGTGCCATTGTGGAAGGTCTTGCACAACGCATAGCCGACAACCGCACCTCCCCTATCCTATTCAACAAGCGTCTTGTGGCTCTCGATATGGCAGGAATGGTGGCAGGCACTAAGTATCGCGGACAGTTCGAGGAGCGTATCAAGGCTCTTATCAAGGAGTTAGAGGAAAATCCGGATATCATTGTCTTCATCGACGAGATCCACACAATCATAGGTGCAGGTGGCGGTGGTGGCACTATGGATGCAGCCAATATGCTCAAGCCTGCATTGGCTCGTGGTAAGGTACAATGTATTGGCGCAACCACCCTTGACGAGTATGCCAAGACTATCGAAAAAGATGGTGCTCTTGAACGTCGTTTCCAGAAGATTATCGTACAGCCTTCTACAGCCGAGGAGACACATCAGATACTTCAGAACGTGAAATCACGCTATGAGGCTCATCATCACGTACATTATACTGACGAGGCTCTGACAGCCTGTGTCAAGTTGACAGAACGCTATGTCACAGATCGTGCCTTCCCTGACAAGGCTATTGATGCCCTTGACGAGGTTGGCTCACGACTTCACCTGCAGTTTGCCGACGTTCCACAGGATATCGTGGATCTTGAAAAGCAGGTGGCAGAGGCTAAACAGAAGAAGCTGGAATCTGTAAAGAACCAGAACTTTGAGCTTGCAGCAGCATATCGTGACAAGCAGAGCGAGTTGGAAGAGCAACTTGCAGAAAGCAATCGCCGTTGGCAGTCAGGCGATTCTGACAACGTGAAGGAAGTTACTGCTGACGATGTGGCAGATGTAGTATCTATGATGACAGGCATCCCTGTTCAGCGTATGGCTGTGCAACGGACTGTGGCACGGCGCAGGATGGAACTATATCTTTTTCGGGATGTACCATTTCGCACTGATCCTGATGGGAAATCTGATAAAGCCGCCGGTGCTCTGGCTGACCGGGCGATTTCATATTGATCGAACAAGCGCGCCCTATCGAGGGATGCAGATCGTACGCACCGCAGTCCTGGTCTGTATCGGCGAGTTGTTTTTCCGAGCCAACGGACTGCGGGCGGGGCTTGCCATGGTCCGGAGCGTGATCCATAGTTTTTCCTTTGCGACGCTCCGGGATCAAAGCTTTTTCTCCTTCGGTGCGGATCAGAAGGACTACCTGATCGTGTTGATCACGCTGCTTATGATCCTAATCGTCAGCATCCTGCACGAACGCGGCGTATCGATTCGGAAATGGGCGGCCGGGAAAAGCTGGATGGTCCGCTTTGGCCTGCTCTACTTCCTGATCCTGTATATCGTTGTTTTTGGCGCCTATGGCGACGGATATGTGCCTGTCGATCCGATCTACGCCGGGTTCTGAGAGAGGAGGGGGTGTTTTGACGTATCTGAAACGGGTTGGCGTAAGCATTCTGTTTTTGATGGGATTGTTGGCATTGCTGTTTATGGTTTCCGTCCTGGTCGTGCCAAAGGACAACACGGAGGAAGCCGGGATGGAACAGATCGGGGCCAACGGTATCCTGGGCGAGCCGGAAAACACCATCGACGTGCTGGTGCTGGGGGACAGCGAAGCGCGGTCCTCCATCATCCCGCCGGAGCTCTGGAAACAGAAGGGCTATACGGCCTATGTCTGCGGAACCAGCAATCAAACGCTGCCCTACAGCTTCACCATGCTGGATCGGGCTCTTCAAAAGCAAAAGCCCAAAATTGTGATCCTGGAAACGCTGGCGATCTACCGCACCATTCCGTCCGCCGACGCTATGATCGATGTGCTGGGCCGACGATTTCCGGTTTTCCGTTATCACGACAGATGGAAGAAGCTTCGCTCCAGCGACCTCTCCCCGGAGCGGCAGGCAACCTACCGATACTACAGCAAAGGCCATTGGACCAGCCAAATCGTCCAGCCCTCCTCCAACGAGCCGTACATGATCCCCAGTCAGGACACGGCGACAATCGATCCGTTGAACAAGCTGTATGTTCGTGCCATCAAGGCGCGGTGCGACCGGAACGGCGCGAAGCTGGTGCTGCTGAGCAGCCCCAGTTCGTTCAACTGGAACTACCAAAAGCATAACGGAATCCAGAAGCTGGCCAAGGAGCTTGGCTGTGAGTACATTGACACAAATCTGATGAACGACCGGCTGAACATCGACTGGGCCCAGGACACCAGAGACAAGGGAGACCACCTGAACCACGCCGGCGCGATGAAAACGTCTGCGTTCCTGGCAGGCTATCTGGAGGATACCCACTTACTGACAGATCATCGGGACGACGCGGCATATGCGAGTTGGGATGAAGATGCTAAAAAATACGAGGAAGAACTCGGGTAAGGGGAGACCCGCGCAGAGAGAAACGCGCAGGAAAACGGCCAATATGTGCCGTTTTCCTGCGCGTTTCTACGCATGAGTGCAAGCCATTAAGCATCTTGCTGCATTTACGATGAAGGACCCTCCAATCGTCATCGGAGGGTCCTTCTGGCATTCCATGGGTTACGCAAAGGAATCGCCCTACGAAACGGAAGTCAGGATGTCATACCACTTCTCTGCCATCAACGGTTCAGAGAGAGATAAGGAGTATGAATATGTTCCGTCGGTCCAAAGAGCCAGAACATAGCCGTTCTCTCGCCCCTTCAGAGTAACTGCCTGACCGGAAATGATGAGAGAAGTCTCCGTGCTGTAATCATTGGATTCTTCTGAATTGTTCTCAGCGCCCAGGGATTGCCGCCAACAGGCAGTCTGCCCACTGCCTTGATAGACCACTTGAATCATCCCGGCACCCAAATACTTGTAGCTGGTTTCCGTTGATTTAAACGGCAGGGCTTTCGGTGTTTTTATTGGAAACCCAGCCGCAGATTCTAAAACATTCAAGGCATCCATGTCCGCCTGGGGGGCGCTTAACTGGGTTGAGGCCCCCAGAGTGTACGCTTTCAGTTCGGGGATTTTCAGAATGCCGATGAGCAGGATCGTCAGACAGATCACCAGCGTTGCATACCACCAGAACGGGATGACCTTCCGTTCGGCTCTGTCCGACACCTGCCGGATTTCATTCTCCGGATTCCTAGACGACAGCCCTGGCGTGACATGAACTGGCTCAAGGGCCTATTGATCCCTGTTCATCAAGATCTAACGCCTCCTTCAGTAATGGTACAACACGATCTCAAACATGACGATTCCTTCTTCCTTGTGAAGATGCAAACATCTCCTGTGTCTTTGAACAGGAGATGTCTGCCAAAAAGGAGGCGAAATGAAAAAGAAATTGGGCTTATGATTAAACTTTGCGGGATGTAATCTGTTTGGCCTGTCAAGAGTCCTCTGCCCTATGACAGCTCATATCCTAGCAGAAAATTCTTTCGATTTATGACCTGTAGTTCTTAAATATTCTTAACAAGATGATACCGTCCCTTCCGTCAAAGCCTCAACAACATTCTTAAGAATCCTTAAGATTCCATCTCAGACGTTGCATCTGTCAACGGTTTTCGCTAAAATAGCCGGGAATCGCACCCCTCAACGAATCGGACAAATCGCACGCTGGACGCGTTCGGTTTCCCTGCCGAGAATCCATGTGTGTTTGGAGAGAAGCTATGAATTCAGACCTGTTTATCAAACTGCCTCCAACGAAGCTGTTTTTCCGCTGCGCGGTTCCAGCGGTCATCACTTCTGTGTTCGGTGCGCTCTACTCCGTGGTAGACGGAGTGTTTGTCGGACGCTTTCTGGGGGAAAACGCCCTTGCCGCCGTGAACCTGATCATGCCGATCATTATGATTGTGGAGGCGTTATCCAACATGATCGCAACCGGCGCGTCGGTCAACATATCCATTCTTCTCGGCCAGCAGAAGCGGGAAGATGCGGCGCGAGTTTTTTCTTTCTCCGTAAAAATCATCCTGTTTTTTTCCTGTGTGATCGGAGTGGTCGGCTTTTTCTGCGCAAGCTCCTTTGTCACGTTGATTGCGCCGGGCGCAAATCAGGAAGCGATTCGGCTCAGCACGGATTATCTGCAAATCTACGCGCTCTTCGCCCCACTTGTAACGATATATTTTGCGACAGATAATTTCCTCCGGGTCTGCGGAAAGCAAAAGATCAGTATGGCGATCAGCGTCGCAACGCAGGCCGCCAATGTGATCCTGGACTTTATCCTGATCGTGATCCTTCATCAGGGCGTCAAGGCGGCGGCCATCGCAAGCTGCGTTTCTATTGCCGCCGGGTCTGTGGTGACTCTAATCCTCTTTCTTAGAAAAAGGATGGATGTGTATTACACAAAGGAAAACATCTCCGCTAGGCAGTTCCTGCGGATTACGGCCAACGGGTCCAGCGAGTTTTTCAGCAACATCGCCGCTTCGGTCATGAGCGTCGTCATGAATCTGTTCCTGCTGAAATATGGCGGGATCACCGCAGTTGCGGCCTTCTCCATCGTCATGTACGTGGACAGCATCATAGGAATGCTGAACTTCGGGATGTGCGACTCTCTCCAGCCTGCCATCAGCTATTGCTACGGAGCCGGACAGCTGAATCGGATGAAGGCGATCTTTCGACGGGTGCTGATTGCAGTGAGCCTGACCTCGGTCGTTACTTTTTTCTTCATGTTGCTGGCAGGTCCCCATGTGGCAAAGCTCTTCATAAAGCCGGGAAATACGGAGCTGCTGAGGATCAGCGCCACCGCTATCAGGATTTTTTCTTTTTCTTATCTGGTAGGATGGGTCGATTTGTGTTTTTCCTCCTACTTCACTGCCTTGGACCGGCCGGTACGCTCCCTTCTCCTATCCTTCTTTGGGACGATGGTGTTTCCAATTGTGTTCCTGTTCCTTCTCACCGCAGTGTGGGGATTGAACGGAGTTTGGCTGATGACTTCCGTGGCTGCGGTCGCCAGCGGCCTGCTGGCCCTGCTGCTGGACAGGACCTTGAAACTGGAACATCACAGCGGCTCCCTGCCTGCGGAAGCCGCTGAAAAGAACGGGCACGGAGGTTGAACGAATGAACAGAAAAGCCGCTGCGATCATTGCGGAAATCGTTCCGATCCTTTCTGCGCCTTTGTCTTTTGCACTGATTGCGTCAGAGTATACTTCAGAATGGGTTAAGACGGTAATCTTTATCACTATGCTGATGGCTTTTTTCGGCTTCATTTTCTTCTTTGTCGGACGTAAGCTTTGCAAAGGGGACAGAGCCGTGCGCATCCTGGGCATATTCGACTTGTTGGCGACGGTGAGTGTTGTCGGCTTTTACATCCTTGTCATCTTTCTGATCGGATTATGAATCATCGAAAAACAACGAAGAGAGATATGAAACAGACCGCAGAGCGCAGCCGGAATGGTTACGCTCTGCGGTTTTTCTTTTCCAGTTTGCTTTAAGAAATTTTTAGAATTGAGATAAAGGTTTCTTAAGGATTTGCTGATAGGATAAAAGACACTTCGACCGAAAAAACGGAAGGGTCAACCTGTCCGCGAGTTGATGTGAGGATGGTGAACTGAAATGAAGCATCGAATGGGTATTACCTTTGGGGATATCCTTGACCTGCTTGAACGGGACAGCACGGAGGTTACGCTCAATGGACCTGACGGGGACAGTTTGACCGGCAACGCAGGCTGTTCCCTCTGGAAGCCGATGGAGGAACGGGCTGTGCTTCGCATTTCCCCGACGGAGCTCGGTGTAAAATAAAAGTAGGAGGAAAATAAAAAAAGGAACAGGGACACCCCTCAAAGTGGTTAAATGGTAGTTGCAACAAGCCAAGACCACAAAAAG